>NZ_JBJQKY010000008.1:0-199199 GCF_046486595.1 Escherichia sp. WS3063
CCTGAAGGGAAAGCTGCACGTAATCAGCAAGCGATATACGCAGCGAATTGAGCGGCATAACCTGAATCTGAGGCAGCACCTGGCACGGCTGGGACGGAAGTCGCTGTCGTTTTCAAAATCGGTGGAGCTGCATGACAAAGTCATCGGGCATTATCTGAACATAAAACACTATCAATAAGTTGGAGTCATTACCGTGATCTGGTTTTTGCGGATGCAAGCCAAATTCAAGTGGATAAGTGTGTTGAGAATTTCGTATTAGTTTCAAGAGACACGCTTTCATTATTTCTCCCGATGCTCAAGGAGGAGGCATTAAAACTTCATGCACATAAAAAAGCTCCTTCATTACTCGTTCATCACTGTATCAGAGATATTCCTGTTTTTCAGGAAGTTGCGCAACTGTCGCAGAATAAGAATCTTCGCTATGCAGAAATGCTACGTAAAAGGGCATTAATCTTTGCGTTGTTATCTGTTTTTCTTGAGGATACGCAGTTTATACCGTTACTTCTGAACGTGTTGCAACCGAATATGCGAACACGAGTTTGTACGGTCATCAATAATAATATCGCCCATGAGTGGACATTAGCCCGAATCGCTAGCGAATTGTTGATGAGTCCAAGCCTGTTAAAGAAAAAATTGCGCGAAGAAGGTACGTCATATTCACAGTTGCTTACTGAGTGTAGGATGCAGCGTGCTTTACAACTTATTGTTATATATGGGGTTTCAATTAAGCGAGTTGCAGTATCCTGTGGATATCACAGCGTGTCGTATTTCATTTACGTTTTTCGAAATTATTATGGGATGACGCCCACAGAGTATCAGGAGCGATCGGCGCAGGAATTACCGAACTGTGGCCCGGCGGCAAGTATAGCTGCGCAAGGGAATTTTTACGGCACTGACCGTTCTGCGGAAGGAATAAGATTATAGAGTTTTACTCAGACATAAAAAAAACCCGGCATAGGGGACCGGGAAGAGGATAGTCTGCCGTCTCCAGACTAATAAACCGTTATAACACTCCCTGTTGGCACGGGAAACTTTGTGCTCTCAGTAAGTTAAATATAACTTTTACTGGAAATAAGATCAGCCATTTTTTTATAAACATAAGCTATACGCTGTGCGAAAATATATTCGTGTTGCATTTACTTATTGTCAATTAACTGTTATGCAAAACTACTTTGTGGATAAATTTTGGTCCTACCAAATCTGGCAGTTTTTGCGCTAAGAAACAGTCTGGCATCATTTCATTAGTATACTGAAATTGAAATAATCGCAGTAATGAAATATAAGGGATAGTCATGACTCATGTCTGCTCGGTGATCCTCGTTCGTCGTTCATTCGATATTTATCATGAACAGCAAAAAATATCGTTGCATAACGAGAGTATCCTGCTGCTGGATAAAAATTTGGCAGACGATTTTGCGTTTTGTTCACCGGATACACGACGACTGGATATCGATGAGCTGACAGTTTGCCATTACTTACAAAATATTCGTCAGATACCACGCAATTTAGGGTTACATAGCAAAGACCGTCTGTTAATTAACCAGTCACCCCCCATGCCGCTGGTGACGGCGATTTTTGATAGTTTCAATGACTCCGGGGTAAATTCGCCGATACTGAGCAAAATGCTCTATCTTTCCTGTTTATCGATGTTTTCTCATAAGAAAGAACTGATCCCCTTACTTTTCAATAGTATCAGTACTGTTTCAGGAAAAGTTGAACGCCTTATTAGCTTTGATATCGCCAAACGTTGGTATCTGCGCGATATTGCGGAAAGAATGTATACCAGCGAGAGTCTCATCAAAAAAAAGTTGCAGGATGAAAATACCTGTTTCAGTAAAATATTACTCGCCTCCAGGATGTCGATGGCCAGACGATTACTCGAGTTACGTCAAATTCCTCTGCATACTATTGCGGAAAAATGTGGCTATAGCAGTACGTCGTACTTTATAAACACATTTCGACAATATTATGGTGTAACACCACATCAGTTTGCGCAACATTCGCCAGGTACCTTTTCCTGACATATTTTGCATTTGAATATTGGTCAGGATCTCACACCTGCTTCATGTGAAACTCTTCCCTGATGATTTCTGCCGGGCTACCGGCTAGTTCTCTTTCGCAGTTTGCCAGGCGGTATAGGTATTTTCAGGAGGAAAAGACTCGGCATGTTTGGGATTATTAAGCTGACAATTCATACGATTACGGGAATGTGGGTCAGTATTGTGCTGTTCAAATTGATGACGAATGGCTGGAGTGGTTTCTACTTTCAGTGCTGTGTACTAAGCCTGGTATTCCTGACGGTTAGCTGGTTGTTGAGTGGTGAATGGTTAGCAGGAAAGAGTAAGGCTGAACCTTCACGTTCAACCTTACTCTCATTTACACGTTACGCTTTTTTAAAGCGGGCAAAGAGATGTTCCACTACAACGAAAAAGACCGGAACAAAGTAAATTGCCAGCACTGTTGCGGCAAACATCCCGCCCATTACGCCGGTACCTACCGCGTTTTGCGCGCCAGAACCGGCACCATGACTGATAACCAGCGGCAGCACGCCGAGAATAAAGGCCAGAGAGGTCATCAGGATTGGGCGTAAACGCATTCGCGCCGCTTCGATGATCGCCTCTATCGGCGTTTTCCCTTCTTTCTGCATCATCTCAACGGCAAATTCGACAATCAGGATGGCGTTTTTGGCGGAAAGCCCGATGGTGGTCAGCAAACCAACCTGGAAGTAGACGTCATTACTTAAGCCGCGTAGATCGGTGGCCAGTAATGCGCCAACGACGCCTAACGGAACAACCAACATCACCGAGAACGGAATTGACCAGCTTTCATAAAGTGCGGCGAGGGCGAGGAACACCACGACCAGTGAAATGGCATATAGCGCGGGAGCCTGGTTTGAGGATAACGCTTCCTGATACGACAGTCCGGTCCATGAGTAGCCGACGCCAGCCGGAAGTTTAGCGACCAGGTCTGCCATAAATTTCATGGCGTCACCGGTACTTTTCCCGGCCGCCGCTTCACCTAAAATCTCCATTGACGGGATGCCGTTGTAGCGTTCCAGTCGCGGTGAACCATAGGTCCATTCGGTAGACGAGTAGGCAGAAAGCGGTGCCATCGTGCCAGAGGCGTTGCGTACATACCATTGGTTGATGTTATCCGGCAACATACGGAACGGCGTGCCTGCCTGGACATACACTTTTTTCACCCGCCCCTGGTTGAGGAAGTCGTTCACGTAGCTGCTGCCGAAGGCGGTGGAAATTGTCTGGTTGATATCAGACAGCGCCACGCCCATAGCCTCGGCTTTCGCAGCGTTGACGTTCACTTTGAACATCGGCGTATCTTCCAGGCCGTTCGGGCGAACCCCGGTGACCTGATTCGGTGATTGCGCTGCCAGTGATAACAGCTCGTTTCGCGCCTGGGTTAGTTTTTCGTGCCCCAGGTTACCGTTGTCCAGCAGTTCCATATCAAAACCTGACGCGGTACCCAGTTCAGCCACCGCGGGTAAGTTGAACGGGAAGACGACGGCTTTATTGATACTGCTTAGCGCAATCATTGCCCGCTGAATAATCGCGGTAACCGAGTTTTCCTCGCCGACACGTTCAGACCACGGCTTGAGGCTGATAAACGCCAGACCGTTGTTTTGCCCCTGACCACTGAAGCCAAAGCCACCAACGGTAAACACCGACTGAACATTATTTTTCTCTTTTGTCAGATAATAATCCGTCACCTGTTGTAGCACTTTCGTGGTGTTAACCATGGTGGCACCGGAAGGTAACTGCGCGGTGGTCATAAATACCCCCTGATCCTCTTCTGGTAAGAAAGAGGTCGGCGTGCGCAGGAACAGCACCGCCATCCCGGCGCAAATCAGGAGGTAGACCACCATGTAGCGACCGGTACAACGCAACAGCGAGCGGGTGCTATCGGTATAGTGCTGAGTTGATTTTTCAAACAGCGTGTTGAAGCGTGCGAACAGGGCGTTAGGTTTATGACCGCCTTCCGGCGCGGCTTTCAGAATGGTGGCGCACAGGGCAGGGGTCAGGCTCATTGCTACAAATACTGAAAGCAGCATGGAGGAGATCAGCGTGATGGAGAACTGGCGGTAGATCTCCCCGGTCGCACCGCTCATAAAGGCCATCGGCATAAACACTGCGGAAAGAACAACGGCAATCCCGACCAGCGCACGTTGGATCTGCCCCATCGATTTATGCGTCGCTTCCTTCGGCGGTAGCTTATCTTCCGCAATGACACGCTCGACGTTCTCCACCACCACGATGGCGTCATCCACCAGTAACCCTATCGCCAGCACCATCCCGAACATAGTTAACGTGTTGATGGTGAAACCGACCGCCGACAAGATCGCAAACGTCCCGAGAATAACCACCGGTACGGCAATCGTCGGGATGATTGTGGCGCGGAAATTCTGCAAAAACAGATACATGACCAGGAAGACGAGGATGATAGCCTCAACCAGCGTTTTGAAAACTTCCTGAATAGAAATTTTGATAAACGGTGTGGTGTCGTAAGGATAAACCGTCTTCAGGCTTGCGGGGAAATAGGCTGATAAACGGTTCAGCTCCTCTTTCACCGCTCGCGAGGTATCCAGGGCGTTTGCTCCGGTAGCCAGTTTGATGGCGATCCCGGCAGCAGGTTTGCCGTTATAGCGCGCCACGGTGGAATAATCTTCCGCCCCAAGTTCGACGCGGGCGACATCACGCAGCAGCACTTGCGAACCATCTTGCTGAACTTTCAACAGGATTTTGCCAAATTCTTCCGGCGTTTGCAGACGCGTCTGCACAATGATCGAGGCGTTCAGTTGCTGGTCTGCCGCCTGTGGCATGCCACCCAGTTGACCACCGGAAATCTGGTTGTTTTGCACCTTAATCTGGGAAATAACATCGGAAGGTACCAGGTTATATTTATTGAGTTTTTGCGGGTCCAGCCAGATACGCATGGCGTACTCGGAACCAAAGAGCTGTACGCTACCAACGCCCGCGGTACGGCTTAGCGGGTCTTTGATATTAGACGCTACATAGTCGGCGATATCGTACTGGTTGAGGCTGCCGTTATCAGAAATAAACGCCGCTACCATCAGGATATTACTGCTCGACTTATCGACGCTAATCCCCTGCTGCTGCACCGCTTCAGGTAATGAAGGCATAGCGAGTTGCAGTTTATTTTGCACCTGAACCTGTGCGATATCAGGCGATGTCCCAGTCTCGAAGGTCAGAGTAATAGAGGCATTACCCGCCGCATCACTGGTTGAAGACATGTACATCAGGCCATCAAGCCCATTCATATTTTGCTCAATCACCTGAGTGGCCGAGTCTTCTACCGTTTGCGCATCGGCACCTGGATAGGTAGCGCTGACGGTAATGGTCGGTGGCGCAATCTGCGGATACTGCGCAACCGGTAAGTTCATGATCGCCAGACCACCTGCAAGCATCATAATAATGGCAAGTACCCAGGCAAAAACCGGGCGATCAATAAAATAGTTAGCCATGAAAGTCCCCTTAAGCCTGCAACGTTATTGTTTCGATTCGGTGCTGGCGTTTTCCTGGCTGGAGGAAATTGCTCGTGCTTTGATACCCGGACGAATGCGTTGCAAACCGGAAACGATCACCCGATCGCCAGCCTGCAAGCCAGAGGTGACAACCCACTGGTCGCCGATGGCTTTGCTGGCTTCAATTTCGCGTAGCTGCACGACATCGTCTTTATCCAGAATGAGTGCCGTTGCTTTACCCTGGGCGTTGTGGGTGACGCCTTCCTGCGGCACCAGTAATACATTCTGGCGGCTACCTTCATCCACTAATGCCGTGACATACATGCCAGGCAGCAAGTCACCATTTGGGTTGGGGAAAATCGCCCGTAACGTCACGGAGCCCGTGGTTTCATCTACCGTTGGGTCGGAGAATTTCAGCGTGCCAGTCTGGCTGTAACGTTTACCATTTTCCAGATTGAGCTGTACTGGCGTACTGCCCTGAACCTGTTTGATTTGCCCACTGGCGACCTCTTCTTTCATGCGCAAGAAATCCTGCACCGACTGCGTGAGATCGACATAAATCGGGTCCAGACGTTGTACGGTAACCAGCGAATCTGCCTGATTAGCGGTAACGAGTGCGCCGACGGTCACCGACGATTTCCCGCTGACGCCCGTAATCGGCGAGGTGACATTTGCGTATTGCAGGTTGATAGTCGCCTGTTCAACAGCCGCTTTGGCGACGGTGACATTGGCTTCTGCTTCATTCAACTGGGTGCGCGCGGTGTCGTAATCCTGACGGCTAACGTAGTTGGTCTTCAGCAACGATGCCTGGCGGTTAAAGGTGATGCGGGCATTGCTGGCGGTAGAGAGCGCTTTCGCCAGCGAGCCTTTGGCGGAGTTCAGCTCTGCCTGTAAAGGCGCAGGATCAATCTGATACAGCGAATCGCCCTGGTTCACTTTATCGCCTTCGATAAAGTTGCGTTTAATGATAATACCGCCCACCTGGGGACGTATCTCGGCAACTTCATAAGGAACGGTTCTACCAGGCAATTCGCTCAACACATTGACCGAACCGGGGGAGAGTGTGACGACACCGACCTCAGGCGTCATGGCGGCGGCGTTTTCCGCCGATTTGTCATCGCAGGCGGTGAGCATCGCGCCGCAGAATAACAACGGTATTAACAGTTTTCTTCTTCTGTTCATTTTAGTCCCTGAAAATTCTTGAGAAATAACGGTTCTTTAAATTGCGCGCGAGGAGAGATATGAGGGATTTACAGACCAGCGGCATAGTGGGGTTGTCAGCCAGTAAGATGGGATGCAAGCACAGTGATCGACATGGTGAGGTCAACGACAAAAAAAATGTTGCCGTTCTGCCAACAGTTTCTGCCAGCATTCGGGCAACGAAGGGTTCTACTGGTGGATACACATACCAGGGGAATAAAGTCGTTTTCGTCTCTCCTTCAATAATCACCGGGGGTATTGAAATCAGCATCTGCATCCCTCGTCATGCCAGCCATCAATTTCAGTTGCTTATGTCCTTACTAAAAATAAGATGTGATACCCAGGGTGACGATGTCGCTCATACGTCTTAATTTCAGCTTGTACATAATGTTGAATTTCTGAATCTTTAATGTTTGTTGCGAAATGTTGAGCGTTGACGTGATATTGCTTTCATTTTTGTTTTTCAGAATCAGTTGCATAATTTTGAACTGATTATGTGAAAAACATAGTTGTGAATTCTTATGGGGCAAGTGTTTACCATAAGTAATCTCAAGAAGATTTTTGATACTTTCTTTACGGCTGACAAAATAAATAGGCGCTTTAGCTTTTAGTTTACTGATGTGATAAGGTGCCAAAACAATAATTCTCTCGGCATCTAATTTCTCCAGAAATTTAATCGCTTCTTCATCAAGGATATGATTGTGATAGGTATCAATGATAACCTTGAAGGGTTTATTGCCTACTTTTTTGATCTCTGACAGGGAATTGATTTTTATCATTTCGTGATTATCTTTCAACTGCCAAAAGCCCTGTAAAAGAAAAGAATCTTTCGTCATGAGAAAAATCATAACTTGCTCCTTAGCCGTTATCGTTTCGAACATGTCATCCTTTTCATTATTTACATCCTTGTCCGAATCGTTGTTCAATATAGTAAACGCCTATAAGAACTTTGCCCTTCGTGAACTAATACGTCTATTAACACTAATCAATACTTCAGATTTATCCATCACGCACTCCATATATTGATCCTAAGTAAGATTCCTGGTTGTTATCAGTTTGTAACCAGTAAACAAAAGGTTAACTTTTGCGGATTACTGCCCAAGAATAAGTTATCAATAACCAGTTTGTGATCTCTGAAGAATATTACTAAAGTTAAAATGTAATCCGATTTAAATATCGAGTCTCCTTGTTTCGACTTAGGCTGGCAATTGGATTGCCAGCTTTCTTTTAACGCATTGAAATTACCTGATTAAATAACTCATTCATGTCTTCAGGTTTTTATATAGCGTCTGGAGACACGGATATTTATGCAATGTAATCAACGCCAGTTGCAAAAAAATGAACCCGGATTACTTATTTAACCGCCTATAGCATCAACGCTTACGGAACTCTTTGTTCACTTTCCCACAGCACTTTTAAAACATTAAACCTGACCACGGAAAATATCAGCCATGATAATGTTTGAAATGGCTAATTTGCCATGGAATGAAAAAATCAGATTAAATTCAGTAGGTTGAAATAATCAACAGCAGGCAATTGTTTCAATGATAGTGCGTAATTGAACTGAAACACTGTATAGCTAAGAGAGTATTAACTGGATCATAGTCACTTAATGTGACTATGATCCAAGTGGAAATAGGGATAATTATTGCTTTTTAACGAACAAACTGGCGAAGCTGAACAGACTGGCGGCGCTAAATATCAGTTCAATTCCCACCAGTGTGGAAACCAGCGTTACCGACACCATCGGCGTAGCACCAAGGAATATCCAGGCAATGACGATATCCAGCACACCAATAACGAGCTGTAGCCAACTGCCTTTCATTGAACGCTGACGATACCAACTCATCAGGCGAATAACCCCTGCCACACAGAACAAACCGGCAATAAATGCCGCAATGGCAAAAATGCCCAGCTCTGGTGCGCGGATGAAGAAATAGCCGATCAATAAATAGGCGACTGCGACGAGGAAACCGGATAATACCGGCCAGAAATTATGACTGCGGTTGCTGAATAACCCGACAATAAGCGCAATACCCGAGCAGATTAATAATGCACCCACTACTGTGCTTAAAATATCGCCAGAGACGAACGGAAAACTGATACACAGCAACCCGACGATAAACAGCAGCACGGCAATAAACTGGATTGCTCTGCGATGTTTTTTAAGCATCTCCAGATCAAACTTCAAAATTGTTGCCTTATCTATATATAACATAGAACCACCCTATAAAATTAAGAAGAAAATCCCCTGCTATCAATCTATGCCAAAAACGCGTGTAAGAATGCAGTCGATTTAATAAAAATTTCCTAATTACAGTATCTGATGCATCTGTAACTCATTGTATTGAAATAAAAATATCTGATTTTGATATTTTCCATCAACATGACATATACAGAAAACCAGGTTATAACCTCAGTGTCGAAATTGATTCGTGACGGCTCTTTCACTTTATAGTTGAGGATATTACGATGAAAAAAGTATTAGGCGTTATTCTTGGTGGTCTGCTTCTTCTGCCAGTAGTGAGCAATGCAGCGGATGCACAAAAAGCAGCTGATAACAAAAAACCGGTCAACTCCTGGACCTGTGAAGATTTCCTGGCTGTGGACGAATCCTTCCAGCCAACTGCAGTTGGTTTTGCTGAAGCACTGAACAACAAAGATAAACCAGAAGATGCGGTTTTAGATGTTCAGGGTATTGCAACCGTAACCCCAGCTATCGTTCAGGCTTGTACTCAGGATAAAAAAGCCAGCTTTAAAGATAAAGTTAAAGGCGAATGGGACAAAATTAAGAAAGATATGTAATTCCGGGAATGCGTTACATCGTATTTCCTTGCATATTGAACAGGCCGGAATATCTTCTTTAAAAGCAGCTATTCCTCCTGTTTGTATATAATCTCTATATTGAATGGGTTACAAAATGAACATTTCATCTCTCCGTAAAGCGTTTATTTTTATGGGCGCTGTAGCGGCTTTGTCACTGGTGAACGCACAATCTGCGCTGGCAGCCAATGAATCCGCTAAAGATATGACCTGCCAGGAATTTATTGATCTGAATCCAAAGGCAATGACACCAGTTGCGTGGTGGATGCTGCATGAAGAAACAGTATATAAAGGTGGCGATACCGTTACTTTAAATGAAACCGATCTCACTCAAATTCCTAAAGTGATCGAATACTGCAAGAAAAACCCGCAGAAAAATTTGTATACCTTCAAAAATCAAGCATCTAATGACTTGCCGAATTAATAAGGTACAAGTAAAAAGGAGTAGCAAGTTGAGCCATCTTGCTGCTCCTTTTTGCATTTTTATATGACAGCAGAATTTATTATACGACTTATACTTGCGGTAATTGCCTGTGGCGCTATTGGCATGGAAAGGCAAATGCGCGGCAAAGGAGCAGGGTTACGCACACATGTATTAATTGGCATGGGAAGCGCCCTGTTTATGATTGTTTCGAAATATGGTTTTGCTGACGTGCTGTCTTTAGGTCACGTCGGACTGGACCCCAGCCGTATTGCTGCTCAGGTGGTGACGGGCGTCGGGTTTATCGGTGCAGGTAACATTCTCGTTCGTAACCAAAATATTGTAGGTCTGACGACGGCAGCGGATATCTGGGTGACCGCCGCCATTGGTATGGTTATTGGCAGCGGTATGTACGAACTGGGTATTTATGGTTCAGTGATGACCTTGCTGGTGCTGGAAGTCTTCCATCAATTAACCTTCCGCCTGATGAACAAAAATTACCATTTACAGCTGACATTAGTGAACGGTAATACGGTATCAATGCTCGACTGGTTTAAGCAGCAAAAAATAAAAACGGATTTAGTTTCGTTGCAGGAAAATGAAGATCATGAAGTGGTCGCCATTGATATCCAGCTTCATGCCACGACGTCGATAGAAGATCTGTTGCGATTATTAAAAGGTATGGCAGGGGTGAAAGGTGTTTCAATTAGCTAATCTGTATAGTTATTTATTCGCAGGAGTACCAGTGCGGTACTCCTGTTGGTTTTAATGATCGAGGACGATCAGTGGTGAATGGTTGGCAGGATCTTTAAGTACGGTAATATCCGCGCCGTAGAGCATGGTCAGCGCCTGCTGTGTCAATACGTCCTGCGGCTTACCATTTGCGATAACCTTTCCTTTTTGCATTAATACAACACGGTCTGCATAACGCGCGGCAAGATTTAGATCGTGCAATACGCAACAAACATTGAACTGCCGTTCGTGAACTAACTGGCGTAATAAACGAAACAAGTGCTGCTGATGGTGAATATCCAGCGCCGAAGTTGGTTCATCAAGAAATAACCATTTCGGTGAGGGAGTAGGTTCCCAGAGTTGTACCAGCAGGCGCGCTAATTGCACGCGCTGTTGTTCACCACCGGATAATTGCCGATAGTCGCGGTTTGCTAACGCCTGACAGTCACATAACGCCATTATTTGTGCTGTTTCATTATCCTGATTACCAGTGCGATGCGGATGCCGCCCCATCTGGATAACTTCTTGTACGCTGAATGGAAACGCCATGTGGCTATTTTGACGCATCACGGCCCGGTGTTTCGCCAGTTCAGTAATCGACCATTCATTTAATGGCTTATTAAACAACCGACATTCGCCGCTATCAGGTTGAAGATAGCCGGTTAGCTGGCGAAGCAGCGTAGATTTTCCCGCACCATTAGGGCCGAGGATGGCAACAATTTCCCCACCGGGAAAAGTCAGCGAGACATTATCAGTCAGACGCCGCCCCTGAAGGCTATAAACCAGATTCTGGGCGCTGATCATGTGATCCTCCGGTTGCGCAGAATCAACCACATAAAATAAGGGCCACCAAGCAGGCTGGTTAATAATCCCACGGGCATTTCTGCTGGCTGTACCAGCGTGCGGGCAAGCGTGTCTGCCATCAGCAATAAACAGGCTCCGGCGAGGGCGGAACAAGGGATTAGCCAGCGGTGATTTGCCCCGGTAGTCATGCGAATCAGATGCGGGATCACCAGGCCAATAAAGCCGATAATGCCGCTTACCGATACGGCAGCACCAACGAGCAGTGAGCTCACTAACAGTAATTGCTGGCGTTTACGCTTCACGTTCACGCCGAGGTAGTGGGCTTCTTCATCACCGAGCTGCAGTAAATTCAGCGTTCCGGCGAGACAAGTTGTTGCGATAATGGCCGGTAGGATGAATGAACTGGCAACCAATAACGTCGGCCATTGCGCCTGTCCAAGATTGCCCATCATCCACAATGTGAGTTGTCGTAGCTGCTGCTCATCGCCGATATAGCTCAGGATGCCGATCGCTGCGCCGCACAGGGCATTGATGGCGATACCGGCGAGTAATAATTGCATCATGCTGCCATCGCGATGGCGCTGCGTGATGAGAAAAATGATGGTGCAGACCACTAAACTTCCGGCAATGGCAAACACCATTTGCTCATAGAGCACCAGCACCACTGGGAAGGAGAAGGGCAGCACAATAGCAACGCCAACCATTAATGCAGAACCGCTACTGACGCCAAGTAATCCAGGGTCAGCCATTGGGTTGCGAAAAAGCCCTTGCATAATTACCCCGGCGGTTGCCAACGCTGCACCTACCAGCACCGCCAGCAAAACCCGTGGTAGACGAATATTGAGCCAGATATCGCGGTATTCCTCATCAAAAAGGGCATCAAAACTGATCTTTAACGCTCCCTGACTGGCACCAAACAGCACCAGAGCGAGCAATAATAGTGATAGCCCCATAAAGACCCTGGCGGAAGAGAGTGAATCCTTGAGCACGCAAAACTCCGTTACGACATTACGGCGCGGACATACCGCGCCGGGGGATCACGCCGGTTTCAGGTCCGGTTCAATCAGACTGTAGACCTGCTGGTTAAGTGCTGGCGCATTTGCCAGTTCATGGATATGTGCGGCGACATCGGCACGGTGAACAAAACCATGACACTCCTGATTTTGTATCCGTTGTGCTTTGCCCGTTGCCGCACCATCAAGCAGACCGCCAGGGCGGAGAATGGCATAATCAAGCTGGCTGGTTTGCAACCAGCTTTCCGCCAGCGTTTTTTCCCGTACCGCCTGACCAAACGCAGCCTTTGCCCGCTCTGATAAAAACGGCCAGCTATCGCCGCATCCCAAAGAGGTCACCAGAATCATGCGACTGATGCCAGCCTTCTCGGCCTCGTCAATCACTGTTCTGTGCGCCAGATAATCCTGAGCTCCGCCCATTGTTGAGATGATAAGCGCATCCGGGCCAGCTGCGCGGCAAGCAGCCGCGACTACGCTGGCATCACAGGCGTCGCCTGTAAAAACCTTTACGCCTTGTTGCGCCAGTTTCGTGGCGGCATCAGCATGACGAATGACAGCAACGACCGGACGTTGTTCCGCCAGCGCCAGTTCAAGCGTTCTGGCACCCACACCTTTTCCGCCTGCGCCAAAGAGTAGCCACGGCGTCATCAGGCGTGTTCCTTTAACGATGCTGCCAGAGCATGGAAGGCGCTGACCTGTTCGCTCAGGAGCTGACGATGGTCATCCCTGCCGAGGAAGATTTTCAGCATTGCGCTGCCTTCTTTGTTGAAAAAGAGAATGGATGCGGTGTCCATGCCCATAAATTTACGTTCGATCAAGGCAATATGTGTGCAGTTTTCTGCTTTGATATGCCCGGACATGCCGTGCTTTCCGCGTAGGTTGAAATAGCCGTGGCGGTGGAAACCCGAAGGCAGTTCGCCGCTAAATTCGAGGATGACATCGGCAGTATGTACTAACGTGGTGACGTTGCCCCATTCGCAGACGGTATCCCAGACAGTATCGAATTTATCACCTGACACAACAGTCGGAGAGGGCAGATTTTTCACTACCTCCAGCAGCGTGGTGTTGTATTGTTCGGCGATCGCCTCCAGCGTACCGTCCGGCTCCGTTTTCAAAAATTCCTGTAACGAGACATGGCTCATAAATCACTCCTGTTATGGTTTTTCAAGCGCAATTGCTGGCGCATTAAGTACCTGAATCAGTTCATTAAGAGACTGCAAAATGTTGCTTGCCCAGAAACGACCTTCATTGGTCAACCGCAGACACGTTGACGCATCGCGGCTTAAGCCTTTTTGGTGCCACTGGGCCAGTAACGGCGCGAGTTTTTCGGCATGTGGCGTAAGTTCGTCCAGCGGTACACGCGCCGTTTCAATGCCCGACTGCAAGGTATGACGCCACTGCGCGTTACGTTCGGCGTTACGCATGATCATCATCAGCGGTTTTTTGCCTGCCGCGACGGATTCATGCCAGGTCTGAAGATTGCGTTCGTTCATCCAGGAGTAACCATTAATCGAACCACCGGCTCCAGAACCAAAGGCCAGACAATCGGCACCTTGTTTAATCAGCAGGTTATAGAGATTGCGTTCGCGTGTGGTACGGCCCCAGTGGCTGTTACTGATGCAGCGCCAACCGGCATCGTCCATAAAATCACACCCTTGCAGGTAAAGATCGCGACGTTCTGCCGGAGAGGGCACGGTAGTGCGCCCATTTTCCACGGCTTTGCCCAGCGGTGTATTGGGCAGGACATTGAGCGCATAGAGATCGACGCCGTCGAGACCGATATCGCGGGCAATAGCCAGATCTTCTCCCCAGGTTTGCGCATCCTGACCCGGCAGACCAAACAGCAGGTCACAGACCACCGCGGCACGGTCGCGTTTGACCAGGCTTTCCATAAACGCAATAGCGGTTGGGCCATCCGAGGTGCGGGCCATTTTCTTGCGGATTTTGCTGTTAAACGACTGAATACCAATTGAGAAGCGGTTTGCTCCTGCATCAAGGCAAGCATCGATTCGCTCAGCGTCAAAATTCAGTACCCGGCCTTCGATAGTGATTTCACAATCAGGGGCCAGTGGCAGCTTTTCTCGTAATGTGGTGATGATTCTGGCCAAATCGTGTGCCGAAAGCGCGGAAGGCGTACCGCCACCGAAATAGACCGCGTGGATGGGGGCAGACTGATGCAATACGCTGTCTGCTTCCCGTTCTATTTCACGAATCAGGGCGTCGGTATAATGAGCACACGCATCTTCATTAAAACGGTTCTGATAAAAACCACAAAACGTGCAGTGTGTTGCACAAAAAGGAATGTGTAGATAAACCAGTCGCTTACGTGGTGATACCGTTTGATTGAGCATCTCTTGCCAGGTCTGTGCCAGTTGCTCTTTGGCAACTGGAATGGCCCCACGAAACGGCATCATGGCGCGCCTGTCTTTAAAGGGCTGATCACCGTCTAAAGCAAAATGTGGCGTGAGATCCAGGGTGTTATTTGTGTTCATTCGTCTGATTTAAATCCATTTATTGCGGCCAAAGCTGCTGGTGTAAAGACTCAACGACATCAGCAATACGCGGACCCATTCCCAGAATCAGGTTTTGATCAACGGTGATAATGCGCTGGTTCTTCCAGGCGGCGGTGTGGGTAATTCCGGCAATAGAACGTAGCCGATTAATATCGCCATCGACCATTTGTGAGGTGACGACAATCACTTCAGGGTTAGCCGCAATCAGCGATTCCGCGCTGTAGCTTTTGTACTGCTGGTGGGTAGCGACGTTTTCTGCTCCGGCAAGCGAAAGAATGGCGTCCGCGACGCTGCCTTTACCGGCAACCTGTGGCGCACTTCCGCCTGCGGAGAGAATAAACATGGCTTTAACCGGGGCTTTTTTGGCCGCCACGTTTTGCTGTACTCGCTCCAGGCGTTGGTTGATCTGTGTCACCAGCGCCTCGCCTTGTTCAGGAACCTGTAGCGTTTTTGCCAGTTGGCGAATGTTGGCGTACATCTGCTCAAGGGTGGCAGGCACACGCGGCAGGGTGACGACGTTGACTTTCTGCGCTCGTAGTTGGTCGAGCACAATTTGTGGCCCGGCATCCTGCCAGGTAATTACGCTATCCGGGCGAAGTGACAAAATGCCTTCGCTGCTGAGTTGTTTCCAGTAACCAATATGCGGCAGTCTGGCGGTTTCTGGTGGATAAGATGTCGTTTCATCGACACCAACCACGCGTTTGCCAGCGCCCATCGCGTAGATTAGCTCCGTCAGCGATCCTCCTGCGACCACGATACGTTCGGCAGCCGTTACGCTAAAAGTCCAGCTAAGAGCCAGTAATGCCGTAAACAATTTTTTTCGTTTTACCATGGTCTTCGCGGCAGAGACCACGGCTGAAATACATAACGTTAGTGGGGAAAAAAGAAACGGCCTGGTGATGATCCTTGGCATAATGTGAGAACTCTTATCAAATTGAGAATGATCATGATTATCATTTGAGTTATATATGAAATACAACCGTCGATTCAATACGCACGGCGTTACAAGCGTATTTATTTTTGATTTTTATCAAGATGCTTCGTCAGCTAATGTTCTTGTTACCGATTAAATTTCAGCGCGGGAAAAAGCTGAGAACCCGGAGATATCGCGGCTTGCAGAGCAAAGAGAAGAGAAAATTATCACTGTTAACGACAACGTTTTGTGATGAGGTTGTGGGGGGATAGTCATAAACACAGGATGGTTTTCTGGATGCTGGATAGATTTCATAACCCCCTGTTTATTGTGTTAATGGCGGTTAAAAAAAGCTTGATCATAAAAAATTGATCGATAATAATTCTCATTATCACGTTTGAGTTTAACAAAATATGACATCATGGATAACAAAATCATATCTTTTGTAAGGGAAAACGCACAGCACTCTTCACTTCAGACGTGGCGTACTACTTTGCCTGACAAAGAGGGCGTGCTTTTGCTGAATTATCAGAAATATTCGGCAATTTTACGGGATATATACGCTAATAGCTTCCCGTGGTGATATCTAATCATTTGAATTGTAAATAAATTTATTTTTCGCCAGCCACCCCGGTATTAACCCAGGCAGCCAGCATTTTTTATTTTCCTCATGGAGAATCGCTATGTCACGTCCGCAATTTACCTCGTTGCGTTTGAGTTTGTTGGCTTTGGCTGTTTCTGCCACCTTGCCAACATTTGCTTTTGCTACTGAAACCATGACCGTTACGGCAACCGGGAATGCACGTAGTTCCTTCGAAGCGCCTATGATGGTCAGCGTTATCGACACTTCCGCTCCTGAAAATCAAACGGCTACTTCAGCCACCGATCTGCTGCGTCATGTTCCTGGAATTACTCTTGATGGTACCGGACGAACCAACGGTCAGGATGTAAATATGCGTGGCTATGATCATCGCGGCGTGCTGGTTCTTGTCGATGGTGTTCGCCAGGGAACGGATACCGGACACCTGAATGGCACTTTTCTCGATCCGGCGCTGATCAAGCGTGTTGAGATTGTTCGCGGACCTTCAGCATTACTGTATGGCAGTGGCGCGCTGGGTGGAGTGATCTCCTACGATACGGTCGATGCAAAAGATTTATTGCAGGAAGGACAACGCAGTGGTTTTCGTGTCTTTGGTACTGGCGGCACGGGGGACCATAGCCTGGGATTAGGCGCGAGCGCGTTTGGGCGAACTGAAAATCTGGATGGTATTGTGGCCTGGTCCAGTCGCGATCGGGGTGATTTACGCCAGAGCAATGGTGAAACCGCGCCGAATGACGAGTCCATTAATAACATGCTGGCGAAAGGGACCTGGCAAATTGATTCAGCCCAGTCTCTGAGCGGTTTAGTGCGTTACTACAACAACGACGCGCGTGAACCAAAAAATCCGCAGACTGTTGAGGCTTCTGATAGCAGCAACCCGATGGTTGATCGTTCAACAATTCAACGCGATGCGCAGCTTTCTTATAAACTCGCCCCGCAGGGCAACGACTGGTTAAATGCAGATGCAAAAATTTACTGGTCGGAAGTCCGTATTAATGCGCAAAACACGGGGAGTTCCGGCGAGTATCGTGAACAGATAACAAAAGGAGCCAGGCTGGAGAACCGTTCCACTCTATTTGCCGACAGTTTCGCTTCTCACTTACTGACATATGGCGGTGAGTATTATCGTCAGGAACAACATCCGGGCGGCGCGACGACGGGCTTCCCGCAAGCAAAAATCGATTTTAGCTCCGGCTGGCTACAGGATGAGATCACCTTACGCGATCTGCCGATTACTCTGCTTGGCGGAACCCGCTATGACAGTTA
Source organism: Escherichia sp. WS3063 (assembly GCF_046486595.1). Classification (NCBI taxonomy): domain Bacteria; kingdom Pseudomonadati; phylum Pseudomonadota; class Gammaproteobacteria; order Enterobacterales; family Enterobacteriaceae; genus Escherichia; species Escherichia sp. WS3063. The sequence goes on from NZ_JBJQKY010000008.1 coordinate 17,784, forward strand.
TCGCGGTAGCAGCGACGGCTACAAAGATGTTGATGCTGACAAATGGTCATCTCGTGCGGGGATGACTATCAACCCGACCAACTGGCTGATGTTATTTGGCTCATATGCCCAGGCATTCCGCGCCCCGACGATGGGCGAAATGTATAACGATTCTAAGCACTTCTCGATTGGTCGCTTCTATACCAACTATTGGGTGCCAAACCCGAACTTACGTCCGGAAACTAACGAAACTCAGGAGTACGGTTTTGGGCTGCGTTTTGATGACCTGATGTTGTCCAATGATGCTCTGGAATTTAAAGCCAGCTACTTTGATACCAAAGCGAAGGATTACATCTCCACGACCGTCGATTTCGCGGCGGCGACAACTATGTCGTATAACGTCCCGAACGCCAAAATCTGGGGCTGGGATGTAATGACGAAATATACCACTGATCTGTTTAGCCTTGATGTGGCCTATAACCGTACCCGCGGCAAAGACACCGATACTGGGGAATATATCTCCAGCATTAACCCGGATACCGTTACCAGTACCCTGAATATTCCGATCGCTCACAGTGGCTTCTCTGTTGGGTGGGTTGGTACGTTTGCCGATCGCTCAACACATATCAGCAGCAGTTACAGCAAACAACCTGGCTATGGTGTGAATGATTTCTACGTCAGTTATCAAGGACAACAGGCGCTCAAAGGCATGACCACTACTCTGGTATTGGGCAACGCCTTCGATAAAGAGTACTGGTCGCCGCAAGGCATCCCACAGGATGGTCGTAACGGAAAAATTTTCGTGAGTTATCAATGGTAATCATCTGCCCCGATATTTCGGGGCATTTATCTGGAAGGAAGAGAGACAATGAACCACTACACACGCTGGCTTGAGTTAAAAGAACAAAATCCCGGAAAGTACGCGCGTGACATCGCAGGTTTAATGAATATCAGCGAAGCAGAACTGGCATTTGCGCGCGTCACGCACGACGCGTGGCGGATGCGCGGCGATATCCGTGAAATTCTGGCGGCGCTCGAAAGTGTTGGCGAAACCAAATGTATTTGCCGTAATGAATATGCAGTCCATGAGCAAGTTGGTGCGTTCACAAACCAGCATTTGAACGGACATGCCGGATTGATCCTCAATCCGCGCGCGCTGGATTTACGTCTGTTTCTCAATCAATGGGCCAGTGTTTTCCACATCAAAGAAAACACGGCTCGTGGCGAACGCCAGAGTATTCAGTTCTTTGATCATCAGGGCGATGCATTACTAAAAGTTTATGCCACCGACAATACCGATATGGCGGCATGGAGTGAGCTTCTGGCACGGTTTATCACCGATGAGAATACGCCGCTTGAGTTAAAAGCCGTTGATGCGCCAGTTGTTCAAACGCGAGCCGATGCCAGTGTGGTCGAGCAAGAGTGGCGGGCGATGACCGACGTTCATCAGTTTTTTACGTTGCTCAAGCGCCACAACCTGACGCGCCAACAGGCGTTCAATCTGGTGGCAGACGATTTGGCCTGCAAAGTATCCAACAGTGCGTTGGCGCAAATTCTTGAATCTGCACAGCAGGATGGCAATGAAATCATGGTGTTTGTTGGCAACCGTGGCTGCGTACAGATTTTCACCGGTGTGGTAGAAAAAGTGGTGCCAATGAAAGGTTGGCTGAATATTTTTAACCCGACGTTTACTCTTCATCTATTAGAAGAGAGCATTGCTGAAACCTGGGTAACCCGTAAACCTGCTAGTGACGGTTATGTGACCAGTCTGGAATTGTTTGCCCATGATGGTACGCAGATAGCGCAACTTTATGGTCAACGTACAGAAGGCGAACAGGAGCAAGCGCAATGGCGTAAGCAAATTGCTTCGCTGATACCGGAAGGCGTTACTGCATAACGTATAATTAAAGGGAGGTCTGGCTATTTATTGCTGGGCCTCTTTATATTAATCAATCGATCACACCAGATAATCAATATGCTGATGGCGTACCAACTCATTGATCCGCTTAAGATTGAGGATCATCATGATATTGTGTTTATGGCAGTAGAACGTTTTTAGCGATATTTTCAGTTTCTCCAGAATATCTTCCGTTGTCATTTGATTCGCAATGCAGCTCAGAACCTGATGCTGCTTGCGCGAAAGGGACACATCCGCTTCAGGCACAGAGCAGTAACTGCCATTGATGAGTGCGACAAAGTCGATGATGGTGATAGTTCGCGGAACAAAGGTCACCGGTACTTTCCCCAGGCAGCGTTTAATATTAAAGGGAGAGAAAATAATCACATGGACAGGTTTTAATCGTTCAATTTGAGTGAGCAAATTAGAATGAAATACATTATTCATTAATGTATCAATAATGACGAAGGCATGCTGATGCAACATTACGTCGATCTCTTCTTCGTTCTGTATATGAACGACATTACCTTTACTCAGAATGTTTTTCATCGCAGTGAAGAACATCGTATCCCTGGTAATTATAAGAAACATAACCGACTCCTGGTGCGGACATTAACTTTATAATCAGTTTGCCAAAGGTAATTAACAGGACAGGGCTTATAATAATAATTAGCTGGCTGTGTATTAATTTGATGTAATGCATGATGCAGATGCTGAGAAAGCATCTGCATCTTTCGGTGGTGTTATTTGACCAGCTCAGGTGTTACCTGACTCACCGCGTTGGTGTAGTAAGGCGCACCCCAGCCCGGTTCCGGCCAGAATGCACCATAGCCGTAATCCCACAGGTTATAGGTGGTATTAACCACTTCTCTCAAATGCCACACCTGGATGCCCTGCATATTCACTTCGAGGAAGTTATACGGGACTTTATTGATAAAGCCAGGTTGTTCACCCTGAATGGTACCGAGGATGGTAACAAAGTGATTACGATAGTTCACTGGATCAAGGAAGCCGCTTTGTCTGGCGAGCAGTCGGCCCTGATAGTTGGCTTCAATATCAGGCTTCGCATAGCTATCCAACGGTAATACAGCGATTTCTAACAACGTATCCGTTTTGCCATTGATAACGTTGATAACCTTCCCACCAAAGCGCGCTTGTTGGCCAACATATAACCCCGGCTGGTTATGAACAGCAACAAAACTTTTTTGAATATCAGGTTGGTTATTGCCTTTGATATTTTGCGGAATTGAACTACATGCGGCAAGCAAAAATGAAAGGCTGAGGATGAGTGCACCTTTTGTCATGTTCATGTTACTATCCTTATCAACAAATATTAAAACCATAATAGATATTTCTTTATAGTTTTCATCTGATTCTGAGGCGATATGCCTGATAGTAACGTAAACCTGTCTGATGTTTATATCCCTTCTGTTTAGTTTAATTCTGTTAATTTTGGGGCGTGACATGAGTATCCATCGCCCCATAAAATAGCCTTTTTTTAAAGGTGCATAAAATCTATTTTTATTCAATGATTATAAAGTGCTAATGTTCAATATTATGGGATTATATTCTGGTAATGATTTGATAAGCGAATTCTTTTGCCAGTTGGTGTTTCTATTTCCACCCCATAATTTATAGTTTTTTCATCAGGTAGCGATCTCTTTAAATAAGGTGCGTATGACATTTTTTTAGGATGAAACGTATCGTGTTGAAATATTTCGAATTGATATTCAGACATTTGTGCCCATTTTTTAATTCTATTGTATCGAGAGGGTGTTGTAAAATTTTTAACTTGCTTGTAACATTCTTTTTGGAATTCTTTCTGATATTTTATTATGTCGTTGTATGAAAGATTGTTTACCCTGGTCTCTAATAATTCTATTATTGTCGAAGCAATTTCCGCTTTTGCTCTTAAAGAGTTGTCATTAATGGTTAATAATGTTGAAAATAAACCATTGATTTGTTTGTCAACATATTGTTCATCTTTATGTAAATTTGTGATGGGGTTTTCCTTATGTGAAAAAATAGTATCAAATAAATTTGCGTCAGTGAAGTTTACATTAAGTAGATCTTCGAAATAAAACCTTGACAAGGTTAGAACGAACCCGGACAGGTCCTGTCCTGTCATATTGAAATCAATAAAGTTGGTTCCAGCAAAGACTTTCATCCTGTTTTCATTTTCACTGTGCTCAATATACAACCTTGTCATTTTTTGGTACAAGCTTTGAATATCTTTTATATCAGTTGGTAAATCAGTTCGTTGCCCAGAAAAATTTTTATTTTCGGAAGAAACGGTTTGGACACTGAATCTTACTGGTATTCCCTCTTCTACGAGAATTTTAGTTATGATTGGCTTATTGGGCTTAGGATTAAAGACAACAATGATTTTAGATTCAGAGTTTTTATTCTTTTCGTATCTAATGTTATTAATCTGATTAAGTATTGATTGTGTCTGTTGCGTAAGTGGTGTCGAACTTATCGTTTCAATGTTATTAATAAGTTTTACAAGTTGAGCCACAACTTTTGAGTAGTCTGCATTTGTATATGTGGTGTTCGTGTGGCACGCATTAATTTGTTGGAGTTGTTGTTGCGCTAAATCAAATTGTTCAGCGTTATATCCTTCTTCAGACAATGAAAAATTAATGGGTTGCTGTTCTTCCTGATTATCACAAGGCCACATCGGTGTGTCTGGTGTTTTAACATTGTCGGTATCTGTTGTGCGGTTATAAATATCGCCGTGATATGTATTTATCATACCTGGGGTAAAGTCAATTGACATAACATTCCTTATTGTTCATCTATTTCGCTAAATTTTTGTAAATCGAAGAATTAGAGCAGGAATGGATTTTTTCTACGCGGAAATAAACACAATGCGTCATATCTTCCTGATATAATTACCTTTAACTTCCCTTTCATTTCCACCCGATAATATTTGTGTATAAAAAAGGGCAGTGATAGTATCGTAAAGGAAAACGTTAACAACTATCAAAAAGCGCTCATTTTAAAAAGTTATGATGTTCTCCGATAGTGTGTGAAGTGATATTTTCGTGATGTTTTAGATGTGTAATAATGAACCAGGTTAAAGTGTATTTAAAAATGTGTTGTATTGGCGACTGAAATCTGCCCTTTAAAAGGGGGGATAGCACTGAGACAAAGAGGCATTGCTTCTCCGATACAATGTCAGAGAAGCATGATTGCGTGGTGATTGTCGATTGATGACTTACTGACGGATCCGTCATCATTCTCAAAGCATTAGTTAAGTTATTTGTGATTTTTAAGGATTATCCTATCTATGATTTTCTACTCAGAAGGATAAGGCACTCACAATGCTCCTTATAGTTTACTGCTGGCATCTATTTAAAATAGCATTTGAGTCAAGTAGCCCATCAAGATAGCCATACCTAAGATAACCGTCAGGAATGCAACTATCATCGGTATTCTGAACATTGATTTAAGTAATATCACTTCCGTCAGGCTTGCGCCGGCACTGCCGATGATTAATGCCATTAATGCTCCCAGACCCATTCCTTTTGTCATCAGAACAGATGCCAGAGGGATAACCGCCTCTGCCCGGATATATAGCGGAATACCGACAACGGCGCTCAATGGGATGGCGAAGGGATTATCTGCCCCTGCATGAGCGGCAATCCACTCTGAGGGAATAAAGCCATAAATAAAAGAGCCTATTAATACCCCTAACAAAAGATATGGCAGTACATCTTTAAACTGTTGCAACGCATCTTTGGTGGCTAGTTTTATGGGATTAATACTTACCACAGCTTTGGTACTGCAACAGTTTACTACAGGTTTCTCAATGGCTTTAGCCGCTGGACTACAGCAACTCACTTTTATTGGCGTATATGTCGTCCCCGGCGAAGTTTTGGCTTGAGCACAACAATTTGCTGATGAGCTTTTACTGGCAATGATATGACGTTCAAATCCCAGGGAATCCAGGATAATACTGGCAAGTACGGAGACGCCGGCGGCGATAATCGCGTACAACAAGGTAACTTTCCAGCCAAAGGTCACCCACATTAACCCGACGATAATGGGATTAAGTAATGGGGAAACAAATAAAAAAGTGAGGGTCGGACCAAACCCGGCTTTCGCTGATAACAATCCACGTAACATGGGGATTGTCGAGCAACTACAGAACGGGGTAACGGCTCCCAACAGAGCAGCCAGGAGATAACCTCTCCCTTTTCTGGCCCCCATTATCTGCTGGATTTTATGGTCTGGCACCTTTTGTCTTATCAGGCTCACACCGGCACTAATCACTATAAACAGCAAAGAAAGCTCGACGGCGAGAAACACAAACATTTCTGCGGCATCTTGCAGCATCGCAAGCCAACTACTCATACGTAACCTCATTGAATAAATCTATATTTCCAGAATAATCGAAATAAAATTCAGATCAAGATATTTCTGGTATTATCGAAATATCAACCAGACAAAGGGGGTGTCATATGCAGTTGGAAGAAGTTGCTAAAGCGCTGAAAGAGCTAGGTCACCCGACCCGTTTGTTCATATTCAAACACCTGGTCAAAGCGGGGGAACTAGGTTTGCCGGTCGGTGAGTTGCAAAAGCAGCTTGGGATACCTGGCTCCACACTCAGCCACCATATCTCAGCACTGGTATCGGTAGGACTGGTCAAACAAAACCGTGAGAGTCGGACGCTGATGTGTGTTTCGCAATATGCAATGCTGGAAGCGATAATTGAATTCTTACGCGAGGAGTGCTGCGTAAATAGCAAAACACATGGCGAAGGGGCCACGAAGAACAAATAAGGGGGCATATCCCCCTTTAGCTATTTCAGGCGCTTACCCGCCTCATCAACCACTTTCTCGCCATCTTCCTTGGTGAACGCGCGTTGTTGCGCATCTGGCAGAATTTCCAGCACCACTTCTGAAGGGCGGCACAGGCGAGTTCCCAGCGGCGTCACCACAATCGGGCGATTAATCAGAATCGGGTGCTGAAGCATAAAGTCGATTAACCGATCGTCAGTAAATTTATCTTCTGCAAGGCCTAGTTCCTCATACGGCTCGACGTTTTTACGCAGCAGCGCGCGTACGGAAATCCCCATATCGGCAATGAGTTTGACCAGCTCATCGCGCGTTGGCGGTGTTTCCAGATAATAGATAATGGTCGGTTCTGTACCGCTGTTGCGGATCATCTCCAGCGTATTACGCGACGTACCGCAGGCCGGGTTGTGATAAATGGTAATGTTGCTCATATCAATATCTCATTACAAAGTGAAAGAGAGACGTAGCGCCAGCACAGCCAGCGTCACAAAAAGCACCGGCAGGGTCATGATAATCCCTGTACGGAAGTAATATCCCCAGCTGATAGTCATATTCTTCTGCGAAAGTACGTGCAGCCAGAGCAGCGTTGCCAGGCTACCAATCGGTGTAATTTTCGGCCCCAAATCGCAGCCAATCACGTTGGCATAAACCATCGCCTCTTTGATGACACCAGACGCCGTGCTGCCATCAATGGACAACGCGCCAACCAGTACCGTCGGCATATTGTTCATAATAGAAGAGAGGAAGGCGGTGAGGAATCCGGTGCCGAGCGTCGCCGCCCACAGGCCGTTATCCGCCAGCACGTTGAGTACGCCAGAAAGATATTCCGTTAATCCGGCATTGCGCAGGCCATAAACCACCAGATACATGCCGAGCGAGAAGATGACAATCTGCCAGGGCGCACCGCGCAGCACCTTACCCGTATTAATCGCATGACCGCGTTTAGCGACGACAAATAATATCAGCGCGCCCACTGCCGCAATGGCGCTTACCGGAATGCCGAGCGGTTCCAGGACGAAAAATCCCACCAGCAGAAGCAGTAAAACAACCCCGCCAGTTTTGAAGGTGGCAGGATCTTTAACCGCTTCTGCGGGAGATTTTAGCAGCGCCATGTCGTAGTTCTGCGGAATATCTTTGCGGAAATAGAGATGCAACATCACCAGGGTAGCCAGTATTGCAGCGATATCCACCGGCACCATCACCGAGGCGTATTCGCGAAAGCCGAGGTCAAAGAAATCTGCCGAAACGATATTCACCAGATTGGAGACAATAAGCGGCAGGCTGGCGGTATCGGCAATGAATCCGGCCGCCATAACAAACGCCAGCGTAGTGCCTTTGTTGAACCCTAAAGCCAGCAGCATGGCGATGACAATCGGTGTCAAAATAAGCGCCGCGCCATCATTGGCAAACAGAGCTGCAACGGCAGCACCGAGCAGGACAATCCAGGTAAACAGCAAGCGACCGCGCCCATTGCCCCAGCGTGAGACGTGCAGCGCCGCCCATTCAAAAAAGCCGGACTCATCCAGCAGCAAGCTGATGATAATGACGGCTATAAACGCCGCCGTCGCGTTCCAGACGATATTCCACACCACCGGAATATCGCCCGGATGGACCACGCCAGTAACTAACGCCAGTACGGCGCCCAGTGTCGCACTCCAGCCGATGCCTAAACCTTTCGGCTGCCAGATAACCAATACGATGGTCAGGACAAAGATAGCGCCCGCCAGTAACATCATGCCTCCTTGATAAAACACATTCGAATATTCATATGTGTTTAGATAAATTTTTTAACTACAAATATTCTTACTGTCTGCGGAACAATTTTGTCTGGCGAGGTTACGGACAATCACCTGAACCTTTTCCTGTTCGCATCGCCAGGCCTGCTCAATAATTTTCGCCGCCCATGCTGGAATATGCGGCGATAAACGGTAATGAACCCACTTTCCTTGCTTGCGGTCCAGCAATAGCCCACTTTCACGCAGTAATGCCAGATGGCGGGAGATCTTGGGCTGCGACTGATCGAGGGCAGTGCACAGATCGCAGACGCATAACTCTCCCAGCTCGCTGAGCAGTAAAACGATGCCCAAACGGGTTTCATCGGCAAGAATTTTGAAGAGTTGGATGGGTAACAGAAATGACATATTGCGCTCCTGATTGTTGCACTTAGTGTCTCTCTTCGAAGCGGATAAGTCAAAAACATATATGGTTTAACGAATGCGTATGTGCAGAGGAAGGTAATAGATGTGAGTTAAGAGTTGGGTATTTATTGGAAAAGACCTGAATCAGGACGTAAAAAAACCGACTTTGTGTCGGTTTTTTACTTTCCAGCCCTGAGTTGGTGGCTCTGGCTGGGGTGAGAGAGCTCTTATCTAACGGTTCAATACTATTAGCCAGTGGCTAACATTGCAAGAATTAGCGATTTCTTCAGCTGGCGGAGGGGGCACTTCGGTATATATCGCAGTGACGATTTATATACTTTCACTGGGTCATCGTCATATTAAGCCTTGTCCGAATCCGGATGTAAAAAAACCGACTTTGCGTCGGTTTTTTTACTTTCCAGCCCTGAGTTGGTGGCTCTGGCTGGAGTGAGAATGCCATCATCTAACGCATCAATGCTAATACCATACTGAAACTATTGCAAGGACATGCTGGTTTTATAACCTGAATATACTGTATGATTATCCAGTTAGCTCTGAGGCATTTTCACTCTGGCAATGCGCATAAACGCTTTCAAAGTCCTGATCAGTGGTACGGGTGGTGCCGTTAACTGATGCTCTGGCCGGAGTGAGAATGCCATTATCTAACAATAGGGCATGCGCCGTGACAGGCAATGGATGAGTAAGCGGATGCATTCTCACTCCATCGTATGGAGAACACGGGTGATTGATAAAGCAATCATCGTTCTTGGGGCGTTAATTGCGCTGCTGGAACTGATCCGCTTTCTGCTTCAGCTTCTGAACTGATAGCGGAAACGTAGCTAAGGGCTAAGAGCACACTACTCTTAGCCCTTTAACATTTAACGCATGGTCACGAACTCTTCTGCCGCCGTCGGGTGAATGGCGACGGTATTATCGAAGTCTTTTTTGGTTGCGCCCATCTTCAGTGCCACCGCGAAGCCCTGCAACATTTCGTCCATACCAAAACCAATGCCGTGAATTCCGACAATCTTCTCTTCCGGTCCAACGCATACCAGTTTCATGCGGCACGGCTGGCGGTGAGTGGTGACGGCGGTATACATCGCGGTGAAAGAGGATTTATACACTTTCACCTGATCGTCGCCGTACTGCTCGCGTGCCTGCGGTTCCGTTAAACCAACAGTCCCAATCGGCGGATGGCTGAAGACCACGGTCGGAATGTTGCTGTAATCCAGATGCTCATCCGGCTTGTTATTAAACAGGCGTTCAGAGAGACGGCGACCCGCTGCAACTGCCACCGGTGTCAGTTCCACTGCACCCGTGTTATCGCCCACCGCGTAAATACCTTCAACGTTGGTATTTTGATATTTATCGACGACGATATAGCCTTTTTCGTTGGTTTTTACACCAGCGGCTTCCAGGTTGATGTTGTCATTGGCAGGCTCGCGACCAATCGCCCAAATCAGGCAATCCACCGTTTCACTGCGACCATCTTCCAGCTCCAGCGTCAGGCTGCCATCGGCATTTTTCACTACCGCTTTCGGGATGGCGTTGGTGTGCAACTGCGGACCTTCGGCGTTCATCACTTCGACCAGAGTTTCAGAGATCATCGGGTCGAAGCTGCGCAGCGGCGCATGTTTACGAACAAACAGATGCGTTTTCGCGCCGAGGCCGTTAATCACGCCCGCCAGTTCCACGGCGATGTAACCCGCGCCAACAACCGCTACGCGCTCTGGCAAAGCAGGAAGGGCAAAGAAACCATCGGAATCAATACCGTATTCCACGCCTGGAATATCCGGGTGGCTCGGACGACCGCCGGTGGCGATCAGGACATGATCGGCCGTGATGGTTTCACCGTTAACTTCCAGCGTTTTGGCATCAACGAAGCGGGCAAAGCCTTTGATTACATCAACGTTATTTTTACCGAGCACGTTTTCATAGGAGGTATGAATACGGTCGATATAGGCGGTACGGCTGGCGATCAACGTTTCCCAGTTGAATTTATTGATAGTGGTATCGAAACCATAATCCGGACCGTACATGTGGATCGCTTCACGGATTTGCGCCGCGTGCCACATTACTTTCTTCGGTACGCAGCCGACGTTCACGCAGGTGCCGCCCAGTTCTTTGGCTTCAATCAGCGCGCATTTCTGACCGTACATAGCCGCGCGGTTGATGGAGGCGATACCGCCGCTGCCGCCGCCGATGGCGATGTAATCATAGTGTTTAGTCATGACATATTGTCCTTATCGTTGATTACCGCGATTGTAGCGCGAGACGTAATAGGTGCCAGCGATGGCTGCAATTACTCCGGCACGATCCAGCTGACGGTAGCGTGACCAGTGCCTGCCGGAACCAGTTTGCTGTGCAGCCACGGCAGCACGTTATTCATCTGCTGTTCCAGCTTCCACGGTGGGTTAATCACAATCATGCCGGAAGCGGTCATGCCACGGCGATCGCTGTCTGGCAGCACCGCCAGTTCAATTTGCAGAATTTTGCGAATGCCGGTCGCTTCCAGGTCGTGGATCATGCGCTTAATTTGCTGACGCAGCACCACTGGATACCACAGTGCATAAACGCCCGTGGCAAAACGTTTATACCCCTCGTTGATGCCGCTGACCACCGCCTGATAATCCGTTTTCATTTCATACGGCGGGTCGATAAGGATTAAACCACGGCGGGAAACCGGCGGCAGTTTGGCCTTAAGCTGCTGGAAACCGTCGGCTTTTTCCACGCGCGCACGGTTGTCTTTCTGAAATTCAGAACGCAGCAACGGGTAATCGCTCGGGTGCAGTTCGGTCAGTTGCAGGCTGTCCTGTTCACGCAGTAACTGACGAGCAATCAACGGCGAACCGGGGTAATAACGCAACTGACCGCTACGGTTGAAGTGTTTTACCACATTGATGTACGGCTCCAGCTCCGCAGGCAAATCGTCCTGCTGCCAGATACGGGCGATACCTTCGAGATATTCGCCGGTACGCTCGGCATGTTCGCTGCCTAACTGATAACGCCCGGCCCCTGCGTGGGTATCGAGATAAAGAAACGGTTTATCTTTCTCTTTCAGCGACTCAATGATCAGGCTCTGAACGGTATGTTTAAGGACGTCGGCGTGGTTGCCAGCGTGAAAGCTATGGCGATAACTGAGCATGGGTAAAGGTGTTCCGGTAAGTAAAAATCGGCCCGTATTCGGGGCGCACAAAAGCCTATCAGAACAGTATACCGAAAAGAGGCCGCCGCCGCGAAAGCGTAACGTTTCTCATTGAAATTCACTACACTTAACCCCATGCTACACACATTATGTAAAGCGCCTGTTGAGCGCTTCCTTAACCTCTTTAACCAGGACTGCGCTAATGACGAATCCGTTACTGACTCCCTTTGAATTGCCTCCGTTTTCTAAAATTCTCCCGGAACATGTCGTTCCTGCCGTGACTAAGGCGCTGAACGACTGCCGCGAAAATGTGGAGCGCGTAGTAGCGCAAGGGGCACCGTACACCTGGGAAAATCTCTGCCAGCCGTTGGCGGAAGTGGACGATGTGCTGGGGCGTATCTTCTCTCCGGTCAGCCACCTGAACTCGGTGAAAAATAGCCCGGAACTGCGTGAAGCGTACGAACAAACCCTGCCGCTGCTGTCAGAATACAGCACCTGGGTAGGGCAACATGAAGGGCTGTATAAGGCATATCGCGACCTGCGCGATGGCGATCATTACGCCACGCTGAACACGGCGCAGAAAAAAGCGGTTGATAACGCACTGCGCGACTTCGAACTCTCTGGCATCGGTCTGCCGAAAGAGAAACAGCAGCGTTACGGCGAAATTGCTACCCGTCTTTCTGAACTGGGCAACCAGTACAGCAACAACGTCCTCGATGCGACGATGGGCTGGACCAAACTCGTTACCGACGAAGCGGAGCTGGCGGGGATGCCAGAAAGCGCGCTGGCTGCGGCAAAAGCCCAGGCTGAAGCGAAAGAACTTGAAGGCTACCTGCTGACGCTGGATATCCCAAGCTACCTGCCGGTAATGACCTACTGCGACAACCAGGCTATGCGTGAAGAGATGTATCGCGCTTACAGCACCCGCGCTTCCGATCAAGGCCCGAACGCCGGTAAGTGGGACAACAGCAAGGTGATGGAAGAGATCCTCGCGCTGCGTCACGAACTGGCGCAACTGCTGGGCTTTGAAAACTATGCCTTTAAATCCCTTGCTACTAAAATGGCAGAAAACCCACAGCAGGTGCTGGATTTCTTAACCGATCTGGCAAAACGCGCGCGTCCACAAGGCGAAAAAGAGCTGGCGCAACTGCGTGCCTTCGCTAAAGCCGAATTTGGCGTGGATGAGTTGCAGCCGTGGGATATCGCATACTACAGCGAAAAACAGAAACAGCACCTCTACAGCATCAGTGACGAACAACTGCGTCCGTACTTCCCGGAAAACAAAGCGGTTAACGGCCTGTTTGAAGTGGTGAAACGTATTTACGGCATCACCGCTAAAGAGCGTAAAGATGTTGATGTCTGGCATCCGGATGTCCGTTTCTTCGAACTGTATGACGAAAACAACGAACTGCGCGGCAGTTTCTACCTCGACCTGTACGCCTGTGAAAACAAGCGCGGCGGGGCGTGGATGGATGACTGCGTAGGCCAGATGCGTAAAGCAGACGGTTCGCTGCAAAAACCGGTCGCGTATTTGACCTGCAACTTCAACCGCCCGGTAAATGGTAAACCGGCGCTGTTTACCCATGACGAAGTGATCACCCTGTTCCACGAGTTCGGTCACGGCCTGCATCATATGCTGACCCGCATTGAAACCGCTGGAGTGTCTGGTATCAGCGGGGTGCCGTGGGATGCGGTCGAACTGCCGAGCCAGTTTATGGAAAACTGGTGCTGGGAGCCGGAGGCGCTGGCGTTTATCTCCGGTCACTATGAAACCGGCGAACCGCTGCCGAAAGAGTTGCTGGATAAAATGCTGGCGGCGAAGAACTACCAGGCGGCGCTGTTTATTCTGCGCCAGCTGGAGTTCGGTCTGTTCGATTTCCGCCTCCATGCCGAGTTCCGCCCGGATCAGGGAGCGAAAATCCTCGAAACTCTGGCAGAAATCAAGAAACTGGTTGCCGTGGTACCGTCTCCGTCATGGGGCCGTTTCCCGCATGCTTTCAGCCACATTTTTGCCGGTGGTTATGCGGCAGGTTACTACAGCTACCTGTGGGCCGATGTACTGGCAGCAGATGCCTTCTCGCGTTTTGAGGAAGAGGGCATTTTCAACCGTGAAACTGGGCAGTCGTTCCTCGACAACATTCTGAGCCGTGGCGGTTCAGAAGAGCCGATGGAGCTGTTCAAACGCTTCCGTGGTCGTGAACCACAGCTGGATGCGATGCTGGAGCATTACGGCATTAAGGGCTGATCATTCAGTGAAAATCTGCTTAATTGATGAAACAGGCGCCGGAGACGGCGCCTTATCTGTTCTGGCGGCTCGCTGGGGGCTGGAGCACGATGAAGACAACCTGATGGCGCTGGTGTTAACGCCGGAGCACCTGGAACTGCGCAAGCGTGATGAGCCGAAACTTGGCGGCATCTTTGTTGATTTTGTTGGCGGAGCGATGGCGCACCGACGCAAATTCGGCGGCGGACGTGGTGAAGCGGTGGCAAAAGCAGTGGGCATTAAAGGCGATTATTTGCCGGATGTGGTGGACGCCACCGCAGGATTAGGGCGCGATGCCTTTGTGCTGGCTTCGGTCGGCTGCCGCGTGCGGATGCTGGAGCGCAATCCGGTGGTTGCCGCGTTGCTCGACGATGGTCTGGCGCGTGGTTATGCGGATGCGGAAATCGGCGGCTGGTTACAGGAACGTTTGCAGTTGATTCACGCCTCCAGTCTGACGGCGCTGAGCGATATCACCCCGCGTCCGCAGGTGGTCTATCTTGACCCAATGTTCCCGCATAAGCAGAAAAGCGCGCTGGTGAAAAAAGAGATGCGCGTGTTTCAGTCGCTGGTGGGGCCGGATCTTGATGCCGATGGATTGTTGGAGCCTGCGCGGTTGCTGGCAACCAAACGCGTGGTGGTGAAGCGTCCGGACTATGCGCCGCCGCTGGCGAATGTCGCCACGCCAAACGCGGTAGTCACTAAAGGGCATCGCTTTGATATTTATGCCGGAACGCCGGTGTAAAAGTAAAGCAGGGTAGCGTTATCGCTACCCTGCTTTCTGCAAGAATAATTAATGGCTTTCGGGTGTCGCAATCATGCGTTTCAGCCACGGCACCATCAGCAGCATCACCACCGCAACGCCCAGCGTAACCAGGCCAATCTTACCAAACACGTTGGTATAGACGGGCAACGTCTCAAGCGGATCGGTAATGTTGTCTGGTACTGCGGTAAATGTTGCCACATAGCCGCCCAGCAAGAACGCGGCAGCCTGCGTCAGGAACCACATCCCGAGAATAAAGCCCATCAAATGCTGCGGCACCAGGGCAGCAATCATCGCCAGGCCAAGGGCGCTAATAAACAGTTCACCCAGGCTCTGGAACAAGTAAACCAGCACGATAAACCACGGCGATGTCAGTCCTTGTGCATCAGCAAACCACATTCCCGCAGCTGCAGCCGTCAAAAAGCCCAGCGAGCACATAAACATACCGAGAGTAAATTTCATCGGCATCGAGAGGTCTTTGCCTTTGTTACCCAAATGCGTGTAGATACCTGCCAGTATTGGGCTGGCGAGTACCACCCAGAACGGGTTAAGCGCCTGGAAGCTGACCGGGTTGATGGAAAAGCCGAGAATTTCATGATGCACGTTGTTGATGGCAAAGAAGTTCAGCGACGTTGGCATCTGGGCGTAGAGAATGTAAAACACCACCGCTTCGAGCATCAGGACAAAGGCGACAAACATTTTATTGCGCCCGGTTTTATCCAGCTTGAATGCCTGACGAAAGAAAATGATGGTGACGACGATGGAGAGAACAATCAGCACCAGATTGGCGACTTCTACGTTGTGCATCAGCCATGCACAGACGAAGATCATCACCACGCTGCCAAGTAACACGTACAACAGTTTGCTGAAGCTCATCGGCCGGAAGTCGGGTTCAGAACCAATGTCTTTCACCATTCCGCGACAGGCGATGTAAACCAATAGCGCGATAATTAATCCCGCACCGCACAGGTTGTAGGTGACTGAATAGCCGAATCTATCAGCGATCACAGGGGCCAGCGATAACGCTATCAACGAGCCGATGTTGATCGACATATAGAACAGGGTAAATGCGCCATCAAGCCGCGGATCTTTCGGCGGATAGCACTTCGAAAGCAAGCTGGCTGGGTTAGCTTTAAACAGGCCGTTACCGACAGCGATAGTCCCCAGGGCGATGAAAATCAGGTCAGGCTTAAGTAGCGACATGCCGGTCATGAAGTAGCCAATCGCCAGCACAAGTGCTCCGAGAACAATGGTG
Source organism: Escherichia sp. WS3063 (assembly GCF_046486595.1). Taxonomy (NCBI): domain Bacteria; kingdom Pseudomonadati; phylum Pseudomonadota; class Gammaproteobacteria; order Enterobacterales; family Enterobacteriaceae; genus Escherichia; species Escherichia sp. WS3063. The sequence continues at coordinate 34,023 of NZ_JBJQKY010000008.1, forward strand.
CGTTTGGTCCCCAGCAGGTGGTCGCCGACATAGCCGCCAATGGAAATGAGGCCATAGACCAGCGCAGCAAAAGCACCAAAAGTGACAAAAGCCTGTTCTTGCGAGAATCCAAGCTGCTTAACGAAGAAAACAGCCAGTACGCCCTGCACGCCGTAGTAGCCGAATCGCTCCCATAACTCGACAAAAAAGATCATGAAAAATGGGCGAGGTTGCTGCAGCATCCCCATGGGTGTTGTTGTATTCATATTTATTAACCTTCCAATACCATCCTGAAAAGTATGAACGCGTAAGGGATAACGCGCGAAAAAGTTTACATCTGTCAGAGATTCTTAATATTGATGCGGTGAATAGATTAATACACTATTACAACAGAAAATAACCAGCTGATCACACTAATGATGGAAAATATGATGGTGTTAAATGTTGTATTGGCAGGGGATTTTGATTGCGTACGCAGACCGTAGGCCAGATAAGGTGTTTACGCTGCAAGGTAACAAGGCGCGCCAAAAAGCAAAACGCCCGCATATGCGGGCGTTCAGGAACACGTCGTAGAGGGAAGATTATTCTTCTTCGTCGCGCAGCGGAACAATCAGCATATCAACGTGAACGGTGTTGATCAGCTGACGTGCGGAAGACATCAGTTTGCTCCAGAAGTCCTGGTGGTGACCACAAACCACCAAATCCATATCGTATTTCTTGATTGCATCGACCAGAACCTGGCCCAGGTCGCCGCTGCCACTCAGGGTTTCAGTGATTGGGTAGCCTGCATTAGTGGAAAGCTCGGTCAGTGCATGATGTGTCTCTTCAGAGATGCGTTTCTGCATATCACCCAGATTCACATCAATAAGCCCGGTGTATAGGTCAGAGTAGTTTACATCTACGTGGATCAGAGAAACTTTCGCATTGTAGGGGCGAGCCATAGAGACTGCTTTCTCTACCAGAACTTTGCTTTCCGGGGAGAGGTCGACCGCGATGAGAATGTGTTTATAAGCCATAGTGTTACTCCTTCCATAAAGTTGTCGATGACTGGCCAGCTAGCGTTTCTTGTGCCGTTACGTCACCCGCGTCCTGCGAACTACGTGCGCGGGGCTAACCCAGCCGTAAAGATTCAGTGTTAAGACCATCCTTACCTTATAGCGACCCGGATGATCCGTCAATCCGCCTTGCTTACTCGTTAGATAAACAAATTTTCGACATGAATATATTGATAGTGGTTAACCTTCTGGAAAAAAAACAACCTGATCTCCTACACTATCTATAGAGCCGCTCGGATGTTGGTCACCACAAAAGCGGTTTCTCCAGGACCTGGTGTTAACTGATTGGCAGCGTATCGGGAGCGGTAGCCCCGGGGTGGAACTCCGCGGGCAGGTCGCCGGGGAGGAGGTATGATAAGCACCGTCGCATTATTTTGGGCTTTATGTGTCGTTTGCATTGTTAACATGGCGCGCTATTTCTCATCACTACGCGCGTTGTTAGTGGTACTGCGTAACTGCGATCCATTGCTCTATCAATATGTTGATGGAGGGGGCTTTTTTACCTCACATGGCCAACCCAACAAACAGGTGCGTCTCGTTTGGTATATCTATGCCCAACGTTATCGCGATCATCACGATGATGAGTTTATTCGCCGCTGTGAGCGGGTGCGTCGGCAGTTTATTCTGACCAGCGCATTGTGTGGTCTGGTGGTGGTCAGCCTGATTGCATTGATGATTTGGCATTAAGCACTTCAGCAATAATGACGCATAAAAAAAGCGGGCCAGTAAACTGACCCGCTCGTTTTGGTGCGTACGATTACAGGAACTGCAAGGAGAGCCAGTACAGCCCGCCGGAAAGCAGTACCGCAGCCGGAAGGGTAAATACCCAGGCCATCAGAATACTGGTTACGGTTTTACGCTGTAAGCCGCCGCCATCTACCACCATCGTCCCCGCGACAGAAGAGGAGAGTACGTGAGTAGTGGAAACCGGCATCCCGGTATAACTTGCCAGGCCGATAGACACTGCCGCCGTCATCTGGGCAGACATCCCCTGAGCGTAGGTCATGCCTTTCTTACCGATTTTCTCACCGATAGTCGTTGCCACACGACGCCAGCCAATCATCGTACCGATACCTAACGCCAGCGCGACCGCCATGATGATCCACACCGGCGCATACTCGATGGTGCTAAGCATGTCGGACTTCAGTTTCTTCAACAGACGCTGATCGTCAGCACTCACACCAGGCATCTTCACCACTTTATCGATAGTGTCAGAAACGCACAGCATAATGCGGCGCATCTGGCTACGTTGATCAAGCGACAGCTTGTCGTAGCTTTCCACATCGGTAGTCAACATGCCTTTCAGGCGGTTGAGCGCGTTAATGGTATTCGACGGATGGCAATGGAACTCCGCGGGTTGCGTTGCGCCAGCTTCCGGAGCCGGTACTAACTGATCAGCACCGGTAGCCTGTTTCAGCAGTGCAGGATGCTGCTCAAAGTAAGCTTCGACGTTGTTGATGGCATCACGGGTACGGGTGATTTCGTAGCCAGTGGCATTCATGTTCACCACGAAGCCTGCTGGTGCGACACCAATCAATACCAACATAACCAGACCAATGCCTTTCTGACCATCGTTCGCGCCGTGCGAAAACGCCACGCCGATAGCGGAAAGGATCAGCGCAATACGCGTCCAGAACGGCGGCTTTTTCTTGCCGTCTTTCTTTTCACGCTCCGCTGGGGTCAGGTGGATACGGGCGCGTTTCTTGGTGCCGCTCCAGTAGCGACGCAGCAAGAAAATCAGACCGCCAGCAAACACCAGGCCGACAATAGGGGAAACGATCAGAGAACCGAAAATACTTAATACTTTCGGGATATTGAGTGCATCCACCACTGACGTCCCGGTCATCAACGCATTGGTTAAACCAATCCCGATGATCGCGCCAATCAGCGTATGAGAGCTGGATGCAGGTAAACCAAAGTACCAGGTACCAAGGTTCCAGATAATCGCCGCCAGCAACATAGAGAACACCATGGCAAGGCCATGAGACGATCCCATATTAAGCAGCAGATCCGTCGGCAGCATATGCACAATGGCATAGGCAACACTCAGACCACCCAGCAAAACACCCAAAAAGTTGAACACCGCCGCCATAACCACGGCGAGCTGAGAACGCATCGCGCGGGTATAGATAACGGTTGCCACGGCGTTGGCTGTGTCATGGAAACCATTGATGGCTTCGTAGAACAGCACAAAAGCCAGTGCAAGCAATAATAACAGCCCGGTATGCAAATCCAGGCCAGCAAACAAATGTAGCATAGGACGTTACGCCATTTTGAGGACATGAACGCGGCGCATTATCAGTGACTTTCGCGGCGCGGGCAAAGTGAAATATAGACTTTTTTTGATTTGCCTCCTGTATGGATTTCACTCAAAAAATAATTATCTTATATAATTCAGGCAAATACTTCCTTTTAGTAATATTGATGCTGGTGCGACCACTGAGGAATCTTTACAATTCACGCCCGTTTTTTCTTAGAGGAGCGCAACGTGGAAAGGTTTGATGCCATTATTATAGGCGCTGGTGCGGCAGGTATGTTCTGTTCTGCGCTGGCAGGTCAGGCAGGACGCCGGGTTCTGCTGATCGATAATGGTAAAAAACCAGGGCGCAAAATCCTCATGTCTGGCGGTGGGCGCTGCAACTTTACCAACCTTTATGTCGAACCGGGCGCTTATCTGAGCCAGAATCCGCATTTTTGTAAGTCTGCACTCGCGCGTTTTACCCAGTGGGATTTCATTGATCTGGTCAATAAACACGGCATCACCTGGCACGAGAAAACGTTAGGGCAACTCTTCTGCGATGACTCCGCGCAGCAGATTGTCGACATGCTGGTGGATGAGTGCGAGAAGGGCAATGTGACCTTCAGATTGCGTAGCGAAGTGCTGAGTGTGGCGAAGGATGAAACAGGCTTCACGCTTGAACTGAACGGCATGACTGTCGGTTGCGAAAAGCTGGTCATCGCGACCGGTGGGCTGTCAATGCCGGGGCTGGGCGCATCGCCGTTTGGTTATAAGATTGCCGAACAATTTGGCCTCAACGTGCTGCCGACCCGCGCGGGCCTGGTGCCATTCACTCTGCATAAACCGTTGCTCGAAGAGTTACAGGTGCTGGCGGGCGTGGCGGTGCCTTCCGTGATTACCGCTGAAAACGGCACCGTTTTCCGTGAGAACTTACTCTTCACCCACCGCGGCTTATCTGGACCGGCGGTGTTGCAAATTTCCAGCTACTGGCAACCGGGTGAATTTGTCAGCATCAATCTACTACCGGATGTGGACCTCGAAACCTTCCTGAATGAGCAGCGTAATGCACATCCGAATCAGAGCCTGAAAAACACACTGGCGGTTCATCTACCGAAGCGGTTGGTTGAACGCTTACAGCAACTCGGGCAAATCCCGGATGTTTCGCTAAAACAGCTCAACGTGCGTGACCAACAGGCACTGATTAGCACATTGACCGACTGGCGCGTACAACCCAACGGCACTGAAGGCTATCGCACTGCCGAAGTGACGCTCGGCGGCGTGGACACCAACGAACTCTCTTCACGGACGATGGAAGCGCGCAAAGTGCCTGGGCTGTACTTCATCGGTGAAGTGATGGACGTCACTGGTTGGCTGGGAGGCTATAACTTCCAGTGGGCGTGGTCGAGTGCGTGGGCTTGTGCGCAGGATTTGATTGCAGCGAAGTCGTCCTGAGCTATTTCCTAAAGATGAAAATTATTAGAGTCGCATTAAAAATGAGCTAATTTTGATAGTGGTTATCTTGTGATTATTTTCTAATGAGCCTGTGAACTGAAACCCTCCATGCTTAATATAAGGTGGAGGGAAAGGTGATTAAAACTCCCCCAGTGGCCAGATCTTTATAAAATATGAACAGGTTGAAAAAATCAGCAACTTTGCTGTTTATTTATACTTAACCACTATGCATTAATGCTGCGTTATTTCATGATACCTAAGAAAAACCAGCGTTACGCAAATAATCAACGCTGGTTTATCCGGTACGTTGCAATTATTTTTTAGCAGAACCCGCTTCTAATATTGAAACGATTGAGAACAACGTAAAGCATACCGCTCCCAAACCGACCAGAACCCGCGAAGGAATAAAATACCCTATGTCGGTCTGCGCCATTTCCGCAAGAAACGATGCCAGGAAAAGGCAAAACAGGCAGGTGAAGACGGGAATCATCGGTATTCTGTTGGCTAACGAACAGGTACGTCTCCAGACCAGTGCCAGTAGCCAGACTTTTGAGAATATGCTGTAACAGATCATTCCGAGGCAAATGAGAATAATGCCGGGAGCCAGTCGGACGCTTGCATCGGAGCTGACTAAGACGTATATGCCCTGCAGCACCGTGATTGAGCCGAGAATAATAACCCAATAACACCACAGCCAGTGTTCTTTGGATGAGAACGTATTACGTGTTTGATGGACGATTGTGGCAACAAGGCCAATTAGACAGGCACAGATTGCGGTTAACCCAAGCAATACGTGACCGGCGACATAATGCGGAGTTATGTCAGCACTACGTAACAGCGTAATAGACCAAATGAAACCGAGCAGGGTGAGTAAAACGGGAACGGCAATGAGGCAATTACCGATTAATGAAGAATAAGCCTGTACCGGTGTTCCGTCGCTCTTGCTCCCCGCTGCGTTTTTAGGAATGAGCAGAAAGTGACCGGATGATGCTGCCACTGTCGATACACAGGCGGCAATCATACCAACGCCAAAAATAACATGGCCGGCAACAAACTCGTCTGCCATCACATCATTGCCTGCTAACAGTGCCCAACCCCATATCATGGTGATAATTGACCCCGCATAGCCAATAATGGGGAACAATGTATTGTAAAACGTATTAACGCCGCGCGTGAGCTGCGAAATGATAATAAATGCGGTAGTGAATAATGCCAGGCATATGGCTGCCAGAGAAATGAGCACATGACCCGCGACGAAATACTCACTTTGCCCAGAACTTTCCAGTACAAAGCCACCTAACGCGATACAAATTAAGCCCATAATTAAAGGGATTAATTTGAAAAGCCACCCGATATATATGTTCACTTTAAACTCCTCAGGTATCCCTGCTAATATTGAAATGTGCATTAATGATAATTTCAGCCTGTTAATATAATGACGAGATATCATTAAAGACAAATGCATAGCATAACTATAGCGGGATTTACTTTGCAGAGCGCTACTTTTCAGCGTTCAAAAGGCCATGGTAAATAAATATTTATCCTAAGATTAATTCTTATTCTGTTGTTTTTTACAATTATCTTCCAGGGAGGGATTCTTTTTCATTATTTGGTAAAAGACCGGATGGTATCGGTGCTTAAAATCATCGAACATATAAGTATTATTGCTTTGTATCATCGTAAATATGTCTTTCAGACATGTGTCATTTATTTTGTTACTAACAAGTCAAAAATATCACGGGTTATTTATGAAAGTATTTCACAATATATTTAAGCACATCTCTTCAAACCATCAAGATAAGCATTCAGATAAAGTTAACAGTCATCAACACCATGGAAAGGTTGATAAAAAACATCGTTCAAAGATAGTTGAAATTGATAAGCTGGATAAACATTTGCAAATAGATAACGATTTTGGCCTGCATATCATCTATTTCCTGCAACATGGCTGCTGGAACGTAACTGAACATAGTTCTCAGATAGAAAAAATATGGTTTTACAATAGTGAGCCATCTATAGATATTAAAGAATATAATAGTTTCGCCGATAATACTACTGACACGTTTATCTTTACAATTATACCAGACAATAACCATGTGATAAAATTATCGTCTCCCATTACCGTTACGATTGAGCGTAAGGACGGTTATTATTTTATTAATTTCTCCGGGGATAAATCAGACATAATTTATAAAGTTGATGGGTTTTCTATCATAGAGAGAAATTTCTTTACTCTTCTTAGTGGTAATTTCAAACCTGACTGGCGTTGGGCTGTCTCTAAAGAGACGTTTACTAAGGAAAAGTTTGATAGCTATGTTGAATCTGTTTTTTCAAAAATAGACTTTTATAAACAGTGTGGTGTGATTAACCCACAAAATGCCAACACGGCTTATTTTGGCGATACAGATGGAAGAGTAGGCGCTGTACTTTATGCATTGCTCGTTTCAGGGCATATAGGCATCAGGGAAAAGGGGTGGAGTTTATTATGTGATTTATTAAAACACGAAGACATGGCTTCATTCGCATATGAAAATAAAAAGTTGAAAAAACTCTTCACTTTATTAGATAAGAGAGACATGTTCTTGAATGAGTTGCATCAACATGTTTTTTTAAAAGGCGATGCGATTACCCCTTGTATCTTCCTTGGGGATCATACAGGCGATAGATTTAGTACTATTTTTGGTGATAAATATATCCTTACTTTGCTAAATTCTATGCGAAACATGGAGGGTAATAAAGATAGTCGTATAAATAAAAATGTCGTCGTTCTGGCTGGAAATCATGAAATCAATTTTAATGGTAACTATAGTGCACGACTAGCAAATCATAAACTCTCTTCCGGTGATACATATAACTTAATTAAAACGCTCGATGTTTGTAATTATGACTCAGAAACGAAAGTTTTAACCAGTCATCACGGAATAATAAGAAATGAAGAAAATGAATGTTATTGTCTAGGTGCTTTGCAGGTTCCATTTAATCAGATGAAAGACCCAATTGATCCTGAGGAATTAGCAAATATATTTAATAAAAAACATAAACAACACATGGATGATCGTCTTATCCATCTAATTAGAAGCAATGCTATAGCATCCACACCTGTATATGACAATTATTTTAATAACACTACTGCTTTCAGACCAAAACCTGAAGATATCTTCAAATGTGGACAGACGCTCAAAAAAAGTAAACAGAAATATGGCCATTATGGATTAGGGGTAGATCAGCATCAAAAAATTGATAATTATATCATGGGGCTAAATTCCTGGAAGATAGCACCTAACGAACGTGGTGATAAAAAAGGTGTCCCAGGGCTTAGTTGTTTTCAACCACATTAAAACCCCATGAGTGCTGTGGTATGTCTTTTTAATCCTGCCAGTATTTCATAGTTTTTCTTAATCGATTGTAGAGGCATGTACTGATGACGCCTCTACAATCTTTAGGGACTTTCTCTACTATGAGATAAGAAATTTCATATTATGCTTTAAGGCTGAATGATTTGTGAAAAATATAATTATTTTCCCGTCGAACATGAGGTGTATGTCATAAGATTAAATGATAACTATGTATTCCTTGCGGTGAATTATATGAGGTAAAAGATGAAACTTGGAACTGTGGCAGGTACTAACGACAGTATAACGACTATCGCAACAAATGATATGGTGCAAGAGCATGTTACTAACTTCACTAAAGAACTGTTTGGGTATATTGCAAATGGTATAGGTGATGATATATCAAGTATTGCCAGGACAATGCTCGGTGAAGTTGTGGAAAAAATTGATGATTGGCAAATAGAACGTTTCCAACAATCTTTTCAAGATGACAAAATTTCATTTACCATAGAAACGAATCATTCAGAAAAATATAGTATGCTATCGGGCATGCGTGCCCATATTCTACGTAGGAATAATAGTTATCAGTTTATTGTGACAATTAATAGTAAAAATTACGGTTGCCCTCTTGATGATACCGATATTAATTGGTGCAGCATTGTTTATTTACTTAATAATATGACAGTAAATGATAATGCTAATGATGTTGCAGTTACTGAGTCGTACAAACCCATCTGGGACTGGAAAATATCGCAATATAATGTATCTGATATTAAATTCGAAACAATTATAAAACCCCAGTTCGCTGACAGAATCTATTTCTCCAATTGTTCACCCGTTGATCCCACAAGTACCAGACCAACCTATTTTGGTGATACCGATGGCTCAGTCGGTGCAGTTTTGTACGCGCTTTTCGCAACGGGACATTTGGGAATTATGGCTGAAGGAGTAAATTTTCTTAGCCAGTTGCTTAATATAGAAGATGAAGTTCTCAATGTTTTATTAAGGGAAAACATTAATGAGGAACTAGACATTAATGTTAATACAATAATCAGTATTCTGAACAGAAGAGATGTTGTTTTAGAAAGTATTCAGCCATATTTAGTTATTAATAAAGGCGCAGTGACGCCATGTACGTTTCTGGGGGACCAAACCGGCGATCGATTTAGTAATATCTGTGGCGATCAATTTATCATCGATTTGTTAAAACGCATAATGAGTATCAATGAAAATTTTCATGTATTAGCTGGTAATCATGAAACGAATTGCAATGGTAACTATATGCAGAACTTCACGCGTATGAAACCACTTGATGAGGATACCTACGACGGGATAAAAGATTATCCTGTATGTTTCTATGACCCCAAATACAAAATAATGGCAAATCATCATGGGATAACTTTTGATGATCAGCGAAAACGTTACATTATAGGACCGATAACAGTCTCTATTGATGAAATGACCAATGCTCTCGATCCGGTCGAATTAGCGGCAATTATTAATAAAAAGCATCATACTATAATTAATGGTAAAAAATTTAAAACTAGCCGGGCTATCTCTTGTCGATCCTTTAATCGTTATTTTTCTGTTTCGACAGATTACAGACCTAAACTTGAAGCACTATTAGCATGCTCACAAATGTTAGGTATAAATCAAGTTGTTGCACATAACGGAAATGGTGGGAGAGAACGCATAGGTGAAACGGGGACAGTTTTAGGTCTTAACGCCCGTGACAGTAAACATGCTGGAAGAATGTTCAGCATGCATAATTGCCAAATTAACCCTGGTGCGGGGCCTGAGATAACCACTCCCTGGAAGTCTTACCAGCATGAAAAAAACAAAAATGGACTTATGCCTTTGATTAGAAGGCGCACAATGTTACAGCTCTGAACCATAGACAACATGAATATTAATGTTACTATCTGGTTGAGACTGTTGATAAAACGTAATAAGGAATGCTCTGTTCCTGCAACTGAACAGGCGTGAAACGCTATCCAACAGGATGGATACCGTTTTGTCAGCCAGTTTTATAGATCACACTTATGAGTATGCGTGTTTCATTTACGGCCAGGAATGCTGATGATGACAACATTACTACCCGTTTTCACTAAGCCTTCCACGTTGGCGCTCAATGCTCTGCGCGCTGGTCGTATTTGCCGTTTCCTTCTTATCCCGGATGGAAGAATCCGCTGAACGTCGTTCGGCGGCAGTTGTAACACGCGTCGTTTGCTTACAGGGATTATGGCGGGTCGATTATGGATAAGAGTAAGCGCCATCTGGCGTGGTGGGTTGTCGGGTTACTGGCGGTGGCCGCTATCGTGGCGTGGTGGCTGTTGCGCCCGGCAGGTGTGCCGGAAGGCTTTGCTGTCAGTAATGGGCGCATTGAAGCGACGGAAGTGGATATCGCCAGCAAAATTGCCGGGCGTATCGACACCATTCTGGTGAAAGAAGGCCAGTTTGTTCGAGAAGGTGAAGTGCTGGCGAAGATGGATACTCGCGTGTTGCAGGAACAGCGAATGGAAGCCATCGCGCAAATCAAAGAAGCACAAAGTGCCGTTGCCGCCGCGCAGGCTTTGCTGGAGCAACGCCAAAGCGAAACTCGTGCCGCACAGTCGCTGGTTAATCAACGCCAGGCAGAACTGGACTCCGTAGCAAAACGTCATACGCGTTCCCGCTCACTGGCCCAACGGGGGGCAATTTCTGCGCAACAGCTGGATGACGACCGCGCCGCCGCTGAGAGCGCCCGAGCTGCGCTGGAATCAGCAAAAGCCCAGGTTTCTGCTTCTAAAGCCGCTATAGAGGCGGCACGCACCAATATCATTCAGGCGCAAACTCGCGTCGAAGCCGCGCAAGCCACTGAACGGCGCATTGCCGCAGATATCGATGACAGCGAACTGAAAGCCCCGCGTGACGGACGCGTGCAGTATCGGGTTGCCGAGCCAGGCGAAGTGCTGGCGGCAGGTGGTCGGGTACTGAATATGGTCGATCTCAGCGACGTCTATATGACCTTCTTCCTGCCAACCGAACAGGCGGGCACGCTGAAACTGGGCGGTGAAGCCCGGCTGATCCTCGATGCCGCGCCAGATCTGCGTATTCCTGCAACCATCAGTTTTGTCGCCAGCGTCGCCCAGTTCACGCCAAAAACCGTCGAAACCAACGATGAACGGCTGAAACTGATGTTCCGTGTCAAAGCGCGTATCCCACCGGAATTACTCCAGCAGCATCTGGAATATGTCAAAACCGGTTTGCCGGGCGTAGCGTGGGTGCGGGTGAATGAAGAACTTCCGTGGCCTGAAGACCTGGCGGTGAGGTTGCCGCAATGACGCATCTGGAACTGGTTCCCGTCCCGCCTGTCGCGCAACTGGCGGGCGTGAGCCAGCATTATGGAAAAACCGTTGCGCTGAACAATATCACTCTCGATATTCCGGCCCGCTGTATGGTCGGGCTGATTGGTCCGGATGGCGTCGGGAAGTCGAGCTTGTTGTCGTTGATTTCCGGTGCCCGCGTCATTGAGCAGGGCAATGTGATGGTGCTGGGCGGCGATATGCGCGACCCGAAGCATCGCCGTGACGTTTGCCCGCGCATCGCCTGGATGCCGCAGGGGCTGGGCAAAAATCTCTACCACACCTTGTCGGTGTATGAAAACGTCGATTTTTTCGCTCGCCTGTTCGGTCACGACAAAGCGGAGCGGGAAGTGCGAATCAATGAGCTGCTGACCAGCACCGGGTTAGCACCGTTTCGCGATCGTCCGGCAGGGAAACTCTCCGGCGGGATGAAGCAAAAACTTGGGCTGTGCTGTGCGTTAATTCACGACCCGGAACTGTTGATTCTTGATGAGCCAACAACGGGGGTTGACCCGCTCTCCCGCGCCCAGTTCTGGGATCTGATCGACAGTATTCGCCAGCGGCAGAGCAATATGAGCGTGCTGGTCGCCACCGCCTATATGGAAGAGGCCGAACGCTTCGACTGGCTGGTAGCGATGAATGCCGGAGAAGTGCTGGCAACTGGCAGCGCCGAAGAGCTGCGGCAGCAAACGCAAAGCGCCACGCTGGAAGAAGCATTTATAAATCTGTTACCGCAAGCGCAACGCCAGGCGCATCAGGCGGTAGTGATCCCACCGTATCAACCTGAAAACGCAGAGATTGCCATCGAAGCGCGCGATCTGACCATGCGTTTTGGTTCCTTCGTTGCCGTTGATCACGTCAATTTCCGCATTCCACGCGGGGAGATTTTTGGTTTTCTTGGTTCGAACGGCTGTGGTAAATCCACCACCATGAAAATGCTCACCGGACTGCTGCCCGCCAGCGAAGGTGAGGCGTGGCTGTTCGGGCAACCGGTTGATCCAAAAGATATCGATACTCGTCGCCGGGTGGGCTATATGTCGCAGGCGTTTTCGCTCTATAACGAACTCACCGTGCGGCAAAACCTGGAGTTACATGCTCGTCTGTTTCATATCCCGGAAGCGGAAATTCCCGCGCGAGTGGCTGAAATGAGCGAGCGTTTTAAGCTCAACGACGTTGAAGATGTTCTGCCGGAGTCATTGCCGCTCGGCATTCGCCAGCGGCTTTCGCTGGCGGTGGCGGTGATTCATCGCCCGGAGATGTTAATCCTCGATGAGCCTACTTCTGGTGTCGATCCGGTGGCGAGGGATATGTTCTGGCAGTTGATGGTCGATCTCTCGCGTCAGGACAAAGTGACTATCTTCATCTCCACTCACTTTATGAACGAAGCGGAACGTTGCGACCGCATCTCCCTGATGCACGCCGGAAAAGTGCTTGCCAGCGGTACACCGCAGGAGCTGGTTGAAAAACGCGGAGCCGCCAGTCTGGAAGAGGCATTTATCGCCTATTTGCAGGAAGCGGCAGGGCAGAGCAGCGAAGCCGAAGCGCCGCCCGTGATACACGACACCAGCCACGCCCCGCGTCAAGGATTTAGCCTGCGCCGTTTGTTTAGCTACAGCCGCCGCGAAGCACTGGAATTGCGCCGCGATCCGGTCCGTTCGACGCTGGCGCTGATGGGAACAGTGATCCTGATGCTGATAATGGGTTACGGCATCAGTATGGATGTGGAAAATCTGCGCTTTGCGGTGCTTGATCGCGACCAGACCGTCAGTAGCCAGGCGTGGACGCTCAATCTCTCCGGTTCCCGTTACTTTATCGAGCAGCCGCCGCTCACCAGTTATGACGAGCTTGATCGCCGGATGCGTGCGGGCGATATCACCGTGGCTATTGAAATCCCACCCAATTTCGGGCGCGATATCGCGCGTGGTACGCCCGTGGAACTCGGTGTCTGGATCGACGGTGCGATGCCGAGTCGTGCCGAAACGGTAAAAGGTTACGTGCAGGCCATGCACCAGAGCTGGCTACAGGATGTGGCGAGCCGACAATCCACACCCTCCAGCCAAAGCGGGCTGATGAACATTGAGACGCGCTATCGCTATAACCCGGACGTAAAAAGCCTGCCAGCGATTGTTCCGGCGGTGATCCCGCTTCTGCTGATGATGATCCCGTCAATGCTAAGCGCCCTTAGCGTGGTGCGGGAAAAAGAGCTAGGGTCGATTATCAACCTTTACGTTACCCCCACCACCCGTAGCGAATTTTTACTTGGCAAACAGCTACCGTACATCGGGCTGGGAATGCTGAACTTTTTCCTGCTCTGCGCCCTGTCGGTGTTTGTGTTTGGCGTACCGCATAAAGGCAGTTTCCTGACGCTCACCCTGGCGGCGCTGCTGTATATCATCATTGCCACCGGAATGGGGCTGCTGATCTCTACTTTTATGAAAAGCCAGATTGCCGCCATTTTTGGCACTGCGATCATCACGTTGATTCCGGCGACGCAGTTTTCCGGGATGATCGATCCGGTAGCTTCGCTGGAAGGTCCAGGACGTTGGATCGGCGAGGTTTACCCGACCAGTCATTTTCTGACTATCGCCCGCGGAACGTTCTCGAAGGCGCTGGATCTGACTGATTTGTGGCAACTTTTTATCCCGTTGCTGATAGCCATCCCGCTGGTGATGGGCTTAAGCATCCTGCTGCTGAAAAAACAGGAGGGATGATGCGCCATTTACGCAATATTTTTAATCTGGGTATCAAAGAGTTGCGCAGTTTGCTCGGTGATAAAGCGATGCTGACGCTGATTGTCTTCTCGTTTACGGTGTCGGTGTATTCGTCAGCGACCGTTACGCCAGGATCGTTGAACCTCGCGCCGATCGCCATTGCCGATATGGATCAATCGCAGTTATCGAACAGGATCGTTAACAGCTTCTATCGCCCGTGGTTTTTGCCACCGGAGATGATCACCGCCGATGAGATGGATGCCGGGCTGGACGCCGGACGCTATACCTTCGCGATAAATATTCCGCCTAATTTTCAGCGTGATGTCCTCGCCGGACGCCAGCCAGATATTCAGGTGAACGTCGATGCCACGCGCATGAGCCAGGCATTTACCGGCAACGGGTATATCCAGAATATTATCAACGGTGAAGTGAACAGCTTTGTCGCGCGCTACCGTGATAACAGCGAACCGTTGGTATCGCTGGAAACCCGGATGCGCTTTAACCCGAACCTCGATCCCGCGTGGTTTGGCGGGGTGATGGCGATCATCAACAACATTACCATGCTGGCGATTGTGTTGACCGGATCGGCACTGATCCGCGAGCGTGAACACGGCACGGTGGAACACTTACTGGTGATGCCGATAACGCCGTTTGAGATCATGATGGCGAAGGTCTGGTCGATGGGGCTGGTGGTGCTGGTGGTGTCGGGATTATCGCTGGTACTGATGGTGAAAGGCGTGCTGGGCGTACCGATTGAAGGCTCGATCCCGCTGTTTATGCTGGGCGTGGCGCTGAGTCTGTTTGCCACCACGTCAATCGGCATTTTTATGGGGACGATAGCGCGTTCGATGCCGCAACTGGGGCTGCTGGTGATTCTGGTGCTGCTGCCGCTGCAAATGCTTTCCGGTGGCTCCACGCCGCGCGAAAGTATGCCGCAGATGGTGCAGGACATTATGCTGACCATGCCGACGACACACTTTGTCAGCCTCGCGCAGGCCATTCTCTACCGTGGTGCCGGATTCGAAATCGTCTGGCCGCAGTTCCTGACGCTGATGGCAATTGGCGGCGCATTTTTCACCATCGCACTGCTGCGATTCAGGAAGACGATTGGGACAATGGCGTAAGGAAGGGAAACTTGACTTCATATTGTGATGTCATACTATTGATGTCATAAAGTGAAGTCATAAGGACATGCCATGAGAACCCAGGTACAGGCTTTACGGAAGAAACAAAAAAATACATTGGATCAAATATTTAAATCTCCTGTTCCTCAAGGGATTAAGTGGTCTGATATAGAGTCACTGGTTAAAGCATTAGGCGGAGAAATTAAGGAAGGAAGAGGTTCGCGTTGTAAGTTCATACTAAATATGAGCGTTGCGTGTTTCCATCGGCCTCATCCGTCGCCAGATACCGATAAAGGCGCTGTAGAAAGCGTGCGTGACTGGTTACTAAGTATAGGGGTAAAACCATGATCAAACTGAAGACGCCAAACTCTATGGAGATTGCCGGGCAACCTGCTGTTATCACTTACGTGCCAGAACTGAATGCATTTCGTGGCAAATTCCTGGGCTTGTCAGGTTATTGTGATTTTGTCTCTGACAGCATTCAGGGGCTGCAAAAAGAAGGGGAGCTTTCCCTGCGAGAGTATCTTGAGGATTGTAAAGCTGCGGGTATTGAGCCGTATGCGCGTACAGAAAAGATTAAGACCTTTACATTACGCTATCCAGAATCGCTGAGTGAACGCCTTAATAATGCGGCTGCGCAGCAACAAGTCTCTGTAAATACTTATATTATTGAAACGCTAAATGAGCGTTTGAATCATTTATAAATTTTAGCGGCGTGCATTACGCAGAGTATCTGCCTTTACAGGATCTATCTATGTAACTGAACTTAATTTTATAAATTAAGTTCAGTTAATATCTTTTCTTTCCTCGTTTTAGAAATAACTCAATCTTCCTTCGGCAAGCACTGCAAATGCCCGTGCCGCACGCCGCGCTGGGCGATGACGTCATCGGCAAAATGCTGCACGTCGCCCATGTCACCTTTCAGCACGGCGATTTCCAGACAGTCGTCGTGATTAATGTGCACATGCAGCGTGGCGACCGAGAGATCGTGGTGATGGTGCTGGGTGGAGACAATACGGCTGGCTAAGTCGCGTTTTTCGTGTTCATACACATAGGAGAGCACTGCGAAACCTTGTGTGCCGTGCTGCTGGGTGGCCTCTTGCGCCAGGGCGCTACGCAGAATATCGCGGATAGCTTCGGAACGGTTGTTATAGCCACGACGCTGGCTCAGGCTGTCCAGCGTCTCCAGTAAATCGTCATCAAGCGTGATGGTAACTCGTTGCATAGACTTAAACCTTTTCTGTGGCGCGACGGCGCACGGGGTATGCGGGTAATACCGCGTTTTGTAGCACACGTCCGGCGTTAGAGGAAAAGGTTAATTTATCTCCCACCACCTGGGTTTCGACGATTTGTCCGTTGTCCATCACCATCACTCGCTGGCAAAAGCGTTCCACCAGGCGTAAGTCATGAGTGATGAACAGGCAGGCAGTGCCAAACTGTTGTTGTAGCTTTTTCAGCAGGCGAATGACGCCCGCCTGTAACACGAGATCAAGGTTAGAAACGGCTTCATCCAGAATCAGTAGTTTCGGTTCGACCGCCAGCGCGCGAGCCAGGCAGACGCGCTGGAGCTGACCGCCGCTTAACTGCGGTGGGCGTTTGTCTAGAACGCTGTCATCGAGATCGACCGCCTTCAGCATTTCGCTGGCGCGCGCCAGTTGTTCGGCTTTTTTCAGCGATAGCAGGTGTCGCATCGGTTCTCGCAGGATCTCGCGCACGGTTTTGCGCGGATTCACGGCGCTGATGGAGTCCTGAAATACCATCTGAATATCGCGGCGGAACGCTTTACGCTGGGCGCGATTGAGCTTTGCCAACGGTTCGCCGCGCCAGCTAATATTCCCTTGTGAGGGAGACTCTAAGCCTACCAGCAGCCGCGCGAGAGTGCTTTTTCCGCAGCCGCTGCGCCCCAGCAGAGCGACGGTTTCGCCGCTTTTCAGGGTCAGGGAAACGTTATTCAGCACCGCCTGGTGTTGATGTTTTCCGCTAAATCCACCGTGCGCATAGTGATGGGAAAGGTCGGAGACGTTAAGTAAAGTCATGATGCCAGCTCCATACCGTAGAGGGCGAGATGAGCGGAAACCAGGCTGCGCGTTACCGCATGTTTGGGGGCATTAAACAGCGTTTCTACATCGCCCTGTTCAACAATCTTACCGTGAGACATTACCGCCACGTCATCCGCCAGACGCGCTACCACGCCCATATCATGGGTAACCAGCAGCATTCCCGGTGCTTGTTTTTGCATAATGCTTTCCAGCAGATCGAGGATGCGCGCCTGTGCTACCACGTCGAGATCGGTGGTCGGTTCATCGGCGATGATAAACGGCGATTCACACAACACCGCCATCGCAATCATCATGCGCTGCAACATGCCGCCGCTCATCTCGAACGGGTAGAGCTTCAGCACGCGCGCGGCGTTTTCCAGCCCCACCGCTTCTATGGCAGCGGTAAGCGTAGCGTCATCGGCGGGTTTCCCCAGCGCCAGGCAGGTTTCCCGCGCGTGGGTGTGCATGGTGTGAAGCGGATTAAAGGCACTGCGCGGGTTCTGCATGATGGTGGCAATTTTGATGCCGCGCAGGGCACAGGGAGAAACCGGTTTGCCATCGGCTAAAATTTCCCCCGCCGTCTGGCGAACGCCTGCGGGCAGAATGCCCAGCGTCGCGGCGCAGGTCAGTGATTTCCCGCTGCCGCTACCGCCGACTAACGCCAGCACACGCCCGCGTTTAAGGGTTAACGATACGCCGTGCACCAGCGGCTGCGCGGCCTGTAGCGCGATATTACGTAGTTCAATCTGTTGCGGCATTAGTGTGCGTGCTCCGTCACCAGATGAGGGTCCAGATGATCGCGCAGTGCGTCACCCACCAGGTTAAAGGCCATCACGCTGATAAACAGCGCCAGCCCCGGCCAGAACATTTGCAGCGGCTGAGTCCAGATATACTGGCGCGCGTCGTTAATCATCACGCCCCATTCGGCGGTAGGCGCGGTCACGCCGAGGCCGAGGAAGGACATCCCCGCGACGTGCAGCATCATATGACCAATATCCAGCGTCGCCAGCACCAGCAGCGAGGGGATCACCGCGCCTGCCAGATGATCGACAAACACCCGCACATGGCCCGCGCCGGAAAGCCGTGACGCCAGCACAAACTCGCGCTGGCGTAGCGAAATCACCAGGCTGCGCACCATGCGCGCATACCACGCCCAGTGCGACAGGGCGATGGCGATAATCACGTTGGTCAACCCGGTGCCGAGTACGCCGACCATAAAGAACGACAGAATCGAGGTCGGGAAGGTCATAAACATATCCGCGACGCGCATGGTGGCCTGATCAACGCGCCCGCCAATCAGCCCAGCGCTGCCGCCAATAACCAGCCCTAATGTCAGCACCAGCAGCAGGCAGGCCATTACCGAGCCGAGCGACACGCGGGTCGCCGCCATCAGCCGCGAGAAAATATCGCGCCCTAAATGATCGGTACCCAGCCAGTGCTGCGCATCCGGTGAAAGCAGGCGCGACGGCAGATCAATCGCCTGTGGGTCATACGGCAGCCACCACTGGCTGGTGAGCGCAATCAGTGCCAGCAGGGCGATAATGATCAGCGCCAGGCGAACCGACCAGCGGGAGGAGAGGAAAAAGTTCACGCGTGGGCTCCTTCATGACGACGAATACGCGGGTCCAGCGCGGCGTTGAGCAAATCGACAATCAAATTACAGACCACAAAAACCACCACCATCATCAGCGTAAAGCACTGGATCACCGGATAGTCACGGTTGAAAATCGCCGACACCGCATAGCGCCCGACGCCCGGCCAGGCAAAGATGTTTTCGATAATCATCGTCCCGCCAATCAGTTCGCCAATGTGCATCCCCACGGCGGTGATCATCGGCAGCGAGGCATTGCGCAGGATGTGGCGGCGTTCGGTCTGTTTGTCGTTCAGGCCGCGCAGTCGCGCCCAGGTCACATGACGCTGACCGGCGACGTCCAGCATACTGGCGCGCAGCAGACGCGCGTTAATCGCCAGCGACATAAAAGCGATGGAAACCGCAGGCAAAATGATGTGCTGCCAGCCGCCGTAACCCATCGCGGGCAGCCATTGCAGATACACTGAAAATGCCATCACCAGTAAAAACGCCAACCAGAAGTTAGGCATCGACACGCCAAGAAACGCGATAAAACGCACGGCGAAATCCGGCAGGCGGTCGCGATGGCGCGCCGCCCAGATGCCGAGCGGCACGGAAGTGAGCAGAATTAATACCAGCGCCGCACCCGCCAGCTCCAGCGTGGCGGGCAGGAAGGTCAGCATATCGTCCAGCACCGGGCGTTGGCTGGCGAATGAGATACCAAAGTCAAGATGCAGCGCTTTCCACAACCAGGTTCCGTACTGCACGTACAACGGCTGATCCAGCCCCAGCATGGTGCGGGTAGAAGCCAGCATTTCCGGCGTCGGCGGCAGGTTAGACAGACGCAGATAATCGAGCGCCGGGTCGCCGGTGCCGAGGCGCAGCATCAGAAAAATGATCACCGAGGCGGCGAGCACCATCGGGATCAGCAGCAGAAAGCGGCGTAATACATAACGCAACATTAAGGTTTCACCGGTTTAATCTGTTCGAACGGGATTTCGGTGGCGATCGGCGCGTAGGGGATGTTACCCAGTTCCGGTTTTGAAACCACCATCATTGAGATATAGCTGATGGGCAGATAAACCGCCTCGTTATGCAGACGGGTCAGAATGTCGCGATACAGTGCCTGACGTTGTGTTTCGTCGTGTGTCGCCAGCACTTCGCCAATCTCTTTATCAATCAGTGGCTTGTCGGCTAAACCTTGCTGTGCCTGGAAGTCAGCGTGCGACGGTACGCGCATTGAACTCAGGAAGGCGTGTGGATCGTATGGCGCGCCCCAGGTACGGTGGAAAATCATGCCAAAACGACCGTCGCGCTGACGAGCATAGATACTGCTCTCTTCTTCGCCGATCAGCGTGACATCCGCGCCAATCTGGCGCATATCAGCCTGAATGATTTCGGCCATTGATTTGCTTAACGCATCGGTGCCGATGAACGACAGTTCAATGCGCAGCGGCTGACCATTTTTCTCGCGGATGTCTTTGCCTGCGGGCAGCGTCCAGCCTGCTTGTTCCAGCAACGCTTTCGCTTTCTGCGGATCGTACTGGCGCGGTTTCAGGCCGAGATTGGCATAGGGCACGGAAGGGGCAAACAGGGTGTCGGCGACCTGCTGGGTGCCATACAACGCGTTATCGATCAGCGATTTTTTGTTTACCGCGTAATTAAGAGCTTCACGGACTGCCAGCTCGTTGGTGGGGGCTTTGGCAGTATTGAGCGCCAGCATCACGGTTTCGATCGGCTGTGACAGTTGGGTGTGGTAAGCCGGGTTCTGGCTAAAGCGGGCGAAGGTATCGAGCGGTAATAGCCCTTCATTACCGTATAGTAGATCGATATCGCCGGTTTCAAACGCTACTGCGCGGGTAGTCGGGTCCGGGATCACGTTAAAGGTGATCTTTTTAATCGCCGGCTTTTCGCCCCAGTAGTTTTCGTTACGGACGAAGACATCGTACTGATTCAGTTTCGATTCCTGTAAAACCCACGGCCCGGTGCCAATCGGCGCTTTAATTCCGTTCATGGTTTCGTGGTTTTTAAACTGCGAGGGGGCGATAAAGCGGAAAGGACGGGGCAGGGCCAGTTCTTGCAGGAAAGGGTAGTAGGCGCTTTTCAGGGTGATTTGCAGCTCGGTTTTACTGAGAGCTTTGACATCAACAATCTGGTTTGCCAGCTCCAGCCAGGCGTGACGTTGACGGTTGTCGAGCACAGCGCGGAAGTTTTCTGCCGCGGCCTCTGCATCAAACGGTTCACCGTTAGAGAATTTCACATCATCACGCAGGGTGAAGGTCCAGGTTTTGCCATCTTCTGAATGGGTCCAGCTTTTTGCCAGCCACGGGATCACCGAACCGTCTGCCTGATATTTCACCAGTGGTTCATAAACCATGCTCTGGGCGAACATTTGGTTAGGCGTGTAAAGGTGCGGGTTTAGTGGCCCGACATTCACCGGCCAGGCGGTGGTGATTTCATCTGGTGCAGCGGCATGGACGATAAAAGACGCACAAGCCAGCAGCGCAAATAGAGTGCGGCGGAGTGTAGAGAACATGGTAACCCCAATGGATTAAAATAGATGGCGGAAATAAGTATGACGATTTTAAGTATTCGTCATACTGATTACCTGTTCTGGATCAATAGATGGGCAGTCGGGTGGGCGGATCAGTTAACTGAATCGATCCATTGCACACTGTCGGCGGTGAGCGTAAAGGGGGTAGGGGTGCAGATCGCCAGGCTTAAATTTTCTAGCTGACAATGGCTGACTGACAGCGAGGAGTTATAGGTGCTGTCTACGCTGACGATTTGCCAGGCGCTGCCGCCACGCTGTTTAACGATGGCTTCTTTGCGCGTCCAGATGCGCCAGAACATTTCCAGTTGCTGATCAGGATGCACGGCGTCCATCTCGGCATGTTCCCCAAGGCTGAATACGGCGTTCGCCAGCCAGCGCCAGTTGGCGCGCGGGCGAATCACTTCGATATCGCAGCCGACTTCGCCTTCATCGCTCAACAGCAGGGCGATATCGTCACCGCTATGGCTTAAGTTGAACCATAGCGGCGTTTCCGGCGCGAATGCAGGTTTGCCTTGTTCGCCATAGATGATCTCCGGTAGCGGGGAAAGCGTGTGCGAAAGCAATGCACGCCCCGCCAGCCAGCGTTCGCGTCGTGGACCTTGCGGTGCTTGCTCGCGTAAACCCGGTGGCAGAGGAGCTGCGCTTAAGGTCGAAACTTTCCCCAGAACTATCCGATACATATCAGGGCCAACGTTTAATGGAAAATGAAAGTGCGTATCGTAACACTTGTCGCCTCATCCCGGTAATCGACTTTTCGGTCTGCCCGGTCCCAGTAAAATCGCCAGTTTGCTACCGCCTTTGGTGGTTTCCATCCAGATTTTACACACGCTGGTTAATGGTACCGAAAGTAGCATCCCTACCGGGCCGAGCAGCCATCCCCAAATTAACAATGAAAGAAATACCACCATGGTGGACATCCCCAGGCGATGGCCCATCATCCGTGGTTCTAAAATATTGCCGATGACCATATGGACCACTAAAAACAATGCGCCGACCAGAATACATTCGTAAACGCCATTAAACAGCAGCACCTGAATCATTGGCGGTACGGCGGAAATTACCGCGCCGATATTGGGCACGTAGTTGAGCAAAAACGCCAGTACTGCCCACATCAGCGCAAACTGTACGCCCATTAGCGCCAGCCCCAGCCAGACGATTACGCCTGTCCATAAACTTAGCAGTGTCTTCAATGCAAGATAGTGCGAAACACCTTTTAAGGCGCGGTGTAGTCCGGCGATGTGAATCTGTGGATTATTCAACGCAAAACGCATTTTGTAAGGGACGTGGCGCACTTCAAACAGCATGAAAACTACGGTCATCACCAGCAAAAGCACGCTCGCCATTGCCCCGGAAAGCCCGGTCATTAGCGCCGTGGTGAAGGTAACCATTTTTTCCGAGTCCATCCGCTGCAGCATTCGCTCCGGCGACATATGCAAATTAAGAAAAGGCAACATCTCCTGCAATTTAAAAAGTTTGCGCGTCAGCTCCTTATTAAACTTCGGCAGCATAGAGATAAATTCGTTAAACGATGCCGCCAGTACGCCGACCAGCGCGGTTAGTGCGATCAGCATCACCACCACCACAATCGTAATGGCAACGGGGCGTTGTACTCCCCGACGAATAAACCAGGTGACGAGCGGGTTGAGGACGATGGCAAAAAACAGCGCCAGTAACAGCTGCACAATGATATCTGCCGCTGCGTGAATTCCCGCGAGGATCACCACCAGCGAGGCCAGCTTGAGCAGAATGTGCATGCCCGTTTTATCGGGTTGAGGGGTTTCCATTGGGGCTTCCTTGTGACTTTTTGTATTAAGTGTAGCGGGAGTCACGCCAGCAATATTCTGATTCTTACTGCTGATTTTCACGTCAGCACGTGGTAAAAATGAAACACTGTTGTAAAAATGTGGTGATCCTCATGCCCGAACCCGTAGCCGAACCCGCGCTAAACGGATTGCGCCTGAATTTGCGCATTGTCTCCATTGTCATGTTTAACTTCGCCAGCTACCTCACCATCGGGTTGCCGCTCGCTGTATTACCGGGCTATGTCCATGATGTGATGGGCTTTAGCGCTTTTTGGGCAGGATTGGTTATCAGCCTGCAATATTTCGCCACCTTGCTGAGCCGCCCTCATGCCGGACGTTACGCCGATTTGCTGGGACCCAAAAAGATTGTCGTCTTTGGTTTATGCGGCTGCTTTTTGAGCGG
Organism: Escherichia sp. WS3063; assembly: GCF_046486595.1. Classification (NCBI taxonomy): domain Bacteria; kingdom Pseudomonadati; phylum Pseudomonadota; class Gammaproteobacteria; order Enterobacterales; family Enterobacteriaceae; genus Escherichia; species Escherichia sp. WS3063. The sequence goes on from NZ_JBJQKY010000008.1 coordinate 57,627, forward strand.
TTTGGGGTATCTGACGGCAGGATTAACCGCCAGTCTGCCCGTCATCAGCCTGTTATTACTGTGCCTGGGGCGCGTGATCCTTGGGATTGGGCAAAGTTTTGCCGGAACGGGATCGACCCTATGGGGCGTTGGCGTGGTTGGTTCGCTGCATATCGGGCGGGTGATTTCGTGGAACGGCATTGTCACTTACGGGGCGATGGCGATGGGTGCGCCGTTAGGTGTCGTGTTTTATCACTGGGGCGGCTTGCAGGCGTTAGCGTTAATCATTATGGGCGTGGCGCTGGTGGCCATTTTGTTGGCGATCCCGCGTCCGACGGTAAAAGCCAGTAAAGGCAAACCGCTGCCGTTTCGTGCGGTGCTTGGGCGCGTCTGGCTGTACGGTATGGCGCTGGCACTGGCTTCCGCCGGATTTGGCGTTATCGCCACCTTTATCACGCTGTTTTATGACGCTAAAGGTTGGGACGGTGCGGCTTTCGCGCTGACGCTGTTTAGCTGTGCGTTTGTCGGTACGCGTTTGTTATTTCCTAACGGCATTAACCGTATCGGCGGCTTAAACGTGGCGATGATTTGCTTTAGCGTTGAGATAATCGGCCTGCTACTGGTTGGCGTGGCGACTATGCCGTGGATGGCGAAAATCGGCGTCTTACTCGCGGGGGCGGGGTTTTCGCTGGTGTTCCCGGCATTGGGCGTAGTGGCGGTAAAAGCGGTTCCGCAGCAAAATCAGGGGGCGGCGCTGGCAACTTACACCGTATTTATGGATTTATCGCTTGGCGTGACCGGACCACTGGCTGGGCTGGTGATGAGTTGGGCGGGCGTCCCGGTGATTTATCTGGCGGCGGCGGGACTGGTCGCAATCGCGTTATTACTGACGTGGCGATTAAAAAAACGGCCTCCGGTGGAAATACCTGAGGCCATCTCATCATCTTAAAACTTACTGAATAACCAGCGTATTAATGATGTTTTCTGCGGTGGTCTGTGCTTTTTGCTGATCGTCAGCGGGCAGCGTAATTTGCATGGTTAGCAGTTGATTACCCACGTTACCCAGAATAACGGAAGAGTACGCCGTCTGGCCTTTCGCGGAGATAATGCTGTCTAACTGCTGCATTTTGTGACCTTTCAGCTCAATGGCTTTATTGGTTACCACTTGCAGCTGCGGATCGCGGCTACGTTGCTGATCTTCCAGGCGCTTCGCCAGCACCGCCAGATCTTCTTTCGGATCATCGCCCATGATGACGATGACTGCTTTCTGCCCGGTGGCGTCGGACCAGACATGCATGTTATTAGCCTGCGTTCCCAGCTTACCGCTCTGGTCGGTCATATCCGCTGGCAGCGAGAAACTTAACTTGCCATCAAGCAGGTTGACGGGATTCCCGGTAGCGTTACTTTCCGCGACCGAACCCTGCGCCGTAGCGTTAGTGTCTTTATCATCACAGGCCGCAAGCCCCATAACCAGCAGGCCAATTCCGACATATTTAACCAGATTGCGCATTGAATTCTTCCTTTCGATAAACGGCCATAACGGCTCATTCATCCATCTTATCACAACTCTGATAACGAACCTTTAACTCGCCTGCAAAGCGTTGATTTCGGATTTATCTGCCAGTCTTTTCAACAGCATATTGAGTAATACGCCATACATTGGCAGGAAGAAAACGATACTGATTAACACTTTGAAACAGTAATCGACCAGCGCGATTTCCATCCAGTGTTCAGCCATAAAGGCATCCGGGCTACGCCAGAAGGCAATGAAGAAGAAGGCCAGCGTGTCGCTGACGTTACCAAACAGGGTGGAAGCCGTCGGTGCCAGCCACCAGTGACGACTCTGACGCAGGCGGTTAAAAACGTGCACGTCGAGGATCTGCCCCAGCGCGTAGGCCATGAAACTGGCGGTGGCGATACGGGCGACAAACAGGTTGAAGTGGGCGAGCGCGCCGAATCCTTGCCATGACCCCATATAAAACAGCGATGAGATGATGTAGGAGATCAGCAATGCGGGGATCATTACCGCAAAGATGATGCGACGAGCCAGCGGTGCGCCAAAAATACGCACAGTCAGGTCGGTAGCAAGGAAAATAAACGGAAAGCTAAACGCGCCCCAGGTGGTATGGAAACCAAAAATGGATACGGGAAGCTGAACCAGATAGTTACTGGAGGTGATCACCAGAAGATGAAATAACGATAACCAGAACAACGCCTTATAGCGTTGAGTTTGCGAGAAAACGTTCATATTGTACCTTTTTGATTAACCATTGGGGTGAGGGAACCCAATACGTACGACACGTCTGTTACCTTAACATAATAACGTGCTGACCCTTTTTTCGAGCCGCCGCATGATACTGCTTTACGTTAACAATGCAATGGTTAATTTTCACGCAATCGTTAACCTGGTTTGCTTACGGACTCACAGGGCGTAAACTAGCGCCGTTTTTTTATGTGATGAGAAGAAAATGACCGATCTCTTTTCCAGCCCTGACCACACACTCGACGCACTTGGCCTGCGCTGCCCGGAACCAGTAATGATGGTGCGCAAAACAGTGCGCAATATGCAGCCAGGTGAAACGTTGCTGATTATTGCTGACGATCCGGCGACGACACGCGATATTCCTGGGTTTTGTACCTTTATGGAACACGAACTGGTTGCGAAAGAGACGGATGGACTGCCTTATCGTTATTTGATTCGCAAATCGGGGTAAGGTGGATCAGGCTAGCGGACCGATCGCGCTCAATTTTGCGGCTTGCAACCGGTTTGTAGGACGGATAAAAAGTTCAAGCTGCATCTGGCGATACGGTGCGCAATGCCTGATGCGACGCTGTCGCGTCTTATCATGCCTACGAGTTCGATGCCCTGTGTAGGCCAGATAAGGCGTTTACGCCGCATCCGGCACGCAAACGTAATGGAATGCACAAATGGATTATTTAATTCCAGTTTGTCTGGCATTGCTGGGATTGCTCGCGATCTTCACCCCCAATTGGCTGATCCCTGTTTTTATCGTCGTGGGGGGATGGCTGGGGGTACTTGCCTGGGGTTGGCTCTGGCTAATGATTTTTTTACCTTTACTTAACGGTGTCGGGCTTGCTTATGCCCTGTGGTTGATGTTCAAAAGGCCATCCATAGCATCCCGCCTGGTTGCTGCATGCTGTGTTATCTCCGTCATTCTGATGTTAGCGCTTTATTATGCTTTCCTGACTATGCCGCCGTTCCCGCCTCAGCACTAAGCCTGATAGCCAGAGGCTATCAGGCAACACTTTTACTTCCTGCGCAACAATCTTAACGCATTCGCCGTCACCAGCACCGTCGCACCCGTATCTGCCAGCACCGCCAGCCATAGCCCGGTCATTCCTAACAGTGTGGTGACGAGGAAAACGCCTTTCAGCCCCAGCGCAATGGTGATGTTCTGGCGGATATTGGCGTGAGTGGCGCGTGCCAGTTCAATCATTTGCACCAGACCGCGCAGGTGGTTATGGGTTAATGCTGCATCGGCGGTTTCCAGCGCCACGTCTGTGCCACTGCCCATTGCAATCCCGATGGCGGCAGCTTTCATCGCTGGCGCGTCGTTAATACCATCACCGACCATCGCCAGCGGCGCATGTTGATTCAGCTCGGTCACCGCTTTGACTTTATCTTCCGGCAACAGGCCCGCTTTAAATTCCAGCCCCAACTCCCCGGCAATTGCCGCCGCGGCGCGTGGATTATCGCCGGTGAGGATCACTCCTTTAACCCCCAGCGCGTTCAGTTCACTGATAGCAGTTGCAGCATCGGCGCGCAGGGTATCCTGCAACGCAATGACACCCAGCACGTCATCATTACGTACTACCAGCACTACCGTTTGCCCGGCGCTTTCCAGTTCATTAATCAAACCAGCAAATGCATCAGCAGGATGTTTTCCGGCAGCGCATATCAACACGCGCTCACCGTTAACCTGCGCTTCAATGCCAGACCCGACCAGCGCCCGCTGTGATTGGGCGGTGGGAATGGCGAGTTCAGCAACCTGTGCTTCGCGCACAATGGCTTGTGCCAGTGGATGCGTCGCGCCTTGCTCGACCGCCGCCGCCAGTGTCAGCAGTTCAGATTCACTAATACCCGTTGCCGGATGAATCGCGGTAACGCGCGGTTTACCGACGGTCAGCGTACCGGTTTTATCAAACGCCACCTGGGTAACACGACCCAGCTGCTCCAGCGCCGCGCCGCCTTTAATCAACGCCCCACGACGCGCTGCTGCCGCCAGCCCGGAGGTAATCGCCGCGGGCGTGGAGATAACTAACGCACACGGGCAACCAATCAGCAGCAGCGTCAGCCCTTTATAAATCCACTCTTGCCAGCTGGCGGCAAACAGCAGCGGCGGCACCAGCGTTACCAGCAGGGCGACGGCCATAATCGCTGGCGTATAAATACGGCTGAAGCGGTCGATAAACCGCTCAATGGGCGCGCGGCGCTCTTCGGCTTCTTCGATCAGTTTCAGAATCCGGTCAATGGCGCTGGCACCCGGTTCTGACAGCACTTCCAGCGTTACCAGACGGTCTACGCTGGTGGCTCCTGCAGGAACTTTATCGCCCGTTGCGCGCTCCACAGGAATGGATTCGCCGGTCAGGGCGCTTTCATCAAAACTGGCAAACGGTGAGAGCAGTTTACCGTCGGCAGGCAAACGCCCACCTGCGGCGACTTCAATCACATCGCCAGGGCGCAGGCTGTTAATCGCCACCTCTTCACGCTCACCGTTACGCAGACGCGTGGCGGTTTCCGGTTTCAGCGCCATTAACGCGCTAACGCCCTGACGCGCGCGGCTGGCGGCCCAGCCTTCCAGTCGTTCACCAATCAAAAACAGCAGCAACACCATCGCAGCTTCAGCCGTTGCGCCAATAAACAGCGCACCAATAGCGGCTACGCTCATTAACGTTTCAATGGCGAAGTAGCTGCCGGATTTGATCAGCCGTAATGCCTGACGAGCAATCGGGTACAGCCCAACCAGCGTGGTCGCGATAAACGCCAGTTGCCCGAACGGATGATTGAACTGCTCCAGACCCCAGCTGATTGCCATCATCACGATTAGCGTAATCAGCGGCAGATTCTCTTTCAGGCGTGATGCTTGTGGTTCGTCGGTAGCCTGTTCATCGCGCAGGGAATAGCCCGCTTTTTGCACCGCAGATTCAACTTGTGCACGGATGTCATTGTCGGCATCCACCACCAGTTTTTCGGTGGCGAACAACACCTGTACCTGATTCACGCCTGCAAGCTGGCGCACGGCATTTTCTACCTTGCGCGCACAGGCGGCGCAGTCCATGCCGCTGACTTTCCAGCTATAGCGGGTGCCGGAGACGTTTTCAGAGAGCGTTGGCGTGCTGGAACATGCGCCGTCGCAGCAACAGTCGTTGGTGTTCTGTACCGTAGTTAGCGGTTTGAACGCAGCAAAGTGAGGGGCTTTCTTGCCGTGATTGTCAGGAGTCGACATGGCATCCTCCGGTTAAGTTTTTTCTCATTAACCGAAGGATACACTCTGGAGTCGACTCCAGAGTCAAGTTTTATCAGAGATACAGCGAGCGGACGATGAGGAAATGACCGGCAAAGTAGCAGGCCGCAGCAATCGCGTTATCTGCCCGGAAGCGGCGGCGATAGTGACTACCCAGCCAGACAAAGTTACTGATAAATAGCAACGAAGCGCCGACAAACGCAGAGAGCGCCGGAGCGGTCGGACGGAAGAACCACAGTTCACCTGCCAGCCACACCATCACCAGCGTCATGCCGATAAACGTGCAGATAGGCCAACGATACTCTTCCAGCCGCGTCCAGATAATCGCCAGTAACAGCGCACCCAGAACCAGCAACACCAGTGGCAGAGGCCAGAAGAAAGAGAGCGTCATCTGACTGGCGAAATAGATGGTGTACAGCAGGTGCGAGAGGAAAAACGCGCCGATGGCGTACATCAGACGTTGACGTGGCAACAGGGTTAGCGCATCGCCCAGCAGTGAGGCGCACAGTCCCGCCAGCACCAGATAGCTAATGGCGTCGAACATCGGCGCTTGCCAGGCCAGCAACAGCAGGAGAAGAAGGGTTAATGGTTTAAATACCCAGCGTTGCCAGGTTGGCCCACGATACGATGCATCCACAGATAGCCATGCGGAAAGACAGACAGCGATAAACGACCAAAGCATCTTAGTTCCTTGAATTCGTTATTTTTTCGTAAGCGGAATGCCTACGGTCTTGCTTCCAGTTTAGTGGCGAGGGTGGACGGATGACAACACCATAACTGGCAGGGTATGCTTATTTCCGCATTTTCCGATGAGGGATAAAGATGAGTAAACCACCTCTTTTCTTTATTGTTATCATTGGCTTAATCATCGTCGCCGCATCGTTTCGTTTTATGCAACAACGACGGGAAAAAGCTGATAATGATATGGCACCGCTCCAGCAAAAGCTGGTGGTGGTGAGCAACAAGCGGGAAAAACCGATTAACGATCGCCGTTCGCGCCAGCAGGAAGTGACTCCGGCAGGCACCAGTATGCGCTATGAGGCAAGCTTCAAACCGCAAAGCGGAGGAATGGAGCAGACGTTTCGCCTCGACGCCCAGCAGTACCACGCCCTGACAGTGGGCGATAAAGGTACGCTGAGCTATAAAGGAACGCGCTTTGTCAGCTTTGTTGGCGAACAATAAGGTTATTTTTTAACTTTAAATTTCTTCTGCCAGACCAGCAGTTCAAACACGCCGAAAAGGAAAATGCGCACCTTTTCGGCGGTGGTCATCTGCGGGCCATCTTTCGGCAAAGTGGATTTCAATAGCGCCAGCTGCATACCATGCATCAGCACGGTAAAAATCAGCGCCACGTTAACAAAAATATTCAGCGGACGTGGGAAGGGATGCACCAGGTTGAGGATTAAAAATCCCCAAACGCAGAGCATTAACAAACGTCCAATATTAATCAACATCACTTTCTCCTTGTGCTTCGCGTCGATACAGCCGATAAGCCACCTGACCCGCCACTTTTTCCCGATGTAATGACCAGTTCGCCGGAACAGTGGGCAGACCGTTTTCGACTTCGCTTTCGACATAAATCAGGGCTTCGTCAGCCAGCCAGCCGTTATCTTCCAGTAAATTTATCGTCTCTTCTAACAATCCACGGCGGAACGGTGGATCGACAAACACGATATTATGCGGTGTGCCTTTTTGCGCCAGGAATGACATCGCGTTGCTGTTCACCACGCGTGCATTGCCTGCTTTTAGTGTCGCCAGATTCTTAATTAACTGCTGAGAAACCACGCGATCCATCTCAATCAACGTGGCCCCCGCAGCGTAGCGCGATAACGCTTCCAGCCCCAGCGCGCCGCTCCCGGCGAAGCAATCCAGACATTGGGCGTCAACAATGACCGGAGCCAGCCAGTTAAACAACGTTTCGCGTACGCGGTCGGTGGTGGGGCGCAGACCTGGACTATCAGGAACCGGGAGTTTACGGCCTCGCCACTGCCCGCCAATAATGCGGATTTGGCCGCTGCCGGAATGATTCGGTTTTTTCATGATAAATTGCTCAATCCGCCAGATAACACATACTTGCAGGCGGTGATGTGAATTAAGTTAAGTGATAGACTATTTCATCATTTTTTTAGCTGCTATGTACATAGCGTTAACGCTGTGCCATGAAGCAACAGCGAGGAGTGTAGTCGCAAATGGCGAAAGAAAAAAAACGTGGCTTTTTTTCCTGGCTGGGCTTTGGTCAAAAAGAGCAGACCCCGGAAAAAGAGACAGAAGTTCAGAATGAACAACCGGTTGTAGAAGAAATCGTTCAGGCGCAAGAGCCTGTGAAGGCTTCTGAACAAGCCGTTGAAGAGCAGCCGCAGGCGCATACTGAGGCCGAGGCGGAAACTTTTGCTGCCGACGTTGTGGAAGTCACTGAACAGGTTGCTGAAAGTGAAAAAGCGCAGCCTGAAGCGGAAGTCGTTGCACAGCCGGAACTGGTCGCAGAAGAAACGCCGGAGCCAGTGGCTATCGAGCGTGAAGAACTGCCGTTGCCGGAAGACGTCAACGCCGAAGATGTTTCGCCAGAAGAGTGGCAGGCCGAAGCGGAAACCGTAGAGATTGTCGAAGCGGCGGAAGAAGAAGCGGCTAAAGAAGAAATCACCGACGAAGAGCTGGAAGCACAGGCGCTGGCTGCCGAAGAGGCGGTGATAGTGGTTTCTCCGGCAGAAGAAGAGCAGCCGGTGGAAGAAATCGCTCAGGAGCAGGAAAAACCGACCAAAGAAGGTTTCTTCGCGCGCCTGAAACGCAGCCTGTTAAAAACCAAAGAAAATCTCGGTTCCGGATTTATCAGCCTGTTCCGCGGTAAAAAAATCGACGATGATCTGTTTGAAGAGCTGGAAGAACAGCTGTTGATCGCCGATGTGGGCGTGGAAACCACACGTAAAATTATCACCAATCTGACGGAAGGCGCATCCCGCAAGCAGCTTCGTGATGCCGAGGCGCTCTATGGCCTGCTGAAAGAAGAGATGGGCGAGATTCTGGCGAAAGTCGATGAGCCGCTGAATGTTGAAGGTAAAACGCCGTTCGTGATCCTGATGGTGGGCGTCAACGGTGTGGGTAAAACCACGACGATTGGTAAGCTGGCGCGTCAGTTTGAGCAGCAGGGTAAATCGGTGATGCTGGCGGCAGGCGATACTTTCCGTGCGGCAGCGGTTGAACAGCTTCAGGTCTGGGGTCAGCGCAACAATATTCCGGTGATTGCCCAGCATACCGGTGCGGATTCCGCTTCTGTTATCTTCGACGCCATTCAGGCCGCTAAAGCGCGTAACATCGACGTCCTGATTGCCGATACCGCCGGACGCCTGCAAAACAAATCGCACCTGATGGAAGAGTTGAAGAAAATCGTCCGCGTGATGAAGAAACTCGACGTTGAAGCTCCGCATGAAGTTATGCTGACTATTGATGCCAGCACCGGGCAGAATGCGGTAAGCCAGGCCAAACTGTTCCACGAAGCCGTTGGCTTAACCGGCATCACGCTAACGAAACTGGACGGCACGGCGAAAGGCGGGGTAATTTTCTCGGTGGCTGACCAGTTTGGTATCCCTATCCGCTACATTGGTGTCGGCGAACGTATTGAGGATTTGCGTCCGTTTAAGGCGGACGACTTTATAGAGGCACTTTTTGCCCGAGAGGATTAACAATGATTCGCTTTGAACATGTCAGCAAGGCTTATCTCGGTGGGAGACAGGCGCTGCAGGGCGTTACGTTCCATATGCAGCCGGGTGAGATGGCGTTTCTGACCGGTCATTCCGGCGCAGGGAAAAGTACCCTCCTGAAGCTGATCTGTGGGATTGAGCGGCCCAGCGCCGGGAAAATCTGGTTTAGCGGCCATGACATCACGCGTCTGAAAAACCGTGAAGTTCCGTTTCTGCGCCGCCAGATTGGCATGATTTTCCAGGATCACCATCTACTGATGGACCGTACTGTCTACGATAATGTGGCGATCCCGCTGATTATCGCCGGTGCCAGCGGTGACGATATTCGTCGCCGGGTGTCGGCGGCACTGGATAAAGTCGGGCTACTGGACAAAGCGAAGAACTTTCCTATTCAGCTTTCCGGCGGTGAACAACAACGTGTTGGCATTGCCCGCGCGGTGGTGAACAAGCCTGCGGTACTGCTGGCGGATGAACCGACCGGTAACCTGGACGACGCGTTGTCGGAAGGCATTTTACGTCTGTTTGAAGAGTTTAACCGCGTTGGGGTAACCGTATTGATGGCAACGCACGACATCAACCTGATCTCGCGGCGTTCCTATCGCATGCTCACCCTGAGCGATGGTCACTTGCATGGAGGCGTGGGCCATGAATAAGCGCGATGCAATCAATCATATTCGGCAGTTTGGCGGGCGTCTGGATCGCTTCCGTAAATCGGTCGGCGGCTCTGGCGACGGCGGTCGTAACGCGCCAAAACGGGCGAAATCCTCGCCAAAACCGGTAAATCGCAAAACCAACGTTTTCAACGAACAGGTGCGCTATGCCTTCCACGGCGCATTGCAGGATCTGAAAAGCAAACCGTTCGCCACGTTTTTAACGGTGATGGTTATCGCCATCTCCCTGACGCTGCCCAGCGTCTGTTATATGGTGTACAAAAACGTTAACCAGGCGGCGACGCAATATTATCCGTCACCGCAAATCACTGTTTATCTGCAAAAAACGCTGGACGATGACGCCGCTGCGGGCGTGGTGGCACAGTTGCAGGCCGAGCAAGGCGTGGAGAAAGTGAATTATCTTTCTCGTGAAGACGCACTGGGCGAGTTCCGTAACTGGTCTGGTTTTGGTGGTGCGCTGGATATGCTGGAAGAAAACCCGCTTCCGGCAGTGGCGGTGGTGATCCCGAAACTCGATTTTCAGGGGACGGAATCACTGAATACGCTGCGTGATCGTATCACCCAGATCAACGGCATTGACGAAGTGCGGATGGATGACAGCTGGTTTGCCCGTCTGGCGGCGTTAACCGGGCTGGTCGGGCGCGTTTCCGCGATGATCGGCGTGTTGATGGTGGCAGCAGTGTTCCTCGTCATCGGTAACAGTGTGCGCCTGAGTATCTTTGCTCGCCGTGACTCCATTAACGTGCAGAAACTGATTGGTGCGACGGATGGTTTCATCCTGCGCCCGTTCCTATACGGAGGCGCATTGCTGGGATTTTCTGGCGCATTGTTGTCATTAATTTTGTCAGAAATTCTGGTGCTGCGATTGTCATCGGCGGTTGCGGAAGTGGCGCAGGTTTTCGGAACGAAGTTTGATATCAATGGTTTATCGTTCGATGAATGCCTGCTATTGCTGCTGGTATGCTCGATGATTGGCTGGGTGGCAGCGTGGCTTGCCACGGTACAACATTTACGCCACTTTACGCCTGAATAATAAAAGCGTGTTATACTCTTTCCCTGCAATGGGTTCCGTAGCAGGGAAAGAGACCCCGTTGTCTCTTCCCGGTATTTCATCTCTATGTCACATTTTGTGCGTAATTTATTCACAGCGTTGCATTGAACTTGTGGATAAAATCACTGTCTGATAAAACAGTGAATGATAACCTCGTTGCTCTTAAGCTCTGGCACAGTTGTTGCTACCACTGAAGCGCCAGAAGATATCGATTGAGAGGATTTGAATGACTGACAAAATGCAAAGTTTAGCTTTAGCCCCAGTTGGCAACCTGGATTCCTACATCCGGGCAGCTAACGCGTGGCCGATGTTGTCGGCTGACGAGGAGCGGGCGCTGGCTGAAAAGCTGCATTACCATGGCGATCTGGAAGCAGCTAAAACGCTGATCCTGTCTCACCTGCGGTTTGTTGTTCATATTGCTCGTAATTATGCGGGCTATGGCCTGCCACAGGCGGATTTGATTCAGGAAGGTAACATCGGCCTGATGAAAGCAGTGCGCCGTTTTAACCCGGAAGTGGGTGTGCGCCTGGTCTCCTTCGCCGTTCACTGGATCAAAGCAGAGATCCACGAATACGTTCTGCGCAACTGGCGTATCGTCAAAGTTGCGACCACCAAAGCGCAGCGCAAACTGTTCTTCAACCTGCGTAAAACCAAGCAGCGTCTGGGCTGGTTTAACCAGGATGAAGTCGAAATGGTGGCCCGTGAACTGGGTGTAACCAGCAAAGACGTACGTGAGATGGAATCACGTATGGCGGCACAGGACATGACCTTTGACCTGTCTTCCGACGACGATTCCGACAGCCAGCCGATGGCTCCGGTGCTCTATCTGCAGGATAAATCATCTAACTTTGCCGACGGCATCGAAGATGATAACTGGGAAGAGCAGGCGGCAAACCGTCTGACCGACGCGATGCAAGGTCTGGACGAGCGTAGCCAGGATATCATCCGCGCGCGCTGGCTGGACGAAGACAACAAGTCCACGTTGCAGGAACTGGCTGACCGTTACGGCGTTTCCGCTGAGCGTGTGCGCCAGCTGGAAAAGAACGCGATGAAAAAATTGCGCGCTGCCATTGAAGCGTAATTTCCGCTATTAAGCAGAGAACCCTGGATGAGAGTCCGGGGTTTTTGTTTTTTGGGCCTCTACAATAATCAGTTTCCCCCTCCGGCAAAACGCCAATCCCCACGCAGATTGTTAATAAACTGTCAAAATAGCTATTCCAATATCATAAAAATGGGGTATGTTTTAGCAGAGTATGCTGCTAAAGCACGGGTAGCTACGTATAAAACGAAATAAAGTGCTGCACAACAACATCACAACACACGTAATAACCAGAAGAGTGGGGATTCTCAGGATGAACATAAAGGGTAAAGCGTTACTGGCAGGATGTATCGCGCTGGCATTCAGCAATATGGCTCTGGCAGAAGATATTAAAGTCGCGGTCGTGGGCGCAATGTCCGGTCCGGTAGCCCAGTACGGTGACCAGGAGTTTACTGGTGCTGAGCAGGCGGTTGCGGATATCAATGCTAAAGGCGGCATTAAAGGCAACAAACTGCAAATCGTGAAATATGACGATGCCTGTGACCCGAAACAGGCGGTTGCGGTGGCGAACAAAGTCGTTAACGACGGCATTAAATACGTGATTGGTCACCTCTGCTCTTCATCAACGCAGCCAGCGTCTGACATCTACGAAGACGAAGGCATTTTAATGATCACCCCAGCGGCAACCGCACCAGAGCTGACCGCCCGTGGCTATCAGCTGATCCTGCGCACCACCGGCCTGGACTCCGACCAGGGGCCGACGGCGGCGAAATATATTCTTGAGAAAGTGAAACCGCAACGCATTGCTATCGTTCACGACAAACAGCAGTACGGCGAAGGTCTGGCGCGTGCAGTGCAGGACGGCCTGAAGAAAGGCAATGCTAACGTGGTGTTCTTTGATGGTATCACCGCTGGGGAAAAAGATTTCTCAACCCTGGTGGCGCGTCTGAAGAAAGAGAATATCGACTTCGTTTACTACGGTGGTTATCACCCGGAAATGGGGCAAATCCTGCGTCAGGCACGCGCGGCAGGGTTGAAAACTCAGTTTATGGGGCCGGAAGGTGTGGCTAACGTTTCGCTGTCTAACATTGCGGGCGAATCAGCGGAAGGGCTGCTGGTGACCAAGCCGAAGAACTACGATCAGGTTCCGGCGAACAAACCCATTGTTGATGCGATCAAAGCGAAAAAACAGGACCCAAGCGGCGCGTTCGTCTGGACCACCTACGCCGCGCTGCAATCTTTGCAAGCGGGGCTGAATCAGTCTGACGATCCGGCGGAGATCGCTAAATACCTGAAAGCGAACTCGGTTGATACGGTGATGGGGCCGCTTAGCTGGGATGAGAAAGGCGATCTGAAAGGCTTTGAGTTCGGTGTGTTTGACTGGCACGCCAACGGCACGGCGACTGATGCGAAGTAATCATTAATCGGCAACTTTGGGTTGCCGCCAAATTGCTAATATCGAGTACGTTGCTTCATGCCGGATGCGGCGTAAACGCCTTATCCGGCCTACAAGATCCAAAGAAATCAGTAAATTGCAGCACACATTGTAGGCCTGATAAGCGTAGCGCATCAGGCAATTTCTCGTTGGTCATCACTTTTGAAATCAAACTTGACGATTAACGCTTCTCCCAGCCACCCTGTTGTGCCGTAAATCCCAGTGCTCGCATAAACGCCGTCATCACGCCGCGATCTTCCACGCCAGCATCCGCCATCCACCAACATGAAACGCCAGGATTGTTACGCAAAACCTCTTCCAGCAGATATTGCCCCACACCGCGACGTCGGGTGACTTCCCGCACGCGTAGAGAATCCAGTGCCCCCTCGGTGCCGCTTAAGGTTACCCGCACGGCAGCGAGCAGGCGCTCGTTAAAACGCGCGGCGTAGATACGGTGGTTATCGTCAACCTGTAAAGAGGAAGGGGAATACTCCGGCCAGATCTTTTGCAGGTCAATCCGGTCCTGGTCGCTAAAGTTTTCTAATCGAATGATGGTCAGCTTCATGGGGAACCCGTGTAAATCACAAAAGTGGAACCAGTGTAGCGAAATAATTTAATCGGAGGCTTTCTCTTTTTTATTTCTTTTGGCAGGTGATTAATTTTTTTTCAGCAATAATTACAAAGTTAAAACATTAGAGAATGAAAAATATCCAGCATAATCCCCTAAATGGTAGTGAATTATTCTGCCCTTTGTACCGTTATTTTATGCTGACAACGGCGCTTTTTTCTGTTTATCTATCAATAAATTCAGAATATTATCTGTTCTTAATTGACTGAAAAATAGGGATTTTAATCGCTATCATCACAAAATGCTGCGCTAAACCCTTAATCAGACAGGTAAAAACAGTGCAGTATAAAAAAAGAACAGTTTGATTTGTTAACACATAAAAACAAAGCAACACAACATCACGAATGGGGATTTTTGACTATGAAACGGAATGCGAAAACTATCATCGCAGGGATGATTGCACTGACAATTTCACACACCGCTATGGCTGACGATATTAAAGTCGCCGTTGTCGGCGCGATGTCCGGCCCGATTGCCCAGTGGGGCGATATGGAATTTAACGGCGCGCGTCAGGCAATTAAAGACATTAATGCCAAAGGGGGAATTAAGGGCGATAAACTGGTTGGCGTGGAATATGACGACGCCTGCGACCCGAAACAAGCCGTTGCGGTCGCCAACAAAATCGTTAACGACGGCATTAAATATGTTATTGGTCATCTGTGTTCCTCCTCTACCCAACCTGCATCAGATATCTATGAAGACGAAGGTATTCTGATGATCTCGCCGGGAGCGACCAATCCGGAGCTGACCCAACGCGGTTATCAATACATCATGCGTACTGCCGGGCTGGACTCTTCCCAGGGGCCAACGGCGGCAAAATACATTCTTGAGACGGTGAAGCCCCAGCGCATCGCCATCATTCACGACAAACAACAGTATGGCGAAGGACTGGCACGTTCGGTGCAGGACGGGCTGAAAGCGGCTAACGCCAACGTCGTCTTCTTCGACGGCATTACCGCTGGAGAGAAAGATTTCTCCGCGCTGATCGCCCGCCTGAAAAAAGAAAACATCGACTTCGTTTACTACGGCGGTTACTACCCGGAAATGGGGCAGATGCTGCGCCAGGCCCGTTCCGTTGGCCTGAAAACCCAGTTTATGGGGCCGGAAGGTGTGGGTAATGCGTCGTTGTCGAATATTGCTGGCGATGCTGCCGAAGGCATGTTGGTCACTATGCCAAAACGCTATGACCAGGATCCGGCAAACCAGGGCATCGTTGATGCGCTGAAAGCAGACAAGAAAGATCCATCCGGGCCATATGTCTGGATCACCTACGCGGCGGTGCAATCTCTGGCAACAGCCCTTGAGCGTATCGGCAGCGATGAGCCGCTGGCGCTGGTGAAAGATTTAAAAGCTAACGGTGCAAATACCGTGATTGGGCCGCTGAACTGGGATGAAAAAGGCGATCTTAAGGGATTTGATTTTGGTGTCTTCCAGTGGCACGCCGACGGTTCATCCACGGCAGCCAAGTGATCATCCCACCGCCCGTGAAAAACGGGCGGGTTTAGAAAGGTTACCTTATGTCTGAGCAGTTTTTGTATTTCTTGCAGCAGATGTTTAACGGCGTCACGCTGGGCAGTACCTACGCGCTGATAGCCATCGGCTACACCATGGTTTACGGCATTATCGGCATGATCAACTTCGCCCACGGTGAGGTTTATATGATCGGCAGCTACGTCTCCTTTATGATCATCGCTGCACTGATGATGCTGGGAATTGATACCGGCTGGCTGCTGGTGGCGGCGGGATTCGTTGGCGCAATCGTCATTGCCAGCGCCTACGGCTGGAGTATCGAACGGGTGGCCTATCGCCCGGTGCGTAACTCTAAGCGCCTGATTGCGCTCATCTCGGCAATCGGCATGTCCATCTTCCTGCAAAACTACGTCAGCCTGACCGAAGGTTCGCGCGACGTGGCGCTACCCAGCCTGTTTAACGGTCAGTGGGTTGTGGGCCATAGTGAAAACTTCTCTGCCTCTATTACCACCATGCAGGCGGTGATCTGGATTGTTACTTTCCTCGCCATGCTGGCGCTGACGATTTTCATTCGCTATTCCCGCATGGGGCGCGCCTGTCGTGCCTGCGCGGAAGATCTGAAAATGGCGAGCCTGCTTGGCATCAACACCGATCGGGTGATTGCGCTGACCTTTGTGATTGGCGCGGCGATGGCGGCGGTGGCGGGTGTGCTGCTCGGTCAGTTCTACGGCGTAATTAACCCCTACATCGGCTTTATGGCCGGGATGAAAGCCTTTACCGCTGCGGTGCTCGGTGGGATTGGCAGCATTCCGGGAGCGATGATTGGCGGCCTGATTCTGGGGATTGCGGAGGCGCTCTCTTCTGCCTATCTGAGTACGGAATATAAAGATGTGGTCTCATTCGCCCTGCTGATTCTGGTGTTGCTGGTGATGCCGACCGGTATTCTGGGTCGCCCGGAGGTAGAGAAAGTATGAAACCGATGCATATTGCAATGGCGCTGCTCTCTGCCGCTATGTTCTTTGTGCTGGCGGGCGTCTTTATGGGCGTGCAACTGGAGCTGGATGGCACCAAACTGGTGGTCGACACGGCTTCAGAGATCCGTTGGCAGTGGGTGTTTATCGGCACGGCGGTGGTCTTTTTCTTCCAGCTTTTGCGACCGGCTTTCCAGAAAGGGCTAAAAAGCGTTTCCGGGCCGAAGTTTATTCTGCCCGCGATTGATGGCTCCACGGTGAAGCAGAAACTGTTCCTCGTGGCGCTGCTGGTGCTTGCGGTGGCGTGGCCGTTTATGGTGTCACGCGGGACGGTGGATATCGCCACCCTGACCATGATCTACATTATTCTTGGTCTCGGGCTGAACGTGGTGGTAGGGCTTTCTGGTCTGCTGGTGCTGGGATACGGCGGCTTTTACGCCATCGGCGCTTACACTTTTGCGCTGCTCAATCACTATTACGGTCTGGGCTTCTGGACCTGTCTGCCGATTGCCGGGTTGATGGCGGCGGCGGCGGGCTTCCTGCTCGGCTTCCCGGTGTTGCGTCTGCGCGGTGACTATCTGGCGATCGTTACCCTCGGTTTCGGCGAAATTGTGCGCATATTGCTGCTCAATAACACTGAAATCACCGGCGGTCCGAACGGAATCAGTCAGATCCCCAAACCGACACTCTTCGGACTCGAGTTCAGTCGTACTGCCCGCGAAGGCGGCTGGGACACGTTCAGTAATTTCTTTGGCCTGAAATACGATCCCTCCGATCGCGTCATTTTCCTCTACCTGGTGGCGTTGCTGCTGGTGGTGTTAAGCCTGTTTGTCATTAACCGCCTGCTGCGGATGCCGCTGGGCCGCGCGTGGGAAGCGTTGCGTGAAGATGAAATCGCTTGTCGTTCGCTGGGCTTAAGCCCGCGTCGTATCAAGCTGACTGCTTTTACCATCAGTGCCGCGTTTGCCGGTTTTGCCGGAACGCTGTTCGCGGCGCGTCAGGGCTTTGTCAGTCCGGAATCCTTCACCTTTGCCGAATCGGCGTTTGTGCTGGCGATAGTGGTGCTCGGCGGTATGGGCTCGCAATTTGCAGTGATTCTGGCGGCAGTTCTGCTGGTGGTATCGCGCGAGTTGATGCGTGATTTCAACGAATACAGCATGTTAATGCTCGGTGGTTTGATGGTGCTGATGATGATCTGGCGTCCGCAGGGTTTGCTGCCCATGACGCGCCCGCAACTCAAGCTGAAAAACGGCGCAGCAAAAGGAGAGCAGGCATGAGTCAGCCATTATTATCTGTTAACGGCCTGATGATGCGCTTCGGCGGCCTGCTGGCGGTGAACAACGTCAATCTCGAACTGTACCCGCAGGAGATCGTCTCGTTAATCGGCCCTAACGGTGCCGGAAAAACCACGGTCTTCAACTGCCTGACCGGATTCTATAAACCCACCGGCGGCACCATTTTACTGCGCGATCAGCATCTGGAAGGTTTACCGGGGCAGCAAATTGCCCGCATGGGCGTGGTGCGCACCTTCCAGCATGTACGTCTGTTCCGTGAAATGACGGTGATTGAAAACCTGCTGGTGGCACAGCATCAGCAACTGAAAACCGGGCTGTTCTCCGGCCTGTTGAAAACACCCTCTTTCCGTCGCGCCCAGAGCGAAGCGCTCGACCGCGCCGCCACCTGGCTTGAGCGCATTGGTTTGCTGGAACATGCCAACCGTCAGGCGAGTAACCTGGCCTATGGTGACCAGCGCCGTCTGGAGATTGCCCGCTGTATGGTGACGCAGCCGGAGATTTTAATGCTCGACGAACCGGCAGCAGGTCTTAACCCGAAAGAGACGAAAGAGCTGGATGAGCTGATTGCCGAACTGCGTAACCATCACAACACCACTATCTTGTTGATTGAACATGATATGAAGCTGGTGATGGGGATTTCAGACAGAATTTACGTGGTCAATCAGGGGACGCCGCTGGCAAACGGTACACCGGAGCAGATCCGTAATAACCCGGACGTGATCCGTGCCTATTTAGGTGAGGCATAAGATGGAAAAAGTCATATTGTCCTTTGACAAAGTCAGCGCCCACTACGGCAAAATCCAGGCGCTGCATGAGGTGAGCCTGCATATCAATCAGGGCGAGATTGTCACCCTCATTGGCGCGAACGGGGCGGGGAAAACCACCTTGCTCAGCACGTTATGCGGCGATCCGCGCGCCACCAGTGGGCGAATTGTGTTTGATGATAAAGACATTACCGACTGGCAGACAGCGAAAATCATGCGCGAAGCGGTGGCGATTGTTCCGGAAGGGCGTCGTGTTTTCTCGCGGATGACGGTGGAAGAGAACCTGGCGATGGGCGGCTTTTTTGCCGAACGCGACCAGTTCCAGGAGCGCATAAAGTGGGTCTATGAACTGTTTCCACGTCTGCATGAGCGCCGTATTCAGCGGGCGGGCACCATGTCCGGCGGTGAACAGCAGATGCTGGCGATTGGTCGCGCGCTGATGAGCAATCCGCGTTTGTTGTTACTTGATGAGCCATCGCTCGGTCTTGCGCCGATTATCATCCAGCAAATTTTCGACACCATCGAGCAGCTGCGCGAGCAGGGGATGACTATCTTCCTCGTCGAGCAGAACGCCAACCAGGCGCTAAAGCTGGCGGATCGCGGCTACGTGCTGGAAAACGGTCATGTTGTGCTCTCCGATACTGGTGATGCGCTGCTGGCGAACGAAGCGGTGAGAAATGCGTATTTAGGCGGGTAATAACACGTTGATTGATAAGGAGTCAAAAGACTCCTTTGAGACAGGTTACAAATGTAAAATTGCCTGATGCGCTGCGCTTATCAGGCCTACTGGGTGAGTTGCAATATATTGAATTTGCACGATCTTGTAGGCCGGATAAGGCGTTTACGCCGCATCCGGCATGAAACGATGAGCAATCTGTAGAGTTTGATTCAGACCTTCTATTTTTCCCGCTTATCCGTGCCCCATCTCCCATTTTCCCTCGCCCGCGCCGTCACCGCCTTGTCATCTTTCTGACACCTTACTATCTTAAAAATGTAACAAAAAAGTTATTTTTCTGTAATTCGAGCATGTCATGTTACCCCGCGAGCATAAAACGCGTGAATTCGCGCATTCGGTACAACAAGAGAGATAAACGATGAAACCGTTACATTATACAGCTTCAGCACTGGCGCTCGGACTGGCGTTAATGGGGAATGCACAGGCAGTGACGACCATTCCGTTCTGGCATTCTATGGAAGGGGAACTGGGTAAAGAGGTGGATTCTCTGGCCCAACGTTTTAACGCCGAAAACCCGGATTACAAAATTGTACCGACCTATAAAGGCAACTACGAACAGAATTTAAGCGCGGGGATTGCCGCATTTCGTACCGGCAACGCTCCGGCTATTTTGCAGGTTTATGAAGTTGGCACCGCCACCATGATGGCGTCGAAAGCCATTAAACCGGTGTATGACGTATTTAAAGAGGCGGGGATTCAATTCGATGAGTCGCAGTTTGTGCCGACGGTTTCCGGTTACTACTCCGACAGCAAAACTGGGCACTTACTTTCCCAGCCGTTCAACAGTTCGACCCCCGTTCTCTATTACAACAAAGACGCCTTCAAGAAAGCAGGATTAGACCCGGAACAACCGCCGAAAACCTGGCAGGATCTGGCGGACTATGCCGCAAAACTGAAAGCCTCCGGTATGAAGTGCGGCTACGCCAGCGGCTGGCAGGGATGGATCCAACTGGAAAACTTTAGCGCCTGGAACGGTTTGCCGTTTGCCAGCAAAAACAACGGCTTTGACGGCACAGACGCGGTGCTTGAGTTCAACAAGCCGGAGCAGGTGAAACACATCGCCATGCTCGAAGAGATGAACAAGAAGGGCGATTTCAGCTACGTTGGGCGTAAGGATGAATCCACTGAGAAGTTCTATAACGGTGATTGCGCGATGACGACCGCCTCTTCCGGTTCTCTTGCCAACATTCGCGAGTACGCCAAATTTAACTATGGCGTAGGCATGATGCCTTACGATGCCGATGCGAAAGACGCGCCGCAAAACGCCATTATCGGCGGAGCCAGTCTATGGGTAATGCAGGGTAAAGATAAAGAAACCTACACCGGCGTGGCGAAGTTCCTCGACTTCCTCGCAAAGCCAGAAAACGCTGCCGAGTGGCATCAGAAAACCGGCTATCTGCCAATCACTAAAGCGGCGTATGACCTGACCCGTGAGCAGGGCTTTTACGAGAAAAACCCAGGGGCGGATACCGCGACGCGTCAGATGCTGAACAAGCCGCCGTTGCCGTTCACCAAAGGGCTGCGTCTGGGCAACATGCCGCAGATCCGCGTGATTGTGGATGAAGAGCTGGAGAGCGTGTGGACCGGTAAGAAGACGCCACAGCAGGCGCTGGATACCGCCGTTGAGCGTGGGAATCAGTTACTGCGCCGCTTTGAGAAATCGACGAAGTCTTAATCAGTGTAATGTCGGATGCGTTTCGCTTATCTGACCTGGCATCGCGTGTAGGCCGGATAAGCGAAGCGCATCCGGCACAGTTCAGGAATTAACTGTAATGTCATCATCCCGTCCGGTGTTCCGCTCGCGCTGGCTGCCTTATCTGCTGGTCGCGCCGCAGCTCATCATCACCGTTATCTTTTTTATCTGGCCTGCGGGTGAAGCGTTGTGGTACTCGCTGCAAAGTGTCGATCCGTTTGGTTTTTCCAGCCAGTTTGTCGGCCTGGATAACTTCGTCACGCTGTTTCATGACAGCTATTATCTCGACTCCTTCTGGACGACGATAAAATTCAGCACCTTTGTCACCGTCAGCGGTTTGCTGGTGTCACTGTTCTTCGCGGCGTTGGTGGAGTACATCGTGCGCGGCAGCCGTTTCTATCAAACCTTAATGCTGCTGCCTTACGCTGTGGCTCCCGCCGTTGCCGCCGTATTATGGATCTTCCTGTTTAACCCTGGTCGCGGGCTGATCACCCATTTTCTCGCTGAGTTCGGCTACGACTGGAACCACGCGCAAAACAGCGGTCAGGCAATGTTTCTGGTGGTGTTTGCCTCAGTATGGAAGCAAATCAGCTACAACTTCCTGTTCTTCTATGCCGCGCTGCAATCCATTCCCCGTTCGTTGATCGAAGCCGCAGCCATCGACGGTGCAGGGCCGATTCGCCGCTTCTTTAAGATTGCGCTGCCGCTTATCGCCCCGGTGAGTTTCTTCCTGCTGGTAGTGAACCTGGTGTATGCCTTCTTCGACACCTTCCCGGTGATCGACGCCGCCACGTCCGGCGGGCCGGTTCAGGCCACCACGACGCTGATTTATAAGATCTACCGCGAAGGTTTTACCGGACTGGATCTGGCTTCGTCTGCCGCACAGTCGGTGGTGTTGATGTTCCTCGTCATCGTGCTGACGGTGGTGCAGTTCCGCTATGTTGAAAGCAAGGTGCGTTACCAATGATTGAGAACCGTCCGTGGCTGACGATATTCAGCCATACCATGCTGATCCTCGGGATCGCGGTGATCCTCTTCCCGCTGTACGTGGCGTTTGTCGCGGCGACGCTGGATAAACAGGCCGTCTATGCCGCGCCGATGACGCTCATCCCCGGCACACATCTGCTGGAAAACATCCACAACATCTGGGTGAACGGGGTAGGCACGAATAGCGCGCCGTTCTGGCGGATGTTGCTTAACAGCTTTGTGATGGCGTTCAGCATTACGCTCGGCAAAATTACCGTCTCGATGCTCTCGGCATTTGCCATTGTCTGGTTTCGTTTTCCGCTACGTAACCTCTTCTTCTGGATGATTTTTATCACCCTGATGCTGCCGGTTGAAGTACGTATCTTCCCGACGGTGGAAGTCATCGCCAACCTGCAGATGCTCGACAGCTACGCCGGTTTAACGCTGCCGCTGATGGCCTCGGCGACCGCTACTTTCCTGTTCCGCCAGTTCTTTATGACGCTGCCGGATGAGCTGGTGGAAGCCGCGCGGATCGACGGCGCATCGCCAATGCGCTTCTTTTGCGACATCGTTTTTCCGCTCTCCAAAACTAATCTGGCGGCGCTGTTTGTGATCACCTTTATCTACGGCTGGAATCAGTATTTGTGGCCGTTGTTGATTATTACCGACGTTGATCTCGGCACCACCGTGGCAGGGATCAAAGGGATGATCGCCACTGGCGAAGGCACCACGGAATGGAACTCGGTAATGGCGGCGATGTTGTTAACGCTTATCCCTCCGGTGGTGATTGTTTTAGTGATGCAGCGTGCCTTCGTGCGCGGCCTGGTCGATAGTGAGAAATAAGATGGCAGGACTGAAATTACAGGCAGTAACCAAAAGCTGGGATGGCAAAACCCAGGTGATTAAACCACTGACCCTTGATGTGGCGGATGGCGAATTTATCGTGATGGTCGGGCCGTCTGGCTGCGGAAAATCGACGCTGCTGCGCATGGTTGCCGGGCTGGAGCGGGTGACGGAAGGCGATATCTGGATCAACGACCAGCGCGTGACCGAAATGGAGCCGAAAGATCGCGGGATTGCGATGGTGTTCCAGAACTACGCGCTTTATCCGCATATGAGCGTCGAAGAAAACATGGCGTGGGGGCTGAAAATTCGCGGCATGGGCAAGCAGCAAATAGCCGAGCGCGTTAAAGAAGCGGCGCGCATTCTGGAGCTGGATGGCCTGCTTAAGCGCCGCCCGCGCGAGCTATCCGGCGGTCAGCGTCAGCGTGTGGCGATGGGTCGCGCGATTGTGCGCGATCCGGCGGTGTTCCTGTTTGATGAGCCGCTCTCTAACCTCGATGCCAAGCTGCGCGTGCAGATGCGCCTTGAGCTGCAACAGCTGCACCGTCGCCTGAAAACGACTTCACTCTACGTTACTCACGATCAGGTTGAAGCGATGACGCTCGCCCAGCGAGTAATGGTGATGAACGGCGGCGTTGCCGAACAGATTGGCACACCAGTTGAAGTCTACGAAAAGCCCGCCAGCCTGTTTGTAGCGAGTTTTATCGGCAGTCCGGCGATGAACCTGCTGACAGGCCGCGTGAATAACGAAGGCACGCATTTCGAACTGGACGGCGGTATTGAGCTGCCGCTAAACGGTGGCTACCGTCAGTATGCCGGGCGTAAAATGACTCTCGGCATTCGCCCGGAACATATTGCGCTAAGCTCGCAGGCAGAAGGCGGCGTACCGCTGGTGATGGACACGCTGGAGATCCTCGGCGCAGATAACCTGGCGCACGGACGCTGGGGCGAGCAGAAGCTGGTGGTGCGACTGGCGCATCAGGAGCGCCCGACGGCAGGCAGCACGCTGTGGCTGCATCTGGCGGAAAATCAGCTGCATCTTTTTGATGGTGAAACAGGACAACGAGTATGAGTAACTGGCCTTATCCCCGCATCGTCGCTCATCGTGGCGGCGGTAAGCTGGCCCCGGAAAACACCCTGGCGGCAATCGACGTCGGGGCAAAATACGGTCATAAAATGATCGAATTTGACGCGAAGTTATCGAAAGATGGCGAGATCTTCCTGCTCCATGACGACAATCTCGAACGCACCAGCAACGGCTGGGGCGTCGCGGGTGAACTGAACTGGCAGGATTTACTGCGCGTGGATGCGGGCAGTTGGTACAGCAAAGCGTTTAAAGGTGAGCCGCTGCCGTTGCTTTCGCAGGTGGCGGAACGCTGTCGCGAACACGGGATGATGGCGAATATCGAAATCAAACCCACCACTGGCACTGGACCATTAACGGGCAAAATGGTGGCGCTGGCGGCACGCCAACTGTGGGCCGG
The DNA here is from genome assembly GCF_046486595.1 of Escherichia sp. WS3063. Classification (NCBI taxonomy): domain Bacteria; kingdom Pseudomonadati; phylum Pseudomonadota; class Gammaproteobacteria; order Enterobacterales; family Enterobacteriaceae; genus Escherichia; species Escherichia sp. WS3063. Next base: position 81,833 of record NZ_JBJQKY010000008.1, read on the forward strand.
TATGACGCCGCCGCTGCTGTCATCGTTTGAGATTGATGCTTTAGAAGCTGCACAGCTGGCGGCACCGGAACTGCCGCGTGGTTTATTGCTTGATGAGTGGCGCGACGACTGGCGCGAACTGACCGCGCGGCTGGGCTGCGTCTCTATTCATCTCAATCATAAGTTACTCGATAAAGTGCGAGTGATGCAGTTGAAAGACGCCGGACTGCGGATTCTGGTTTATACCGTCAATAAACCCCAGCGCGCGGCAGAGTTGCTGCGCTGGGGCGTGGATTGCATCTGTACCGATGCGATTGACGTGATTGGTCCGAACTTTACGGCCCAATAGTTTTCAACGGAATGTCAGGCTGCGGCGTGCTGGGCTGATTCAGCATGTCGCCGTTTCTCCTCTCCGGCAGCATATGCTGCTGATTCAACGAACTATCCGGATTACGGTTGCTGTTTAACATCCCGCCGTTGGTGTTGGGCAGCATTTGCTGCCGGGCGGGATTTCGCTCCCCCGGCTGTGACTGCAACACCCGCTGAGAATTATTGTTTATCTGGTTTTCTAAATGCTGCTGTTGCAACTGAGTTTGCGTTTTCAGTTGCTGATTCAGCATCCCTTTTTGCTGGATTTGCTGAGTCTGCATCTGGGTTTGCATCCGCTGCTGGCTGGGTATCTGATACCCCGGCTGGTTAGGGTTGTTCAGAGTATTAATGGGCTGTGCAAAGCCGACAAACGGCAGGAGTGCCGTAAGAATCAGAAGTCGTTTCATCGCGTATCCTCCTCTGAAGATATCCTTTAAGTTTACTCGCTTCCCGACAAAACGATGATTAATTCAGAGTTATATACCAGGCTTAGCTGGGGTTGCCCCTTAATCTCTGGAGAATAACGATGATAAAACCGACGTTTTTACGCCGGGTGGCCATTGCTGCTCTGCTCTCAGGAAGTTGTTTTAGCGCCGCCGCCGCGCCTCCTGCGCCGCCCGTCTCGTATGGTGTGGAGGAAGATGTCTTCCACCCGGTACGCGCGAAACAGGGAATGGTAGCGTCTGTGGACGCCACTGCCACTCAGGTGGGGGTGGATATTCTCAAGGAGGGCGGGAATGCCGTTGATGCCGCCGTGGCGGTGGGCTACGCGCTGGCGGTAACGCATCCGCAGGCAGGGAATCTGGGCGGTGGTGGTTTTATGTTAATCCGCTCGAAAAATGGCAATACCACGGCTATCGATTTCCGCGAAATGGCACCCGCCAAAGCGACCCGCGATATGTTCCTCGATGATCAGGGCAACCCGGACAGCAAAAAATCACTCACTTCGCATCTGGCTTCCGGCACACCGGGTACGGTAGCAGGTTTCTCGCTGGCGCTGGATAAATACGGCACCATGCCGCTGAACAAAGTCGTGCAGCCCGCGTTTAAACTGGCACGCGATGGTTTTATCGTTAACGACGCGCTGGCTGACGATCTCAAAACCTACGGTAGCGAAGTGTTGCCGAATCACGAAAACAGTAAAGCTATCTTCTGGAAAGAGGGCGAGCCGCTGAAAAAGGGCGACACGCTGGTGCAGGCGAACCTGGCAAAGAGCCTGGAGATGATTGCTGAAAACGGCCCGGACGAATTCTATAAAGGCACGATTGCGGAACAGATCGCCCAGGAGATGCAGAAAAACGGTGGCTTGATCACTAAAGAAGATTTAGCAGCCTATAAAGCGGTCGAACGTACTCCGATAAGCGGCGATTATCGCGGGTATCAGGTTTACTCCATGCCACCGCCATCCTCCGGCGGGATCCATATCGTACAAATCCTCAATATTCTGGAAAACTTCGATATGAAGAAATACGGCTTTGGCAGCGCCGATGCGATGCAAATCATGGCAGAAGCGGAGAAATACGCCTACGCCGACCGCTCGGAATATCTTGGCGACCCGGATTTTGTCAAAGTACCGTGGCAGGCGCTGACCAATAAAGCCTATGCCAAATCTATTGCCGATCAAATTGATATCAATAAAGCGAAGCCATCCAGCGAAATTCGCCCCGGCAAGCTTGCGCCTTATGAGAGTAATCAAACTACCCATTACTCAGTGGTGGATAAAGACGGCAACGCGGTGGCGGTGACCTATACGCTGAACACCACCTTCGGGACGGGCATTGTCGCGGGCGAGAGCGGTATTCTGCTTAATAACCAGATGGATGATTTCTCCGCCAAACCGGGCGTACCGAACGTTTACGGGCTGGTGGGCGGTGATGCCAACGCGGTCGGGCCGAACAAACGCCCGCTGTCGTCGATGTCACCAACCATTGTGGTGAAAGACGGTAAAACCTGGCTGGTTACCGGTAGCCCTGGCGGGAGTCGGATTATTACCACCGTGCTGCAAATGGTGGTGAATAGCATCGATTATGGCATGAATGTCGCCGAAGCGACCAATGCACCGCGTTTCCACCATCAGTGGTTGCCGGACGAGCTGCGTGTCGAAAAAGGGTTTAGCCCGGATACGCTCAAGCTGCTGGAAGCAAAAGGTCAGAAAGTGGCGCTGAAAGAGGCGATGGGCAGTACACAAAGCATTATGGTTGGGCCGGACGGTGAGTTGTACGGCGCATCTGACCCGCGCTCGGTGGATGATTTAACGGCGGGGTATTAAGGTTAGCGGCCCTCTTAGTGGGAAGAGGGCCGTATTGTCAGGGCAAGCCGAAGGTAGCCTTTTTTATTTCATAATCCTGTAGATATTCTTCCAGTGGCTTTGCCGTTCCCAGAGAATGAATTTCACCACTGCCTTTATCAATAATAAAAGGTGCGTTACCAGCTAAGCGCGCGGCCTCATCTCCAGATTCAAGAAATTATTGTGATTCGAAACAGAAATACCAGCCCTGGCTAAAACGTCCATGCAGAGTGATGACGACAGGGAGATCTGCATCATCAAGGTAATGGTTCGCTTTCGCGAATGCGTCGTGATAAGTAATCATAATTATAATAAATATTATTGTTGATCGTTATATTATTATTCTTGCGTTATACTTTGAGAAAAGACGCGTTCATCTTCGTCAAAGATATTATTAAATGCTGGTTTTGAAAAAAGTTCATCGGGTAATATACAGTCACGAAATAAGTATCTGCTAATGTTTTGTGATTTCTTTTTCAGAACGTCGAACGGGATTTTCTTATTTAAGATATCAGAATCTTATGATTCGGGTGAAATTCTAACTAAATCAACATGTCACTAAAATCATCATAGCCATTAGCTATTTCGGCTAAAATAGAGATTACATGTCTTCGGTCCATCTCACTTAAGGAGTGTAGTTCCGTTGTAAGTTTTTCCATAGCTTGCATTGCTAAGTTTCGAACAAGGAATTTTCTGCTGGTAATCTCTAAAAAGATGGCATGGTTTATAATGATTTTTGTTACCTTTTGATTATTATGAACAACTGTCCATGATTTCGTTTAAGAATGAAGAGAAATCACTAAACGAACTGAATATATTTTCTGTGCCAATATTATCTCTAATTTCAAAAAAGTTATTTTTAATGTCATAAGTAAATATTGAAATGCTATCATCCCCGATCACTAACCGTTCTTGTAGATCAGGGTTTATGAAATCATCATTATTTCTATAAAATTCATTTACGGCAAAAAGGTTTTTAACTGAAGGTTCTGGAATCGAGAGGCTGAATAATCGTAATCCATTAACTTCGAATCCATCCATTGCTCTTAAAAAAGTAAGATAATCAGGTTGATTATTAAAGAGAATACTAACTTCATTACATAACTTCTCCAGGCAATTAGTTGGATTAGAATTAAATTTTATTTGGATTATACTTTCAATAAATGATTCCTTGAGCGGTGCTTCAAATGGATAGTCTAAATCATTCATCATTTTTTTTAATTTATTTATTTGGGTTTTAGTCATCATTTTGTGGGTTCCATAATATTTTTCATGGGAGGATAAATTGAGCCAGATGGAATGGCCCAGGGAGTGATTTTGCTTTCACCTACTAATATTCCCTTAGCTATTCGTGATTGCATGTTAGTAAAAACTTTATGATATGGTTCGTTTTCGATTAATACTAAATTTTCGAAATCATTAGTACCACCATCATCTAGAGATAGTTTATGGTGAACATTATAATTTAGAGGAACATTGCCCTTTCTCATTCTTAAAAGGTCTTCGGCGTTGAATCTTCCAGATGCTTCGGAGGTTTTTGCAAGTTTGATAAGAAAATTTTTTCTTACAGTTTTATTAAACTCCTTTCGTAAGTTAGCTAAGTCTTTTGAAGGTCTCTTAATGTATATTATTTCTATTATGTCTATACCATCAAGAAGTTTTTGTTGACCTCTAAGTTTGCCTAAGTAACTATTTATTTCTGTATATGTATCAACATTAGAACGCTTTGTTAAAAGAATAGATGCTGTTGCTATCGCTATGCCCGCTGTTTTTTCATTTAGTATTTGATCATAGCCTTTTATTGCATCTCCACCCAGTTTTTCCGCAGTATCTCTGAATCCTTCAATGTTCCCATTGTATACGCCACCAGCAGCAAGTAGCCTGCCAATAGCTTTGCTGTTTAACGTTTTGAAACGATTATTTGTTTGGTTTTTTGAATTTGGTAAAAACAAACAGTTATAATTTTCAGGGAGTGCCAAATAGCTGAACTCGGTATTTGCGATAATCTGTTGACAGAGGATAAATTCATAACTAACAGTTATTGTTTCTGTATCCAGTTGATTTTCAATGATCTGATGATGAATAGCCGATAAAAAAGCGCCTCTTAGTTGTATATAATAATACTTTTCCCATCTACCAAATCTATTTATTCGATAGAAGTCAAATCCCATAAATAATTGTTCATTATTGTTAATGGAATTAATAAATAATGGAGTGCTTTTATCAATTAATTTACAAAATGTTATACCATGGAACTGTGAACCAAGCCCCGTATTAGTAATACTATTTAAGAGTGAGAATGTAAATATTTCATCCTCATGCCCGCTCTGCCAGCGATTACCTGTAGACTCAGAAGTCCCACAACCTGCGGAGATGCTTCCTTGTTGTTCTCCCGTTACTGTCAGGTAAACAATATTACTCATCCCTGAAAAGTCCTTTTATGGCATGCTATTTTATTAATGGCACTATTATGCTTGTTAATTGTTATTTATTTACTCCAGGAAATTGTAGGCGTATATATTAATAATAAAATATTACACTTTAGGACGTAATTATGAGGTAAATCTCAATATATTTATTGGGCAAATAAATACATTAAAGGAAGATATGCCGATTTTGAATGACGCCCTTTTTCCATCTCAGAAAAAGGGCACTATCTTATTTCACCCGCGCCATATAATACGCATCGACATATTCACCATTACGTAATGCGTACTTCTTGCCAGTCCCTTCAATCTCAAAGCCGAATTTTTTATAGACCTTAATTGCTGGCGCGTTATCGACGAACACCGTTAGCTCGATACGATCTACCCGCAACCAGTTGTCGCACATATCAATCATTTCGCGCATCAGGGCGCTGGCGACGCCGCGGTTCTTCCAGCGAGAGTCGACACAGATACCAAAATCGGCAACATGACTGCGGCGCGGGCGTTGCTGTACATCAATGGTGAGATGACCTACTACGGTTCCATCAATACAGGCGACGAGTTGCTTGATGCCGGGGCGTTCGGCGAGTCGCTCCTGCCACATATAGTCTGAAGGATGAGGCACCTGTAGCGTGTTGTAATACACCTCCGGCTGGGCGTGAATCTGCCTGATGGCCTCGTAATCCCGTGTTTCTGCGTGGCGTATCACTATCTCACTCATTCCTTTGTCCTCTTTGGGGTAAATGTCCCTTTCAACATCATTGACTTTCAAATGCGAGTCAAATGCATTTTTTTTGCAAAAAGTGTTGGACAAGTGCGAATGAGAATGATTATTATTGTCTTGCGATCAGGAAGACCCTCGCGGAGAACCTGAAAGCACGACATTGCTCACATTGCTTCCAGTATTACTTAGCCAGCCGGGTGCTGGCTTTTTTTTTGATCTTTCGTTTTCAAATTATCCACGGGAAGTGCTTGTGTTCGTTATGCGCACTCCAGTAGGAACCACGTCCGCTTTGCGCTAAGGTGTAAATAACCCCCTTAAAAAGGACGAAATCATGGTCATCAACTGCGCCTTTATTGGCTTCGGCAAAAGCACCACCCGTTACCATCTGCCGTATGTACTTAACCGCAAGGATAGCTGGCATGTCGCGCATATTTTTCGCCGCCATGCGAAGCCGGAAGAACAGGCTCCCATTTACTCTCATATCCATTTCACCAGCGATCTCGACGAAGTGCTAAACGATCCCGATGTTAAGCTGGTTGTCGTCTGCACCCACGCGGATAGCCATTTCGAATACGCGAAGCGCGCGCTGGAAGCCGGGAAAAATGTGCTGGTCGAAAAACCGTTCACCCCGACGCTTGCCCAGGCGAAGGAGCTGTTTGAGTTGGCGAAAAGCAAAGGGCTGACCGTCACGCCGTATCAGAATCGTCGCTTTGATTCCTGCTTCCTGACGGCGAAAAAAGCGATTGAAAGCGGTAAGCTGGGAGAGATTGTTGAAGTGGAAAGCCATTTTGACTATTACCGCCCGGTGGCAGAAACCAAACCTGGGCTGCCGCAGGATGGCGCGTTCTATGGCCTTGGTGTGCATACCCTCGACCAGATTATCTCGCTGTTCGGTCGCCCGGATCACGTCGCTTATGACATCCGCAGCCTGCGTAATAAAGCCAATCCTGACGACACCTTCGAAGCGCAGCTGTTTTATGGCGATCTAAAAGCCATCGTCAAAACCAGCCATCTGGTGAAAATCGATTATCCGAAATTTATCGTTCACGGTAAGAAAGGTTCGTTTATTAAATACGGTATCGACCAGCAGGAAACCAGCCTGAAGGCTAATATTATGCCGGGCGAACCGGGATTCGCAGCGGATGATTCGGTCGGTGTGCTGGAGTATGTCAATGACGAGGGCGTGACGGTCAGAGAAGAGATGAAGCCGGAGGTGGGCGATTACGGGCGCGTTTATGATGCGTTGCATCAAACCATCACCAACGGTGCGCCAAATTACGTCAAGGAATCTGAAGTTCTTACCAATCTGGAAATCCTTGAACGCGGTTTTGAGCAAGCTTCTCCCTCCACAGTGACTCTCGCGAAGTAAGTTTGATGACCCCTCGAATAGTTCAATTTTTTTGAACAGAGGGGTCAATTTTCACCCTCTATCATCCCAGGCTGATCGGGTCCACACTAAGCCCATCGAAATCATTCAGGGGGCGAATACAAATGATCTACTTACGCAAAGCAAATGAACGTGGTCATGCAAATCATGGCTGGCTGGACTCCTGGCATACTTTCTCTTTTGCCAACTACTACGACCCGAACTTTATGGGTTTCTCCGCGCTGCGCGTGATTAACGACGACGTGATTGAAGCAGGGCAGGGCTTTGGCACTCACCCGCATAAAGATATGGAAATTTTGACCTACGTGCTGGAAGGTACTGTTGAGCACCAGGACAGCATGGGCAATAAAGAGCAGGTTCCGGCGGGTGAGTTCCAGATTATGAGTGCGGGTACGGGTATCCGTCACTCTGAGTACAACCCAAGCAGCACCGAGCGTCTGCATCTGTATCAAATCTGGATCATGCCGGAAGAAAACGGCATCACGCCTCGCTATGAGCAGCGCCGTTTCGATGCCGTACAGGGCAAACAGCTGGTGCTCTCGCCGGATGCGCGAGATGGTTCGCTGAAAGTGCATCAGGATATGGAACTGTATCGTTGGGCATTGCTGAAAGATGAGCAGTCGGTGCATCAGATTGCCGCTGAACGCCGCGTCTGGATCCAGGTGGTGAAAGGCAATGTCACCATTAACGGCGTGAAAGCCTCGACCAGCGATGGTCTGGCAATCTGGGATGAGCAGGCAATCTCCATTCATGCGGATAGCGACAGCGAAGTGTTACTGTTCGATCTGCCGCCGGTTTAAAACTCAACGGCATCTTTGAAGCCTGCCTTTTTGCAGGCTTCCTCGCTCGCTCCGGTCGCGTGCTGATATACGCTTCCGGGGTTTTGCCGTGTCGTTAGCACAATGCGATGCAATTGATTTAGTGTATATCTAATAATTGTAAACAAGCACTGTTTTCCCCGGGAAGGTTCTGATGCGTCCGTGTTAAACTAAGAGAATCTATCTCTTTTGTACCTTCAGGACGATGAAAAAGAAAAGACCCGTACTTCAGGATGTGGCTGACCGTGTAGGCGTGACCAAAATGACGGTCAGCCGTTTTTTACGCAACCCGGAGCAGGTTTCCGTCGCTCTACGCGGCAAGATTGCCGCCGCTCTTGATGAACTGGGTTATATTCCCAATCGCGCGCCCGATATCCTCTCTAACGCCACCAGCCGGGCGATTGGCGTCCTGTTACCTTCTCTCACCAACCAGGTTTTTGCGGAAGTATTACGCGGAATCGAAAGCGTCACCGACGCGCACGGTTATCAGACCATGCTGGCCCACTACGGTTATAAACCGGAAATGGAGCAAGAACGCCTCGAATCCATGCTCTCCTGGAATATCGACGGCCTGATCCTCACTGAACGTACGCACACGCCGCGCACCTTAAAGATGATTGAAGTGGCGGGGATTCCAGTGGTGGAACTGATGGACAGCAAGTCGCCATGCCTCGATATCGCCGTCGGTTTTGATAACTTTGAAGCGGCACGCCAGATGACCACCGCCATTATTGCTCGCGGGCATCGTCACATTGCCTATCTCGGCGCACGCCTCGACGAACGTACTATCATCAAACAGAAGGGATACGAACAGGCGATGCTGGATGCAGGCCTGGTGCCGTATAGCGTGATGGTCGAGCAATCTTCTTCTTACTCTTCCGGTATTGAACTGATTCGCCAGGCGCGGCGGGAATATCCGCAGCTGGATGGCGTGTTCTGTACTAATGATGATCTGGCGGTCGGCGCGGCGTTTGAATGTCAGCGTCTGGGGTTAAAAGTTCCTGACGATATGGCGATTGCCGGTTTCCATGGTCATGACATTGGTCAGGTGATGGAACCACGGTTGGCGAGCGTACTGACGCCGCGTGAGCGGATGGGCAGTATTGGCGCTGAACGCCTGCTGGCGCGTATTCGTGGCGAATCTGTGACACCGAAAATGTTAGATTTAGGTTTCACCTTGTCACCGGGCGGATCTATTTAAGCCCACAAATTTGAAGTAGCTCACACTTATACATTTAAGGCACGGATGGATATTGCTTCTGATATTGTCCGGCCGGACAATGTTACCGATAACAGTTACCCGTAACATTTTTAATTCTTGTATTGTGGGGGCACCACTTTGAGCACGACTAACCATGATCACCACATTTACGTCTTGATGGGCGTATCGGGCAGCGGCAAATCTGCGGTCGCCAGTGAAGTGGCGCATCAACTTCATGCCGCGTTTCTTGATGGCGATTTCCTCCATCCGCGCTGCAATATCGAAAAAATGGCGTCTGGCGAACCGCTGAATGACGACGATCGCAAACCGTGGTTGCAGGCGCTGAACGACGCCGCGTTTGCTATGCAGCGCACTAATAAAGTGTCGCTGATTGTCTGTTCTGCACTGAAAAAACACTATCGTGACCTGCTACGCGCGGGTAATCCGAATCTCTCTTTCATCTACCTGAAAGGCGATTTTGATGTGATTGAAAGCCGCCTGAAAGCGCGCAAAGGCCATTTCTTTAAAACCCAAATGTTGGTGACGCAGTTTGAAACGCTGCAGGAGCCGGGTGCGGACGAAACCGATGTACTGGTGGTAGATATCGATCAACCGCTGGAAGGTGTTGTGGCAAGCACCATTGAGGTTATTAAAAAAGGCAAATAAGTAGTGACTACATTAACGCTTGTTTTAACAGCAGTAGGGTCTGTTTTACTGCTGCTGTTTTTAGTCATGAAGGCGCGTATGCACGCTTTCCTGGCTTTGATGGTGGTGTCCATGGGGGCTGGCCTTTTTTCCGGTATGCCGCTCGATAAAATCGCAGCGACGATGGAAAAAGGGATGGGAGGCACCCTCGGCTTTCTGGCGGTGGTTGTCGCCCTGGGAGCCATGTTTGGCAAGATCTTACATGAAACCGGCGCAGTCGATCAGATTGCCGTCAAAATGCTCAAATCCTTCGGTCACAGCCGCGCGCATTATGCCATCGGCCTTGCGGGGCTGGTCTGTGCGCTACCGCTGTTCTTTGAAGTGGCGATTGTTCTGCTGATTAGCGTTGCTTTCTCAATGGCGCGCCACACCGGTACGAACCTGGTGAAGCTGGTAATCCCATTATTCGCAGGCGTGGCGGCCGCGGCTGCGTTCCTGGTGCCTGGACCAGCGCCAATGCTGCTGGCATCGCAGATGAACGCCGACTTTGGCTGGATGATCCTGATTGGCCTGTGTGCGGCAATTCCGGGAATGATTATTGCCGGGCCGCTGTGGGGTAATTTCATCAGCCGCTACGTGGAGCTGCATATTCCTGACGACATCAGCGAACCACATCTCGGTGAAGGCAAAATGCCGTCCTTCGGATTCAGCCTGTCGCTGATCCTGTTGCCACTGGTGCTGGTGGGGCTGAAAACCATTGCCGCGCGTTTTGTGCCAGAAGGCTCTACCGCTTACGAATGGTTCGAGTTTATCGGCCATCCGTTTACCGCGATTCTGGTTGCTTGTCTGGTAGCAATTTATGGCCTGGCAATGCGTCAGGGTATGCCAAAAGACAAAGTGATGGAGATTTGTGGTCACGCGCTGCAACCGGCGGGGATCATTCTGCTGGTGATTGGTGCAGGCGGCGTGTTCAAACAGGTGCTGGTTGACTCTGGTGTCGGTCCGGCACTGGGCGAAGCGTTAACCGGCATGGGCCTGCCGATTGCCATCACCTGCTTCGTGCTGGCAGCTGCAGTGCGCATCATTCAGGGTTCTGCCACTGTTGCCTGTTTAACGGCGGTGGGACTGGTAATGCCGGTCATTGAACAACTGAACTACTCCGGTGCGCAAATGGCGGCGCTGTCGATTTGTATCGCCGGTGGTTCGATTGTTGTCAGCCACGTTAACGACGCGGGTTTCTGGTTGTTCGGTAAATTTACCGGCGCGACCGAAGCCGAAACGCTTAAAACCTGGACCATGATGGAAACCATCCTCGGCACTGTTGGTGCCATCGTTGGGATGATTGCGTTCCAGCTGTTGAGTTAATTACTGCGACAAATTACTGCGAGCTTGCTCGCAGTAATTCATTTCTCTTATCTCCTCTCTTCATCTTTTTGATCTCTCTCGCAAATTTACCTGCTAATAATCCGTTCTAATCACTGCCTAAAGATCGCAGGAGATAAAGATGGAAAAGCACGGAGCTGAATTGCTTTTACAGCGGATGTTAGGAAATACCACCGCTACTTTCAGGGAAGGGCAATGGGAAGCCATAGATGCAGTGGTTAATCAGCGGCGAAAACTGCTGGTTGTACAGCGCACCGGCTGGGGGAAAAGTGCCGTGTACTTCATCGCCAGTAAAATCTTCCGCGATCGCGGCGCTGGCCCGACAATTATCATCTCTCCTTTGCTTGCCCTGATGCGTAACCAGGTTGCCGCCGCTGAACGGTTAGGTATTACGGCTGAAACGTTGAATTCTACAAACAGGGAAGAATGGCAGCGCATTAGCGATAAGTTGCTGCAAGGTGAGGTCGATTGCTTGCTGGTTTCCCCGGAACGTTTGGCAAACCAGGACTTTATCGAAACGGTTTTATATCCTATAGCCGATCGTATTGGCTTGCTTGTGGTCGACGAGGCGCACTGCATCTCTGATTGGGGCCACGATTTTCGCCCGGATTACCGACGTATATTAGATATTTTGCGCCAACTGCCTGCGAATACCCCTGTTCTGGGTACAACCGCGACAGCGAATAACCGTGTTGTTGAGGATATCCGTCAGCAATTGGGTGACATTGTGATTCAGCGTGGAACGCTGGCTCGCGAAAGTTTGGCGCTTGATGCCTTAGTCTTAGGAGAACAGTCATCCCGTCTGGCATGGTTAGCAACGGTTATCCCTCAGTTTTCCAAATCGGGAATTGTTTATACCCTGACGACTCGCGATGCTGAACTTGTCGCCGAGTGGTTAAGGAAAAATGGTATCAGTGCATTTGCTTACTACAGCGGCGTGACTTGTGAAGGCGCGGAAGATTCTAATACTGCCAGGGAATATCTGGAGCAGGCACTGCTGGCAAATAAAATCAAAGTGCTGGTCGCGACGACGGCATTAGGTATGGGGTTTGATAAACCTGATTTAGGTTTCGTCATTCATTATCAGATGCCGGGGTCTATTGTCGGTTACTACCAACAGGTGGGGCGTGCCGGGCGTGCTATAGATTCCGCAGTTGGCATATTGCTTTGTGGTGGTGAAGACCGCGCTATTCATCAATTCTTCCGTGAAAGCGCCTTTCCTGCGGAGGCGCAAATTCATGAAATACTCAACGTACTTAGCGAGAATGACGGTCTTACCCTACGAGGCATTGAACAACGGACGAATCTTCGTTATGGGCAAATAGAAAAAGCACTGAAATTATTGGTAGCGGAAAATCCATCGCCTGTGGTGTATACCGAGAAATTATGGCGCAGAACTATCGTCAGTTTTTCTCCTGATCATGAACGAATTAACCATTTGATGAATCAGAGAAAAAGTGAGCTGGCAGACGTTGAAAGCTATATCACGACCAAGGAGTGCAAAATGCAATTTCTGCGCCGTGCACTCGATGAGCCAAGTGCCGAACGTTGTGGTAAATGTAGCAGTTGTCTTCAACATCCGTTATTGTCGCCCGACATTGATAGCGGCTTACTCCATGCGGCAAATTTATTTATTAAACACGCTGACCTGCCGTTAAATCTCAATAAACAGGTGGCAGCTGGGGCTTTTACGCAATACGGATTTAAAGGGAACTTGCCTGCGGGTTTACAAGGATCTACGGGGCGAATCCTTTCTCGTTGGGGAGATTCCGGGTGGGGAAAGCAGGTAGCACAGGAGAAAAAAACGGGGCGCTTAAGTGATGAGCTGGTAGAAGCATGTGCGGAAATGGTTTGCCAACGCTGGAATCCGCATCCTGAACCAACCTGGGTATGCTGCGTTCCTTCATTAAGGCACCTCGACCTGGTTCCTGATTTTGCCCGGCGACTGGCGGCGAAACTTGGCTTACCTTTTATTGATGCCATTGAAAAAGTCGTGGACAATCCACCGCAGAAAATGCAGCAAAACCGTTTTCACCAGTGTCAAAATCTCGACGGGGCGTTTGTGATTACCCCTCCTTTGATGCCAGGTCCGGCGTTGCTGGTTGACGATATCGTGGATTCTGCATGGACGCTGACAGTTCTGACAGCACTGTTACGCAAGGCAGGTTGCCCGACGGTTTATCCTCTTGCCCTTGCTTCTACCTCGGTAAAAAATTGATGAATCTTTCAGCCAATGCACAAGCGACCCTCCTGCTAACCAGCGATTTTTCTCGCGCGGCGGCGAGTGAGTATAAACCTCTTAGTAATAGTGAATGGGGGAAGTTTGCATTATGGCTGAAGCACCAACGTATCAGTCCCGCCGATCTTCTGGTGCCGCAACCGCAAGAGAAACTTACAGGCTGGAGCGATCCGCGTATTTCTCAGGAGCGTATTCTTGGCTTGCTGGCGCGTGGCCATAGTCTGGCGTTGGCGGTAGATAAGTGGCAACGCGCCGGTTTATGGATCTTAACCCGCGGAGATGCCGATTATCCCGTTCGCTTGAAAAACCGATTGCGAACGGATGCACCTCCCGTTTTATTTGGCTGCGGGAATAAAGCATTACTGCAAGCGGAAGGTATGGCGATTGTTGGCTCGCGAGATGCTCCGACTGCCGATTTGCGCTATACCCAACAACTGGCAGCGAAACTGGCCCAACAGGGGATTTGCGTTATCTCTGGTGGTGCGCGAGGTATTGATGAATGTGCAATGGCGTCGGCACTGGAGGCCGGGGGAACTGCCGTTGGCGTATTAGCTGATAGCTTGTTAAAAACGAGTACGTTAGTGAAATGGCGTGAAGGGCTTATAGCAGGCAACCTGGTGTTGATTTCGCCGTTTTACCCAGAGGTACGTTTCACCGTCGGCAATGCGATGGCGCGAAATAAATATATTTATTGCCTTGCTGAAAGCGCAATGGTTGTACGTGCGGGAATGACCGGTGGAACGATAACCGGAGCGATGGAGGCGTTAAAACATCAGTGGCTGCCTGTGCAGGTTAAACCAAATCAGGATGTGCAATCAGCCAATTCACGATTAGTAGAAAATGGGGCGTCATGGAGTGCTGAACAGGCTGAGAATGTGACGATCAGACTGCCAGACGTTCCTGGGCTGATGTATGACAGAGCACTCCGTAACGCTCAACCAGAATTGTTTTCGCTGCACGAAGATGACGCAAATTACGCAGTGATGCCCTCGCATACCCCTGTCGATTTTTATCAACTTTTTGTGGCGGAACTGGCGATCCTTGCAAAGGAATCGATAAGTATTGAAAGGCTGGCGTCTTGTACTGGTTTAACCATCGAACAAATTAGTGTGTGGCTGAACCGCGCAGAAGAAGAGGGAAGGGTTATCCGATTGGGCGAAGGTCATTATCAGTTCAGGTAATAAAACAGGTGCCGCCTCTGGTTGTGTGCAGCACCTGTTTGAACCTTACCCTTTCATCCACATTCGAATGCCGTCGAGGAACATCTGGGTTGCCATCATCACCAGAATCAATCCCATCAGGCGTTCAAGTGCATTCACCCCTTTCTCGCCCAGCAGACGTAAAAATAGCGAAGACTGTAGCAGGATAACAAAGGTGCCACCCCAGGCCAGCAGCAGAGCAATTACCAGATGTCCCATCTGATTCGGGTACTGATGAGACAACAACATCAGCGTGGCGAGAATAGTCGGCCCGGCGACTAACGGAATTGCCAACGGCACGATAAACGGCTCTTCACCTGCCGGAAGCCCGCTGCTATTTCCTGAAGCGCTGGGGAAAATCATCTTAATGGCGATCAGAAACAGAATGATGCCGCCAGAAATGGAGACGGTTTCTGCTCGCAGGCTGAGAAATGCCAGAATTTTCTCACCCGCAAACAGGAACACCAGCATCACCAGGAGAGCAATAAGCAACTCCCGCACCATGATTGCCCGCCGTCTTTTCGGTTCAGTATGTTTCAGTACGGACATGAAAATAGGTAGGTTTCCGAGCGGATCCATAATCAGGATCAATAAAACTGCTGCAGAAATGATTTCATTCATAACTCAAATTCCCTGATAATTGCCGCGGACTTTCTGCGTGCTAACAAAGCAGGATAAGTCGCATTACTGATGGCTTCGCTATCATTGATTAATTTCACTTGCGACTTTGGCTGCTTTTTGTATGGTGAAAGATGTGCCAGGAGGAGACCGGCACATTTATACAGCACACATCTTTGCAGGAAAAAACGCTTATGAAAAATGTTGGTTTTATCGGCTGGCGCGGTATGGTCGGCTCCGTTCTCATGCAACGCATGGTTGAAGAGCGCGACTTCGACGCCATTCGCCCTGTCTTCTTTTCTACTTCTCAGCTTGGTCAGGCTGCGCCGTCTTTTGGCGGAACCACTGACACACTTCAGGATGCCTTTGATCTGGAGGCGCTAAAGGCCCTCGATATCATTGTGACCTGTCAGGGCGGCGATTATACCAACGAAATCTATCCAAAGCTTCGTGAAAGCGGATGGCAAGGTTACTGGATTGACGCAGCATCATCTCTGCGCATGAAAGATGACGCCATCATCATTCTTGACCCCGTCAATCAGGACGTCATTACCGACGGATTAAATAATGGCATCAGGACTTTTGTTGGCGGTAACTGTACCGTAAGCCTGATGTTGATGTCGTTGGGTGGTTTATTCGCCAATGATCTTGTTGATTGGGTGTCCGTTGCAACCTACCAGGCCGCTTCCGGCGGTGGTGCGCGACATATGCGTGAGTTATTAACCCAGATGGGCCATCTGTATGGCCATGTGGCAGATGAACTCGCGACCCCGTCCTCTGCTATTCTCGATATCGAACGCAAAGTCACAACCTTAACCCGTAGCGGTGAGCTGCCGGTAGATAACTTTGGCGTGCCGCTGGCGGGTAGCCTGATTCCGTGGATCGACAAACAGCTTGATAACGGTCAGAGCCGCGAAGAGTGGAAAGGGCAGGCGGAAACCAACAAGATCCTCAACACATCTTCCGTAATTCCGGTAGATGGTTTATGTGTGCGTGTCGGGGCATTGCGCTGCCACAGCCAGGCATTCACTATTAAATTGAAAAAAGATGTGTCTATTCCGACCGTGGAAGAACTGCTGGCTGCGCACAATCCGTGGGCGAAAGTTGTTCCAAACGATCGGGAAATCACTATGCGTGAGCTAACCCCAGCTGCCGTTACCGGCACGCTGACCACGCCGGTAGGCCGTCTGCGTAAGCTGAATATGGGACCGGAGTTCCTGTCAGCCTTTACCGTAGGCGACCAGCTGCTGTGGGGGGCCGCGGAGCCGCTGCGTCGGATGCTTCGTCAACTGGCGTAATCTTTATTCATTAAATCTGGGGCGCGATGCCGCCCCTGCTAGTGCGTAATACAGGAGTAAGCGCAGATGTTTCATGATTTACCGGGAGTTAAATAGAGCATTGGCTATTCTTTAAGGGTGGCGGAATACACGAGTATTCACAGCCTTACCTGAAGTGAGGACGACGCAGAGAGGATGCACAGAGTGCTGCGCCGTTCAGGTCAAAAAAATGTCACAACCAGAAGTCAAAAATTCAGTTGGATGGGGTGACACAATAAAACAGGAAGACAAGCATGTCCGATCGTATCGATAGAGACGTGATTAACGCGCTAATTGCAGGCCATTTTGCGGATCCTTTTTCCGTACTGGGGATGCATAAAACCACCGCGGGACTGGAAGTCCGTGCCCTTTTACCCGACGCTACCGATGTGTGGGTGATTGAACCGAAAACCGGGCGCAAACTCGCAAAACTGGAGTGTCTCGACTCCCGTGGATTCTTTAGCGGTGTCATTCCGCGACGTAAGAATTTTTTCCGCTATCAACTGGCTGTTGTCTGGCATGGTCAGCAAAACCTGATAGATGATCCTTACCGTTTTGGTCCGCTAATCCAGGAAATGGATGCCTGGCTATTATCTGAAGGTACTCACCTGCGCCCGTATGAAACCTTAGGCGCGCATGCAGATACTATGGATGGCGTCACAGGTACGCGTTTTTCTGTCTGGGCTCCAAACGCCCGTCGGGTCTCGGTGGTTGGGCAATTCAACTACTGGGACGGTCGCCGTCATCCGATGCGCCTGCGTAAAGAGAGCGGCATCTGGGAACTGTTTATCCCTGGGGCGCATAACGGTCAGCTCTATAAATATGAGATGATTGATGCCAATGGCAACTTGCGTCTGAAGTCCGACCCTTATGCCTTCGAAGCGCAAATGCGCCCGGAAACCGCGTCTCTTATTTGCGGGCTGCCGGAAAAGGTTGTGCAGACTGAAGAGCGCAAAAAAGCGAATCAGTTTGATGCGCCAATCTCTATTTATGAAGTTCACCTGGGCTCCTGGCGTCGCCACACCGACAACAATTTCTGGTTGAGCTACCGCGAGCTGGCCGATCAACTGGTGCCTTATGCTAAATGGATGGGCTTTACCCATCTCGAGCTACTGCCCATTAACGAGCATCCCTTCGATGGCAGTTGGGGTTATCAGCCAACCGGCCTGTATGCACCGACCCGCCGTTTTGGTACCCGCGACGACTTCCGTTATTTCATTGATGCCGCACACGCAGCTGGTCTGAACGTGATTCTCGACTGGGTGCCAGGCCACTTCCCGACCGATGACTTTGCGCTTGCCGAATTTGATGGCACGAACTTGTATGAACACAGCGATCCGCGCGAAGGCTATCATCAGGACTGGAACACGCTGATCTACAACTATGGTCGCCGTGAAGTTAGTAACTTCCTTGTCGGTAACGCGCTTTACTGGATCGAACGTTTTGGTATTGATGCGCTGCGCGTCGATGCGGTGGCGTCAATGATTTATCGCGACTACAGCCGTAAAGAGGGGGAGTGGATCCCGAACGAATTTGGCGGGCGCGAGAATCTTGAAGCGATTGAATTCTTGCGTAATACCAACCGTATTCTTGGTGAGCAGGTTTCCGGTGCGGTGACAATGGCGGAGGAGTCTACCGATTTCCCTGGCGTTTCTCGTCCGCAGGACATGGGCGGTCTGGGCTTCTGGTACAAGTGGAACCTCGGCTGGATGCATGACACCCTGGACTACATGAAGCTCGACCCGGTTTATCGTCAGTATCATCACGATAAACTGACCTTCGGGATGCTCTACAACTACACTGAAAACTTCGTCCTGCCGTTGTCGCATGATGAAGTGGTCCACGGTAAAAAATCGATTCTCGATCGGATGCCGGGCGACGCATGGCAGAAATTCGCTAACCTGCGCGCCTACTACGGCTGGATGTGGGCATTCCCGGGCAAGAAATTGCTGTTCATGGGGAACGAATTTGCCCAGGGCCGCGAGTGGAACCATGACGCCAGCCTCGACTGGCATCTGTTGGAAGGCGGCGATAACTGGCACCACGGTGTCCAGCGTCTGGTGCGCGATCTGAACCTCACCTACCGCCACCATAAAGCAATGCATGAACTGGATTTTGACCCGTACGGCTTTGAATGGCTGGTGGTGGATGACAAAGAACGCTCGGTGCTGATCTTTGTGCGTCGCGATAAAGAGGGTAACGAAATCATCGTTGCCAGTAACTTTACTCCGGTGCCGCGTCATGATTATCGCTTCGGCATTAACCAGCCGGGCAAATGGCGTGAAATCCTCAATACCGATTCCATGCACTATCACGGCAGTAATGCCGGCAATGGCGGCACGGTACACAGCGATGAGATTGCCAGCCACGGTCGTCAGCATTCACTAAGCCTGACACTACCACCGCTGGCCACTATCTGGCTGGTTCGGGAGGCAGAATGACACAACTCGCCATTGGCAAACCCGCACCCCTCGGCGCGCATTACGACGGTCAGGGCGTCAACTTCACACTTTTCTCCGCTCATGCCGAGCGGGTAGAACTGTGTATCTTTGACGCCAATGGCCAGGAACATCGCTATGACTTGCCAGGGCACAGTGGCGACATTTGGCACGGTTATCTGCCGGATGCGCGTCCGGGTTTGCGTTATGGTTATCGCGTTCATGGCCCCTGGCAACCCGCCGAGGGGCATCGCTTTAACCCGGCGAAGTTGTTGATTGATCCTTGCGCGCGGCAAATTGACGGGGAGTTTAAAGATAACCCGCTGCTGCACGCCGGTCATAATGAACCTGACTATCGCGACAACGCCGCCATTGCGCCGAAATGCGTAGTGGTGGTTGATCACTATGACTGGGAAGATGATGCCCCGCCGCGCACGCCGTGGGGCAGCACCATCATTTATGAAGCCCATGTCAAAGGATTAACGTACCTGCACCCGGAGATCCCGGTCGAGATCCGTGGCACTTATAAAGCCCTGGGGCATCCGGTGATGATCAACTATTTGAAACAGTTGGGCATTACCGCGCTGGAACTGCTGCCGGTGGCGCAGTTTGCCAGTGAACCACGTCTGCAACGCATGGGGCTAAGTAACTACTGGGGTTACAACCCGGTGGCGATGTTTGCGCTGCATCCGGCGTATGCCTGCTCCCCAGAAACGGCGCTGCATGAGTTTCGCGATGCAATCAAAGCACTGCATAAAGCGGGTATCGAAGTCATTCTTGATATCGTGCTCAACCATAGCGCGGAACTGGACCTCGACGGCCCGTTATTCTCTCTGCGTGGGATCGACAACCGTAGCTATTATTGGATAAGAGAAGACGGCGATTATCACAACTGGACCGGTTGTGGCAACACGCTCAATTTGAGTCATCCGGCGGTAGTGGATTATGCCAGCGCTTGCCTGCGTTATTGGGTAGAAACCTGCCACGTCGATGGTTTCCGCTTTGATCTGGCGGCAGTCATGGGCCGTACGCCAGAGTTCCGTCAGGATGCGCCGTTGTTTACCGCTATCCAGAACTGCCCCGTGCTCTCACAGGTGAAGTTAATTGCTGAACCGTGGGATATTGCGCCTGGTGGTTATCAGGTGGGAAATTTCCCGCCACTGTTTGCTGAGTGGAACGATCATTTCCGCGATGCTGCCCGTCGTTTCTGGCTGCATTATGATTTGCCTCTGGGGGCGTTTGCCGGGCGTTTTGCTGCCTCCAGCGATGTTTTTAAACGTAATGGTCGTCTGCCGAGTGCCGCGATTAATCTCGTCACCGCGCATGACGGTTTTACGCTTCGCGACTGCGTTTGCTTCAACCATAAACACAATGAAGCAAACGGAGAAGAAAATCGCGACGGGACCAACAACAATTACAGTAACAATCATGGTAAAGAAGGGTTAGGCGGTACTCTTGATCTGGTTGAACGGCGGCGCGACAGCATTCACGCCCTGTTAACAACGTTGTTGCTCTCCCAGGGTACGCCGATGTTACTGGCCGGTGACGAACATGGTCACAGCCAGCATGGCAATAACAATGCCTACTGTCAGGATAACCAATTAACCTGGTTGGACTGGTCGCAGGCAAGCAGTGGTTTAACCGCATTTACCGCCGCGTTAATCCATCTGCGCAAGCGCATTCCCGCTTTGATGGAGAATCGCTGGTGGGAAGAAGGCGACGGCAATGTCCGTTGGCTAAATCGATATGCTCAACCTTTAAGCACGGATGAGTGGCAAAACGGGCCGAAACAGCTGCAAATTCTGCTTTCGGATCGCTTTTTGATCGCAATTAACGCCACGCTTGAGGTAACAGAGATTGTTTTACCTGCTGGGGAGTGGCACGCCATTCCCCCATTCGCTGGAGAGGATAACCCAGTGATTACGGCTGTCTGGCAGGGACCTGCACACGGATTGTGTGTGTTCCAGAGATGATAAAAAAGGAGTTAGTCATGGTTAGTTTAGAGAAGAACGATCACTTAATGTTGGCGCGCCAGCTGCCATTGAAATCTGTTGCCCTGATACTGGCGGGAGGACGTGGTACCCGCCTGAAGGATTTAACCAATAAGCGAGCAAAACCGGCCGTACACTTCGGCGGTAAGTTCCGCATTATCGACTTTGCGCTGTCTAACTGCATCAACTCCGGGATCCGTCGTATGGGCGTGATCACCCAGTACCAGTCCCACACTCTGGTGCAGCACATTCAGCGCGGCTGGTCATTCTTCAATGAAGAAATGAACGAGTTTGTCGATCTGCTGCCAGCACAGCAGAGAATGAAAGGGGAAAACTGGTATCGCGGCACCGCAGATGCAGTTACCCAAAACCTCGACATTATCCGCCGTTATAAAGCGGAATACGTGGTGATCCTGGCGGGCGACCATATCTACAAGCAAGACTACTCGCGTATGCTTATCGACCACGTCGAAAAAGGCGCACGTTGCACCGTTGCTTGTATGCCAGTACCGATTGAAGAAGCCTCCGCATTTGGCGTTATGGCGGTTGATGAGAACGATAAAATTATCGAATTCGTTGAAAAACCAGCTAACCCGCCGTCAATGCCGAACGATCCGAGCAAATCTCTGGCGAGTATGGGTATTTACGTCTTTGACGCCGACTATCTGTATGAACTGCTGGAAGAAGACGATCGCGATGAGAACTCCAGCCACGACTTTGGCAAAGATTTGATTCCCAAGATCACCGAAGCCGGTCTGGCCTATGCGCACCCGTTCCCGCTCTCTTGCGTACAATCCGACCCGGATGCCGAGCCGTACTGGCGCGATGTGGGTACGCTGGAAGCTTACTGGAAAGCGAACCTCGATCTGGCCTCTGTGGTGCCGGAACTGGATATGTACGATCGCAATTGGCCAATTCGCACCTACAATGAATCATTACCGCCAGCGAAATTCGTGCAGGATCGCTCCGGTAGCCACGGGATGACCCTTAACTCACTGGTATCCGGCGGTTGTGTGATCTCCGGTTCGGTGGTGGTGCAGTCCGTTCTGTTCTCGCGCGTTCGCGTGAATTCATTCTGCAACATTGATTCCGCCGTATTGTTACCGGAAGTATGGGTAGGTCGCTCGTGCCGTCTGCGCCGCTGCGTCATCGATCGTGCTTGTGTTATTCCGGAAGGCATGGTGATTGGTGAAAACGCAGAGGAAGATGCACGTCGTTTCTATCGTTCAGAAGAAGGCATCGTGCTGGTAACGCGCGAAATGCTACGGAAGTTAGGGCATAAACAGGAGCGATAATGCAGGTTTTACATGTATGTTCAGAGATGTTCCCGCTGCTTAAAACCGGCGGTCTGGCTGATGTTATTGGGGCATTACCCGCAGCACAAATCGCAGACGGCGTTGACGCTCGCGTACTGTTGCCTGCATTTCCCGATATTCGCCGTGGCGTGACCGATGCGCAGGTAGTATCCCGTCGTGATACCTTCGCCGGACATATCACGCTGTTGTTCGGTCATTACAACGGGGTTGGCATTTACCTGATTGACGCGCCGCATCTCTATGATCGTCCGGGAAGCCCGTATCACGATACCAACTTATTTGCCTATACCGACAACGTGTTGCGTTTTGCGCTGCTGGGGTGGGTTGGGGCAGAAATGGCCAGCGGGCTTGACCCATTCTGGCGTCCTGATGTGGTGCATGCGCACGACTGGCATGCAGGCCTTGCGCCTGCGTATCTGGCGGCGCGCGGGCGTCCGGCGAAGTCGGTGTTTACTGTGCACAACCTGGCCTATCAAGGCATGTTTTATGCACATCACATGAATGACATCCAATTGCCATGGTCATTCTTTAATATTCATGGGCTGGAATTCAACGGACAAATCTCTTTTCTGAAGGCCGGTCTGTACTATGCCGATCACATTACGGCAGTCAGCCCAACCTACGCTCGCGAGATCACCGAACCGCAGTTTGCCTACGGTATGGAAGGTCTGTTGCAACAGCGTCACCGTGAAGGGCGTCTTTCCGGCGTACTGAACGGCGTGGACGAGAAAATCTGGAGTCCAGAGACGGACTTACTGTTGGCCTCGCGTTACACCCGCGATACGTTGGAAGATAAAGCGGAAAATAAGCGCCAGTTACAAATCGCAATGGGGCTTAAGGTTGACGATAAAGTGCCGCTTTTTGCAGTGGTGAGCCGTCTGACCAGCCAGAAAGGTCTCGACCTGGTGCTGGAAGCCTTACCGGGCCTTCTGGAGCAGGGCGGGCAGCTGGCGCTACTCGGCGCGGGCGATCCGGTGCTGCAGGAAGGTTTCCTTGCGGCGGCAGCGGAATACCCCGGCCAGGTGGGCGTTCAGATTGGCTATCACGAAGCATTTTCGCATCGCATTATGGGCGGCGCGGACGTCATTCTGGTGCCCAGCCGTTTTGAACCGTGCGGCTTAACGCAACTTTATGGATTGAAGTACGGTACGCTGCCGTTAGTGCGGCGCACCGGTGGGCTTGCTGATACGGTTTCTGACTGTTCTCTTGAGAACCTTGCAGATGGCGTCGCCAGTGGGTTTGTCTTTGAAGATAGTAATGCCTGGTCGCTATTACGGGCTATTCGACGTGCTTTTGTACTGTGGTCCCGTCCTTCACTGTGGCGGTTTGTGCAACGTCAGGCTATGGCAATGGATTTTAGCTGGCAGGTCGCGGCGAAGTCGTACCGTGAGCTTTACTATCGCTTGAAATAGTTTTCAGGAAACGCCTATATGAATGCTCCGTTTACATATTCATCGCCCACGCTTAGCGTAGAAGCTCTTAAGCACTCTATCGCTTACAAGCTGATGTTTACGATTGGAAAGGACCCGGTCGTCGCCAATAAACATGAATGGCTGAACGCAACGTTATTTGCTGTGCGCGATCGTCTCGTGGAGCGCTGGTTACGTTCAAATCGTGCCCAGTTGTCGCAAGAAACTCGTCAGGTTTACTACCTGTCGATGGAGTTTTTGATTGGCCGTACGCTTTCCAACGCCATGTTGTCGCTAGGAATTTACGAAGATGTACAGGGCGCACTGGAAGCGATGGGGTTAAATCTCGAAGAGCTGATTGATGAAGAAAATGACCCGGGCCTCGGTAACGGTGGCCTGGGACGTCTGGCGGCTTGCTTCCTTGATTCTCTGGCGACGTTAGGGTTGCCGGGGCGCGGTTACGGCATCCGCTATGACTACGGTATGTTCAAGCAGAACATCGTTAACGGTAGCCAGAAAGAGTCACCTGACTACTGGCTGGAATACGGTAACCCGTGGGAATTCAAACGCCACAACACGCGCTATAAAGTCCGTTTTGGCGGTCGCATTCAGCAGGAAGGTAAAAAAACGCGCTGGATTGAAACCGAAGAGATTCTGGGAGTAGCTTACGATCAGATAATCCCAGGTTACGACACCGACGCGACCAACACGTTGCGTTTGTGGAGTGCCCAAGCCAGTAGCGAAATTAACCTCGGTAAATTCAACCAGGGCGACTACTTCGCGGCAGTGGAAGATAAGAACCACTCCGAGAACGTATCTCGCGTACTGTATCCGGACGACTCCACCTACTCTGGGCGTGAGCTGCGACTGCGTCAGGAATACTTCCTGGTTTCCTCGACCATTCAGGACATTTTAAGCCGCCATTATCAGTTGCATAAAACCTACGATAACCTGGCGGATAAAATTGCGATTCACCTCAACGATACCCATCCGGTGCTGTCGATTCCTGAGATGATGCGTCTGCTGATCGATGAGCACCAATTTAGCTGGGACGACGCGTTTGAAGTGTGTTGTCAGGTCTTCTCCTACACCAACCACACGCTAATGAGCGAGGCGCTGGAAACCTGGCCAGTCGATATGCTGGGTAAAATTCTGCCGCGTCACCTGCAGATCATCTTTGAAATCAACGACTATTTCCTGAAAACTTTGCAGGAACAGTATCCGAACGATACCGATCTGCTGGGACGGGCGTCGATCATCGATGAATCCAACGGTCGTCGTGTGCGTATGGCCTGGCTGGCGGTTGTGGTGAGCCACAAAGTTAACGGTGTATCGGAGCTGCACTCTAACCTGATGGTGCAATCGCTATTTGCCGACTTTGCGAAAATCTTCCCGGGTCGTTTCACCAACGTCACCAACGGTGTGACGCCGCGTCGCTGGCTGGCGGTAGCGAACCCATCGCTTTCAGCCGTGTTGGACGAACACCTGGGCCGTAACTGGCGCACCGACCTTAGCCTGCTTAATGAGCTGCAACAACACTGTGATTTCCCAATGGTTAATCACGCGGTGCATCAGGCGAAGCTGGAGAACAAAAAGCGTCTGGCGGAGTATATCGCCCAGCAGCTGAATGTGGTGGTAAATCCGAAAGCGCTGTTCGATGTGCAAATCAAACGTATTCACGAATACAAACGTCAATTGATGAATGTGTTGCACGTGATCACCCGCTATAACCGCATCAAGGCCGACCCGGATGCGAAGTGGGTACCGCGCGTGAATATTTTTGGCGGTAAGGCGGCTTCGGCCTATTACATGGCGAAGCACATTATTCATTTGATCAATGACGTAGCGAAAGTGATCAACAACGATCCGCAGATTGGCGACAAGCTGAAAGTCGTGTTCATCCCGAACTACAGCGTTAGCCTGGCGCAGTTGATCATTCCGGCGGCCGATCTGTCTGAACAGATTTCACTGGCGGGGACGGAAGCTTCCGGCACCAGTAACATGAAGTTTGCGCTTAACGGCGCGCTGACCATCGGTACGCTGGACGGTGCGAATGTCGAGATGCTGGATCATGTCGGTGCTGACAATATCTTTATTTTTGGTAACACAGCGGAAGAAGTGGAAGAACTGCGTCGTCAGGGCTACAAACCGCGTGAATACTACGAGAAAGATGAGGAGCTGCATCAGGTGCTGACGCAAATCGGCAGCGGTGTATTCAGTCCGGAAGATCCGGGTCGCTATCGCGATCTGGTCGATTCGCTGATCAACTTCGGCGATCACTACCAGGTACTGGCGGATTATCGCAGCTATGTCGATTGTCAGGATAAAGTCGACGAACTCTACGAGCGTCAGGAAGAGTGGACCGCAAAAGCGATGCTGAACATTGCCAATATGGGCTACTTCTCTTCTGACCGTACGATCAAAGAGTACGCCGATCATATCTGGCATATTGATCCGGTGAGATTGTAAGTTCGCTAAAAAACAGAACGGGGCCAAAAGGTCCCGTTTTTTTTCGCCTTTATTTAGGAAAAGTGTCCAGAGGGGGCGAGGGTTATCGGGGAGTATAATTTCGCCATTCAGCAAGAATGGAAAGAATAATGCAAAACGGAAAATGGATTTTGACCTCGCTGGTAATGACTTTTTTTGGCATCCCCATACTGGCGCAATTTTTGGCAGCGGTTGTTGCCATGCTGGGGGCCGGGCTTGCCGCTATTCTTGAGGTTTGCAATTTACTCTTTACGCCAACAATTTATCTTCTACTCAACGTCTTTATGCTGACGCTGGGGGCGATAATCATATTTTTCTCTGGTCGCGTGTGGACTGGTGATAGCGCACCAGAAAAAAGAGAAATAGCCGCCTGGCGACAATGCTTTTTTCTCTTACCCGCGCTATTAACCCTGATTGGCTGGATAATCGCGCTACATCTGGCAGATTATCAACTTCGCCAGATGGGAGCCGGTTGGTTGGCAAACCTTATGCTTCCCTGGTTGGGCGTTTTTACAGTCTCATTCGTCGGTGGTGAGTACTGGTGGATAGTCATTATTCCCGTTGGCGCGCATATCAGTTTTTCACTGGGATACGGCTGGCCGACCAGACACCCTTTAACCGGCACCTCCGGTCTACGTTGCCGTAATTTACTTCTGTTCATTCTTCTCTTACTGGGTATTGTCGCTGGTTATCAGGCTTATTTATATAAACAGCTTAATCCCGGCGTCGGTGTGCGTGAAAATATTGATACCTGGGCCTGGCGACCCGATAAACTTAATAATCAACTGACGCCACTGCGTGGTAAACCACAAATTCAATTTACGCAAAACTGGCCGCGACTCGATGGCGCTACGGCGGCGTACCCCATTTATGCCTCTGCATTTTATGCATTAAGTGTAATACCAGAGGATTTTCACGTTTGGGATTATCTGGATAACTCTCGTACGCCAGAAGCATATAACAAAATCGTTAACGGTGATGCCGATATTATTTTCGTGGCGCAACCTTCCGATGGGCAAAAAAAACGCGCTGAGAAATCGGGCGTCACTTTGCTGTACACGCCATTTGCCCGTGAAGCGTTTGTTTTCATCGTCAATGCGGATAATCCGGTTAATTCCCTGACTGAACAACAAGTGCGTGACATTTTTAGTGGCGAAATTACCAACTGGCGCACGGTTGGCGGTAAGGATCAGGAGATCCAGACCTGGCAACGCCCGGAAGACTCTGGCAGCCAGACAGTGATGCAATCACAGGTCATGAAAAATGTCCGCATGATCTCGCCGCAGGAAACCGAAGTGGCAAGCATGATGGAGGGAATGATTAAAGTCGTTGCCGAATACCGTAATACAAACAACGCAATAGGCTACACCTTCCGCTATTACGCAACACAAATGAATGCCGATAAAAATATAAAACTGCTAGCGATTAACGGTATTGCACCGACTGCGGAAAATATTCGTAACGGCAAATATCCGTATATCATCGATGCCTTTATGGTAACGCGGGAAAATACTACGTCAGAAACACAAAAACTGGTCGAATGGTTTTTAACGCCGCAGGGACAGAGTCTGGTGGAAGATGTGGGCTATGTGCCGCTGTATCCAACAATGAAATAACGCTCGAGAGAAAGGAATCAGCGCAATGAATAAATTCACCGGTGTTTTACTATTAGGTACGGCGCTACTGGCGGGATGTGTCGACCGGGAAGGGTACTATAACAGCGTCAGGGAAGAAGACAGCCATGGACTGACGTCTCTGCGGGGGCAACCTGAATTACGTTACAACGATGATTGGTCAAGATGGCCGAGAGTGTACGGCGCTACAGCCTTATACCCGCTGTATGCCTCCGCGTATTATGAATTAGTACCCGAGCCAAAAGATAAGGATCGAACCTCGCTGGCCTGGCAGGCGTATGGTTTGCAACAAACCCGAACAGCTGAAGCCTACGATAGTCTGATTAAGGGTACCGCGACGGTTATTTTTGTTGCACAACCGTCGGAAGGACAGAAAAAACGTGCAGAAGAAGCAGGTGTTAAACTCAAATATACCGCTTTCGCCCGCGAAGCCTTTGTCTTTATCGTTGATATCAAAAACCCGGTTAATTCACTTAGCGAACAGCAGGTCAAAGACATTTTTAGCGGTAAAGTGAGTCGCTGGAATAAAGTGGGCGGCGGTGACGAAAGTATAAAAGTCTGGCAGCGGCCAGAAGATTCTGGAAGCCAAACGGTTATGAAGGGACTGGTTATGCAAGATACTCCAATGCTGCCAGCCAAAAAATCCACTGTTATCGATCTTATGGGCGGTTTAATTACCGAAGTCGCCGACTACCAAAATACACCATCTTCTATTGGATACACCTTCTACTATTACGTCACACGTATGAATGACAATATGCTCAAAATGCGCAAACAGATCAAACTGCTGGCTATAAATGGCGTTGCACCTACAGAGGAAAATATCCGTAACGGCACTTATCCGTACATAATTCATGCTTATATGGTGACGCACGAAAACCCTACGCTGGAAACACAGAAATTCGTCGACTGGTTTTTAAGCCCGCAGGGACAGCAATTGGTAGAGGATGTGGGCTATGTGCCGATTTATGACGCATCATCCGAATCATCAGGACAATAAAGATGAATAAAATCAGACTTTATATTCCTCCGTTAATTCTTGGTTTTGTTATTGTGCCGTTGTTGGTGTGGCCGACGGTGGTTGCGCTGGCTGCTTGTGTTATCACGCTGAGTTTTATGGGAGAAATACTGTTCTCTATCCCGCTCATGTTCAGGAGTATTTCACTTCTGGAATTCCAACTTGGGTTATTGGCTGAATATGCACTTTTTTTCTGTGCCATGTGTTGCGTTGGTTGGCAATTTTCTTGCAGAACTCAATCTGAACTGAAAAGCAGACTCCATTGTTGGTTGGTATTTGCACCAGTTTATTTCTGGTTGCTCCTGTGGAATATCATTTTCTATGTCGCGCCAGCGCAAATTGCTTTGCTGGAAAATATGCGCAATTTCTTTCTGACCATTGTCTGGTTACCCCTGAATTTTTTTCAATTTGGGTCTCAGCCGTGGACTGACTTTATCGGTCCGATAAGCGCCCAGCTTGGTTTTGCATTGGGATATTATTGCCAGTGGCGTAGCAAAAATAGAAGTCAGAGGAAGAAGTGGGGCGAGTGGGTAACGTGCTTAAGTTTGGCGATTTTAGCTCAGGGGCCGTTATTCAATTATTTACAATGAATAGTCTAAGAATCCAAATAGCCCGGTTGCACTTCACAACCGGGCATCATCCTTACGACGCCAGCGATAACCTCTGCTGCGTATACTCCACCAGCCACTGACTCACACGAGATTGTTGATCCGCATTCAGCCACATGCCTTGTTTTGTGCGACGCCACAGGGCATCGTCGGCGCGACGGACCCATTCGTGATCCACCAGGTATTTCAGTTCCGCTTCGTAGAACTCATGACCGAAATCTTCCCCGAGGTCGCTTATCGCTCCCGCGTTGCCGAGCAGCAGTTCGCTGTTGCTGCCGTAAGTGCGCGCGTAGTGACGTGCCAGCGATTCGGTCAGGAACGGGTAACGGCGGCGCAGGCGGGCGGCGTAATCGTCACGGTCGCCTTCAATGGCACCACCCGGCAGCACGCTCTCTTTCGTCCACGTCGGACCAATGCCCTGATAATATGGCGTCAGTTTTTCCAGCGCATGTTCTGCCAGTTTTCGGTAGGTGGTCAGCTTACCGCCGAATACCGACAGCAGCGGTGCTTTGCCGTTTTCATCATGGATATCAAGGGTGTAATCACGGGTAATAGCCTGCGGCGAGTCGGACTCATCATCACACAGCGGACGCACACCGGAATAGGTCCAGACGATATCGTCACGGCTAAGCTGTTTTTTAAAGTGCGCGTTATACACTTTCAGCAGGTAATTGATTTCACTCTCTTCAATCTTCACCGCTTTCGGATCGCCTTTGTATTCCACATCGGTGGTGCCGATGATGGAAAACTCGTCCATCCACGGGATCACGAACACAATACGTTTATCTTCGTTTTGCAGAATGTAGGCTTGCTTCTGGGTATGCACGCGTGGCACCACAATATGGCTGCCTTTGATCAGGCGAATGCCATAAGGCGAAGGCAGATGCATCCCCTCGTCGAAGAACTGTTTCACCCACGGGCCGGTGGCGTTCACCAGGCCGCGCGCCTGCCAGGTGCATTTTTTGCCGGTATCGATATCTTCTGCTTCCACAATCCACAGGCCGTTTTCGCGGCGAGCAGAAGTGGCACGAGTACGAGTAAGCACTTCACCGCCTTTACGTACCACCATCTGGGCGTTGGCGAGTACCAGACGGGCGTCGTCTACCCAACAGTCAGAATATTCGAATCCGCGCTTAATTTCCGGTTTTAACACTGAGTTTGCGCCAAAACGCAAACCGGTTGATCCCGGCAGGCTGGTGCGTTTACCCAGATGATCGTACATAAACAGACCAATGCGAATCATCCACGCCGGGCGCAGATGCGGACGATGTGGCAGGCGAAAACGCATCGGGAAGGCGATATGCGGAGCCATTTTCAGCAACACTTCACGTTCAGCCAGCGCCTCGCTGACCAGGCGGAATTCATAGTGCTCAAGGTAGCGCAGGCCACCGTGAATGAGTTTTGAACTGGCGGAAGAGGTCGCGCAAGCGAGATCCTGCGCCTCCAGCATCAGCACGGATAAACCGCGTCCAGCGGCGTCTGCCGCGATACCAGCACCATTGATGCCGCCACCTATCACAATCAGATCTTTGGTTTCCATGCTGCCCTCATTCACTTTCGTTAAAGTTCATAAATGTTCGTTATCGAACATATTAGCAAAGAATCGCGCTTTGGGTAACATTGAAAAAACATTTTAGAGTGATATGTATAACATTATGGCGTTTATCTGCCGCTTCGACGTAAACTGTGCGGTAAATTTGCCCACTTGTTTGTAAAGAAAGAGAGACGCATGGATCAGTTCGAATGTATTAACGTTGCCGACGCGCACCAGAAGTTGCAGGAAAAAGAGGCGGTGCTGGTCGATATTCGCGATCCACAGAGTTTCGCAATGGGGCATGCGGTGCAGGCTTTCCATTTAACCAACGACACATTGGGCGCGTTTATGCGTGATAACGACTTCGATACGCCAGTCATGGTGATGTGTTACCACGGTAATAGCAGCAAAGGCGCGGCGCAGTATCTGCTGCAACAGGGCTACGATGTGGTCTACAGCATTGATGGCGGCTTTGAAGCCTGGCAGCGCCAGTTTCCCGCAGAGGTGGCGTACGGCGCGTAACGCTTTATACTGTCCCCTTTTGTGTGGAATAAGCGACAGCAACGATGTTGATGATTACCTCTTTTGCTAACCCCCGCGTGGCGCAGGCGTTTGTTGATTACATGGCGACGCAGGGTGTTATCCTCACGATTCAACAACATAACCAAAGCGATGTCTGGCTAGCGGATGAGTCCCAGGCCGAACGCGTGCGGGCGGAGCTGGCGCGTTTTCTCGAAAACCCGGCAGATCCGCGTTATCTGGCGGCCAGCTGGCAGGCGGGCCATACCGGCAGTGGCCTGCATTATCGCCGTTATCCTTTCTTTGCTGCCTTGCGTGAACGCGCAGGTCCGGTAACCTGGGTGATGATGATTGCCTGCGTGGTGGTGTTTATCGCCATGCAAATTCTCGGCGATCAGGAAGTGATGTTATGGCTGGCCTGGCCATTCGATCCGACGCTGAAATTTGAGTTCTGGCGTTACTTCACCCACGCGTTAATGCACTTCTCGCTGATGCATATCCTCTTTAACCTGCTCTGGTGGTGGTATCTCGGCGGTGCGGTGGAAAAACGCCTCGGTAGCGGTAAGCTAATTGTCATTACTCTCATTAGCGCCCTGTTAAGCGGCTATGTGCAGCAAAAATTCAGCGGGCCGTGGTTTGGCGGGCTTTCTGGCGTGGTGTATGCGCTGATGGGCTACGTCTGGCTACGTGGCGAACGCGATCCGCAAAGTGGCATTTACCTGCAACGTGGGTTAATTATCTTTGCGTTGATCTGGATTGTCGCCGGATGGTTTGATTTGTTTGGGATGTCGATGGCGAACGGAGCACACATCGCCGGGTTAGCCGTGGGTTTAGCGATGGCTTTTGTTGATTCGCTCAATGCGCGAAAACGAAAATAATTCCAGGGATTTAGAAATGAAACAAACACAACGTCACAACGGTATTATCGAACTGGTTAAACAGCAGGGTTATGTCAGCACCGAGGAGCTGGTAGAGCATTTCTCAGTTAGCCCGCAGACTATTCGCCGCGATCTCAACGAGCTGGCAGAGCAAAACCTGATCCTGCGCCATCATGGCGGTGCGGCGCTGCCTTCCAGTTCGGTTAATACGCCGTGGCACGATCGCAAGGCCACCCAGACCGAAGAAAAAGAGCGCATCGCCCGCAAAGTGGCGGAGCAAATTCCTAATGGCTCGACGCTGTTTATCGATATCGGCACCACGCCGGAAGCGGTGGCGCACGCGCTGCTTAATCACAGCAATTTACGCATTGTGACCAACAATCTCAACGTCGCTAACACGCTGATGGTAAAAGAGGATTTCCGTATCATTCTTGCCGGTGGCGAATTACGCAGCCGTGATGGCGGGATCATTGGCGAAGCAACGCTCGATTTTATCTCCCAGTTCCGCCTTGATTTCGGCATTCTGGGGATAAGCGGCATCGATAGCGACGGCTCGCTACTGGAGTTCGATTACCACGAAGTTCGCACCAAACGCGCCATCATTGAGAACTCGCGCCACGTTATGCTGGTTGTCGACCACTCAAAATTTGGCCGTAACGCGATGGTCAATATGGGCAGTATCAGCATGGTAGATGCCGTCTACACCGACGCCCCGCCGCCAGTAAGCGTGATGCAGGTGCTGACGGACCACCATATTCAACTGGAGCTGTGCTGATCCTGCACGGCTTCCCACGTCAGATTAAAACGCGCCAGGTATTTGCGTAGCCGATCCGCGTCGTTGACGCTGGCTTTCCCCTGGCGCGAAACATCAAAGAGTTCACGCCCGGCAGCGGAAAGCGACTTTGCCTGCCGGCAGATAGCGATAACATGTTCCAGTTGCATACGGTCAAAGAGGTCGATGTTTTCTGCCTCAGCGCCCAGCAACGCCGTCAGCGCGGAAGGACGACTCTCCTGCCAGTTATAGCGCAGACGGTTTATCTCATCTTCCACCACTTCCAGAGTGATGCGTCCGCTAGTGGCAAAGGTAGCCATCCGCGTGATGCTGGCAGAAAGTTCGCGAAAGTTACCGCGCCATGTTGCCTGGGGAGATGTCGCAAAGGCCAGCCAGGCGCGCCGCGCTTCGGTGTTAAAACGCACGCTGTCGCCAGTGAGTGAGGCGTGGCGCTCCACTTCATAATCCAGGTTCGGTTCAATATCTTCCTGGCGCTGGCGTAGACCCGGCAGGGTGAAGGTCCAGAGATTGATCCGCGCGTACAGATCTTCGCGGAATTTGCCTTCGGCAACCAGCTGACGCAAATCGCGCACCGTTCCGGCGATCAGCTGAAAGTCGCTACTCACCTGGCGATCGCTGCCAAACGGATAAAAGGTTTTCTCTTCAATGGCTTTCAGCAGCATTGCCTGTTCGTCTGCGCCCAGTTCGCCAATCTCATCAAGAAATAACATCCCGCCGTTGGCGCTGCGTAATAATCCTTCCCGCGACTCCCGCGCCCCGGTAAACGCGCCTTTCACATGACCAAACAGCGCTGACATGGCGGTATCGCCGCGCAGAGTGGCACAGTTCACCTCCACAAACGCGCCGCTAAACTGATGCCGCGCCTGTTTTAACTCGAAGATGCGTCGTGCCAGAAACGACTTTCCCGCACCGGTTGGGCCGTTGAGCAGGATCGGTGCGCGGGATTTGATCGCCACTTTTTCGATCTGCTCAATCATGCGGTTGAAGTGGGCGTTACGCGTGGCAATGCCGGACTTAAGAAAATCGAGCGTTTGCTGGCGTTCCTCGGCAAAGCGGCTGGCGATGGCGTTATAACGGCTTAAATCGAGATCGATAATCGTCACTTCACCTGCACCGCGCGGCTGTTCTTTTTTACGCGGTGGCGAAGATTGTATTAACCTGGCGGGCAGGTAACGTGCTTCCGCCAGCAGAAACCAGCAAATCTGCGCGACGTGGGTACCGGTGGTGATGTGAATTAAATAGTCTTCTTTATCAGGTTCGAACACGTAACCACGGGCGAAATCATGCAGGCAGGCGTAAACCTCCTCGAAATCCCATGGGTTATGCAGTTCAATCTCAACGCCCACCACTTTTGTTTCTGGCGAAACGCTGGCGATATCGCGTTTAAGCGTTTCAAACAGCGAGCGCGAGCGGGCGTCGTGCAACAATTCCAGTCGATTGATGACTAACGATTCTTGCTGGCATAGACAGAGTGACGGACGCCATTTCGACCATCGCTGACTGCCGCGCCCGGCATAATCCAGTACGGTGCCGACAAAGCCAAAAGCCACTGTTTTACGCATCTTAGATATCCTTATAAAAGACGATATTTCATTATCGGCGAATTGGCTTTGCGGGAAATCTCCGTTTACGGACGTAAAGATTTTATCTATTTAAAAACAATGAATTAAAAAATTAATCTACTCATTTAATTTTCTGGCACGACGGTTGCAATTATCTGGACAGCAAACAACGAAAAGAGAAAAATAAAATGAATTACGAATTACTGACCACTGAAAATGTCCCGGTAAAAATGTGGACCAAAGGCGTACCGGTAGAAGACGATGCGCGTCAGCAACTGATAAATACGGCGAAGATGCCGTTTATTTTCAAACATATTGCGGTAATGCCTGATGTACATCTGGGTAAAGGTTCCACCATTGGTAGCGTGATCCCAACCAAAGGAGCGATTATTCCGGCGGCGGTGGGGGTAGATATCGGTTGTGGAATGAACGCGCTGCGTACCGCGTTAACGGCGGCTGACCTGCCTGAAAACCTGGCGGAGCTGCGTCAGGCGATTGAAGCTGCCGTGCCGCATGGGCGTACCACAGGCCGTTGTAAACGTGATAAAGGCGCATGGGAAAAACCGCCTGTTAACGTCGATGCGAAATGGGCTGAGCTTGAAGCCGGTTATCAGTGGTTAACGCAAAAATATCCCCGTTTCCTTAACACTAACAACTATAAACACCTGGGAACGCTGGGAACGGGTAACCACTTTATTGAAATCTGCCTTGATGAGTCGGACCAGGTGTGGATTATGCTGCACTCCGGTTCACGCGGAATTGGTAACGCCATCGGGACTTACTTTATCGATCTGGCGCAAAAAGAGATGCAGGAAACGCTTGAAACATTGCCGTCGCGTGATCTGGCGTACTTTATGGAAGGTACGGAATACTTTGATGATTACCTGAAAGCCGTGGCCTGGGCGCAGCTTTTTGCCAGCCTTAACCGCGATGCGATGATGGAAAACGTGGTAACGGCGTTGCAGAGCATTACGCAGAAAACGGTCAGACAGCCACAAACGCTGGCGATGGAAGAGATCAACTGTCACCACAACTATGTGCAAAAAGAACAGCACTTTGGCGAAGAGATCTACGTGACGCGTAAAGGCGCGGTGTCTGCGCGTGCTGGTCAATATGGAATTATTCCCGGTTCGATGGGAGCGAAAAGCTTTATCGTCCGTGGGCTGGGAAATGTAGAGTCGTTCTGTTCGTGCAGCCACGGTGCCGGGCGGGTAATGAGCCGTACTAAAGCGAAAAAACTGTTCAGCGTGGAAGATCAAATTCGTGCCACCGCGCATGTGGAATGCCGTAAAGATGCCGAAGTGATCGACGAAATCCCGATGGCGTATAAAGATATCGACGCGGTGATGGCGGCACAAAGCGATCTGGTGGAAGTTATCTACACCCTGCGTCAGGTGGTGTGTGTAAAAGGATAAATGATGAAAAGGATGATTGCGCTGGATGGCGCACAGGGCGAAGGCGGCGGGCAGATCCTGCGCTCGGCGCTGAGCCTGTCGATGATAACTGGCCAGCCATTTACCATCACTGGCATTCGTGCCGGGCGGGCGAAACCGGGGCTGTTGCGCCAGCATCTGACCGCGGTTAAGGCGGCGACGGAAATTTGCCGAGCAACGGTGGAAGGCGCGGAGCTGGGGTCGCAGCGTCTGGTCTTCCGGCCTGGCACCGTGCGCGGCGGCGATTACCGCTTTGCTATCGGTAGCGCCGGAAGCAGCACGCTGGTGCTGCAAACGGTGCTGCCCGCGCTGTGGTTTGCTGACGGGCCTTCGCGTGTTGAAGTGAGCGGCGGCACCGATAACCCGTCGGCACCGCCTGCGGATTTTATCCGCCGGGTGCTGGAGCCGCTGCTGGCGAAAATAGGAATTCATCAGCAAACCACGCTGTTACGTCACGGTTTTTACCCTGCCGGAGGCGGCGTGGTGGCAACGGAAGTCTCACCGGTGGCATCGTTTAACTCCTTGCAACTTGGCGAGCGCGGGAACATTGTGCGGCTGCGTGGTGAGGTGTTATTAGCTGGCGTACCGCGACATGTTGCTGAGCGTGAAATCGCTACGCTGGTGGGTAGTTTTTCCCTGCATGAGCAGAATATTCATAACCTGCCGCGTGACCAGGGACCGGGTAATACCGTCTCGCTTGAAGTCGAAAGTGAAAATATCACCGAACGCTTTTTTATCGTCGGTGAAAAGCGCGTCAGCGCCGAGGTGGTCGCTGCGCAGTTGGTGAAAGAGGTGAAACGCTACCTGGCAAGCCCGGCGGCGGTGGGGGAATATCTCGCCGACCAGTTGGTGCTACCGATGGCGCTGGCGGGTGCGGGAGAATTTACGGTCGCCCATCCCTCATGCCATCTGCTGACCAATATCGCGGTGGTGGAGCGTTTCTTGCCAGTGCGGTTTAGTCTGGTGGAGGCGGATGGCGTAACGCGGGTGAGCATTGAATGATATAAAGATGTAAGCCGGATCCGACGTATTATCCGGCTAAACTCACACCCCATATCCCATCATCTTCAGCAGTTTCTGCGCGTGTTGTACCGCGGCCTGACGGTGGGCGACACCGAGTTTTTGGTACAGATTGCGGATATGCGTTTTGATGGTGGTTGCCGCCACTTCCAGCTCGCCTGCAATTTGCTCGTTGCTGTAACCGGAGTAAATCAGCCCCAGGACCTGCCATTCACGTTGGGTCAGCGGGCTGGTGCGGATCAGTTCTGGCACTTCCGGATGATTTAGCAGACGTTCAACGAAATTCTCATCGAAATGGGCGAATTTATGCCGATGATGTTGATTGATTTCTCGCAGAATACGCTGCGCACGATGCTGTTCCAGTTCCGGCAGCGTATTAAGCTGAATCAACTGGCGCAGTTGTTGCGCCATCGCTTCGCCTTCAATCACAAAATGGCTGATAAATCCGGTGCGATTCGCCAGTTTTAATGCGTCCAGCAACACGCGCTGAGCGTCACTTTTACGTCCGGCCTGCCAGTACAGTTGATTAAGCAGCAACAGGTTACGGTTGAGATCGCTCATCAACCGCAGACTGCGGGCGTTTTCATTGAGTTCTTCGAGAACAATTTCTGCCGGTTCAAACTCGCCCAGCAAGATTTGTGCACGGGCAATGTTGCGCCATTGACCTTGCAGGAAGTGGTTGTTCGCAAACTCCGGTTTAGCCGTATGACGCAACCAGTTGGCAGCGGCGGCTTTATCGCCGGTCATTTGCCAGTAAATCACCCGGACTTTGTTGGCGTTAGAGATCCAGTCGCTGTGATATTTGCCATTCCCCAGCAGGTTTTCCAGACGGTTAAGCTGGCTACGGGCGTTATCTAAATCACCACGGGCCAGCGAGCATTGAATCAACATTGCCAGGCACTGAAGCTGTTGCTGTGGCTGATAAGACGACAAGACTTCAATCCCGCTACGCGCCGACGCTTCGGCTTCATCCAGCCGCGCCCAGGCCCATAACAGCTGCGCACGAATGCGCACCAGAAACTCATGCATTGGCAGCTGTTCCAGATGCTGCTCGTTGATCAGCTGGAACGCTTTTTCCTGCGTTTCCCACGCGGTTTGCAGGAACCCTTGGGCAA
The DNA here is from genome assembly GCF_046486595.1 of Escherichia sp. WS3063. Taxonomy (NCBI): domain Bacteria; kingdom Pseudomonadati; phylum Pseudomonadota; class Gammaproteobacteria; order Enterobacterales; family Enterobacteriaceae; genus Escherichia; species Escherichia sp. WS3063. The sequence continues at coordinate 120,179 of NZ_JBJQKY010000008.1, forward strand.
ACAGAATTTCACTTTGCTGGATTAAACTCCATAAGGCGTAGTGCCAGACATCGTGCTGGCGCGCCATCTGTTCGGTTTGCTGCATTAGCGCCAGTGAGCGGGTCAATTCGCCTTTGCAGTGCAATACTTCACCCAGCACTGAGGTTGCTACAATGCGGCTATAGAACCAGCCCGGAGGCAGTTCTTCCAGTGCCAGTTTTGCCAGCCGTTCCGCTTCATCCGGATTACCATCGTTAATCGCAACCTGGGCGCGCAGAGCGTTAAATTCTGCGTGCATGGTGCCTTCTCTGATGTCCTTGATTTCATGTTCAGCACGGGCCAGCAGGGTGTTAACTTCGCCGTAGCGATGTTGGCTTTGCATCAGCCACGCCTGCAATAACACCAACTGCGGATTTTCCAGCAAACTGTCCCACGGCAGGGCCTTAAGCGACTCTTCCAGCAGCGACAGTTCGCTATGGTTGAACAGACTCCAGGCGTGATTAAGCAGAATATCGCGCAGCATCAGCGCATCGCCTGCCGCCAGCGCATGATGAATCGCTTCGCTGGGAAATCCCTGGGCCATCCAGCTTTCTGCGGCGGCACGGTGAATTTCCGGCAGCTCCGCCGCCAGTTCCCACTGGCAGCGCTGACGCAGGAAGTTACCAAACAGCGGGTGATAGCAGAACCACTCGCCGGTATCATCCATCCGCTGTAAAAACAGCCCCTGGCGCTCAATCTCTTCGAGGCGCATTTGCCCGTTTTCTTCGCCGGTCACACGGTTGATGAGTGCATCGTTCATTGAGCGCAAAATGGCGCTTTTCAACAGAAAATGGCGCGTTGCGAGATCGACGTTATCCAAAACCTCATCGACCAGATAATCCGAAAGATGGCTGGCATTGATTCCCGCCAGGCGGCGTGCCGACTTATGGGCTGAGTGGGTATTCTGCCGGGCGGAGAGGGCGATTAGCTGCAGTGCCGTCGCCCAACCGGAAACGTCATCACAAATCCGACTGCTTTCTGCGGCTTCAATCGGCGATGACAGACGGCAATCAAAAAACTGCTTCGCTTCCTGATGGGTAAATGCCAGTTGCTGACTGCCAATTTCCAGCAGTTGGTCACGAACACGCAGATTGGCAATGCCCAGTTGCGGAAGGTTGCGTGACAACACCACCAGGGTGAGATTTTCTGGTTGATGGCGAATAAAGAAGCGCATTGACTCGTGGATCACTGGATTAGTGATCAGATGATAGTCATCGATGACCAGATAAAGTGGGCTATGCCATTCCGCCAGCTCAATGAAAAGCTGGGCGAAGAGTGACGTCAGGCTGGCATATTGCCGTTTTTGCGCCATTGTCTCACATATCGCACAGTGACCGTTGGTTGCCTGCTGCACGGCGGCAATGAGATAGCTGGCGAAACGCTCTTGCTGGTTATCACCTTCATCCAGCGAGTACCAGCCGATATCGTTTTTGCCTGCCGCCCACTGGGAAATGAGCGTGGTCTTTCCGTAGCCCGCAGGACTTGTGATCAGCGCCAGCCGGAAGTTGTTCGCGCCGGAAAGTTTAGCCAGCAGGCGCTCACGAACCACGGTATGGTCGAGTCGAACCGGACGACTTAATTTTGACGGAATCAGCATAGTTAATCACTTCACTGTGGAAAATGAGGAAATATTATTTTTTTTGCGCTTCGTAATTAATGGTTATAAGGTCGGCCAGAAACCTTTCTAATGCAAGCGATGACGTTTTTTTATGTGTCTGAATTTGCACTCTGTCACAATTCCAAATCTTTATTAATGACTCACCTAAAACGACGCTGATCCAGCGTGAATGCTGGGTTGTACGGTATTTCCCTTATGTTCATCAGTTTCATTTAAGCAAGGGTTTTTTCTTTATCCCTGATGAAAGTGCCATCTAAAAAGATGATCTTAATAAATCTATTAAGAATAAGATGGAGCACACTTGATATTTTACTTATGTAACTGTTTCACTCCTTTACTTAATTTATAGAGTTACCTTCCGCTTTTTGAAAATACACAACGGCCATTTTTTGCACTTAGATACAGATTTTCTGCGCTGTATGGCATTGATTTGCTGCTAATCCTGTGGTTTGCACTAGCTTTAAGTGGTCGAGATCACATTTCCTTGCTCATCCCCGCAACTCCTCCCTGCCTAATCCCCTGCAGGATGAGGAAGGTCAACATCGAGCCTGGCAAACTAGCGATAACGTTGTGTTGAAAATCTAAGAAAAGTGGAACTCCTATGTCACAACCTATTTTTAACGATAAGCAATTTCAGGAAGCGCTTTCACGTCAGTGGCAGCGTTATGGCTTAAATTCTGCGGCTGAAATGACCCCTCGTCAGTGGTGGCTGGCAGTGAGCGAAGCACTGGCCGAAATGCTGCGTGCTCAGCCATTTGCCAAACCGGTGGCGAATCAGCGGCATGTTAACTACATCTCAATGGAGTTTTTGATTGGTCGCCTGACGGGCAACAACCTGTTGAATCTCGGCTGGTATCAGGATGTACAGGATTCGTTGAAGGCTTATGACATCAACCTGACTGACCTGCTGGAAGAAGAGATCGACCCGGCGCTGGGTAACGGTGGTCTGGGACGTCTGGCGGCGTGCTTCCTCGACTCAATGGCAACTGTCGGGCAGTCAGCTACTGGCTACGGCCTTAATTATCAATATGGCTTGTTCCGCCAGTCATTTGTCGATGGCAAACAGGTTGAAGCGCCGGATGACTGGCATCGCAGTAACTACCCGTGGTTCCGCCACAATGAAGCACTGGATGTGCAGGTAGGAATTGGCGGTAAAGTGACGAAAGACGGACGCTGGGAGCCGGAATTTACCATTACCGGTCAAGCGTGGGATCTCCCCGTTGTCGGCTATCGTAATGGCGTGGCGCAGCCACTGCGTCTGTGGCAGGCGACGCATGCGCATCCGTTTGATCTGACTAAATTTAACGACGGTGATTTCCTGCGCGCCGAACAGCAGGGCATCAACGCGGAAAAACTGACCAAAGTTCTCTATCCAAACGACAACCATACTGCCGGTAAAAAGCTGCGCCTGATGCAGCAATACTTCCAGTGTGCCTGTTCGGTAGCGGATATTTTGCGTCGCCATCATCTGGCGGGGCGTAAACTGCACGAACTGGCGGAGTACGAAGTTATTCAGCTGAACGATACCCACCCAACTATCGCGATTCCAGAACTGCTGCGCGTGCTGATCGATGAGCACCAGATGAGCTGGGATGACGCCTGGGCTATCACCAGTAAAACTTTCGCTTACACCAACCATACCCTGATGCCAGAAGCGCTGGAACGCTGGGATGTGAAACTGGTGAAAGGCTTACTGCCGCGCCACATGCAGATTATTAACGAAATTAATACACGCTTTAAAACGCTGGTGGAAAAAACCTGGCCGGGCGATGAAAAAGTGTGGGCCAAACTGGCGGTGGTGCACGACAAACAAGTGCATATGGCGAACCTGTGTGTGGTTGGCGGTTTCGCGGTGAACGGTGTTGCGGCGCTGCACTCGGATCTGGTGGTGAAAGATCTGTTCCCGGAATATCACCAGCTATGGCCGAACAAATTCCATAATGTCACCAACGGTATTACCCCACGTCGCTGGATCAAACAGTGCAACCCGGCACTGGCGGCTCTGTTGGATAAATCACTGAAAAAAGAGTGGGCTAACGATCTCGATCAACTTATCAATCTGGAAAAATTCGCTGATGATGCGAAATTCCGTCAGCAATATCGCGAGATCAAGCAGGCGAATAAAGTCCGTCTGGCAGAGTTTGTGAAAGTTCGTACCGGTATTGAGATCAATCCACAGGCGATTTTCGATATTCAGATCAAACGTCTGCATGAGTACAAACGCCAGCACCTGAATCTGCTGCATATTCTGGCGTTGTACAAAGAAATTCGTGAAAACCCGCAGGCTGATCGCGTACCGCGCGTCTTCCTCTTTGGCGCGAAAGCGGCACCGGGCTACTACCTGGCGAAAAACATTATCTTTGCGATCAACAAAGTGGCTGACGTGATCAACAACGATCCGCAGGTTGGCGACAAATTGAAGGTGGTGTTCCTGCCGGATTATTGCGTTTCGGCGGCGGAAAAACTGATCCCGGCGGCGGATATCTCCGAACAAATTTCGACGGCAGGTAAAGAAGCTTCCGGTACCGGCAATATGAAACTGGCGCTCAATGGTGCGCTTACTGTCGGTACGCTGGATGGTGCGAACGTTGAAATCGCCGAGAAAGTTGGTGAAGAAAATATCTTTATTTTTGGTCATACCGTGGAACAAGTGAAGGCAATTCTGGCCAAAGGCTACGACCCGGTGAAATGGCGGAAGAAAGATAAGGTGCTGGACGCAGTATTGAAAGAGCTGGAAAGCGGTAAATACAGCGACGGCGATAAGCATGCCTTCGATCAGATGCTGCACAGTATCGGCAAACAGGGCGGCGATCCGTATCTGGTGATGGCGGATTTCGCAGCCTATGTAGAGGCACAAAAGCAGGTGGATGTGCTGTACCGCGACCAGGAGGCCTGGACTCGCGCGGCGATCCTCAATACCGCCCGCTGCGGTATGTTTAGCTCGGATCGCTCTATTCGCGATTATCAGGCTCGTATCTGGCAGGCAAAACGCTAAGGAAGCTCGATGGAAAGCAAACGTCTGGATAATGCCGCGCTGGCGGCGGGGATCAGCCCCAATTACATCAATGCCCACGGTAAACCGCAGTCGATTAGCGCCGAAACCAAACGGCGTTTGCTTGACGCGATGCATCAACGTACCGCCACGAAAGTGGCGGTAACGCCAGTCCCGAATGTCATGGTTTATACCAGCGGCAAAAAAATGCCGATGGTGGTGGAGGGCAGCGGCGAATATAGCTGGCTGCTGACCACCGAAGAAGGAACGCAGTACAAAGGCCATGTAACGGGGGGCAAAGCGTTCAATCTACCGACAAAGCTGCCGGAAGGTTATCACACGCTGACACTCACCCAGGACGACCAGCGTGCTCATTGCCGGGTGATTGTGGCACCGAAACGCTGTTACGAACCGCAGGCGTTGCTGAACAAACAAAAGCTGTGGGGTGCCTGCGTTCAGCTTTATACGCTGCGATCGGAAAAAAACTGGGGTATTGGGGATTTTGGCGATCTCAAAGCGATGCTGGTGGATGTGGCAAAACGTGGCGGGTCGTTCATCGGTCTGAACCCGATTCATGCGCTCTATCCGGCAAATCCGGAAAGTGCCAGCCCGTATAGCCCGTCTTCTCGCCGTTGGCTGAATGTGATTTATATCGACGTTAACGCCGTTGAAGATTTCCATCTTAGCGAAGAGGCTCAGGCCTGGTGGAAGTTGCCGACCACGCAACAGACGCTGCAACAGGCGCGGGATGCCGACTGGGTCGATTACTCCACGGTTACCGCCCTAAAAATGACAGCATTACGAATGGCGTGGAAAGGTTTCGCGCAACGTGATGATGAACAGATGGCCGCGTTTCGCCAGTTTGTTGCAGAGCAAGGCGACAGCCTGTTCTGGCAGGCGGCGTTTGACGCGCTACATGCCCAGCAAGTGAAAGAGGACGAAATGCGCTGGGGCTGGCCTGCATGGCCAGAGATGTATCAGAACGTGGATTCACCAGAAGTGCGCCAGTTCTGCGAAGAACATCGTGATGACGTCGATTTTTATCTCTGGTTGCAGTGGCTGGCTTACAGCCAGTTTGCCGCCTGCTGGGAGATAAGCCAGGGCTTTGAAATGCCGATTGGCTTGTATCGTGACCTGGCCGTTGGTGTAGCAGAGGGTGGAGCAGAAACCTGGTGCGACCGGGAGTTGTATTGCCTGAAAGCGTCGGTTGGAGCACCGCCGGATATCCTCGGCCCGTTGGGGCAGAACTGGGGATTGCCGCCAATGGACCCGCATATTATCACCGCGCGTGCCTATGAACCGTTTATCGAGCTGTTGCGTGCCAATATGCAAAACTGCGGCGCATTACGAATTGACCATGTGATGTCGATGCTGCGTTTGTGGTGGATACCGTATGGCGAGACGGCAGATCAGGGGGCATATGTTCACTATCCGGTGGATGATCTGCTCTCGATTCTGGCACTCGAAAGTAAGCGTCATCGCTGTATGGTGATTGGTGAAGATCTCGGTACCGTACCGGTAGAGATTGTCGGTAAGCTGCGCAGCAGCGGTGTGTACTCCTACAAAGTGCTCTATTTCGAAAACGACCACGAGAAGACATTCCGCGCGCCGAAAGCGTACCCAGAGCAGTCGATGGCGGTTGCGGCGACACACGACCTGCCTACGCTACGCGGCTACTGGGAGAGCGGGGATCTAACGCTGGGCAAAACGCTGGGGTTGTATCCGGATGAAGTGGTACTGCGCGGTCTGTATCAGGATCGCGAACTGGCGAAGCAAGGACTACTGGATGCTCTGCATAAATATGGTTGTCTGCCAAAACGTGCCGGGCATAAGGCATCGTTGATGTCGATGACGCCGACGCTGAATCGTGGCTTACAGCGCTACATCGCCGATAGCAACAGCGCCCTGTTAGGACTACAGCCAGAAGACTGGCTGGATATGGCGGACCCGGTAAATATTCCCGGCACCAGTTACCAGTATAAAAACTGGCGGCGCAAGCTCTCCGCAACGCTTGAGGCGATGTTTGCCGATGATGGCGTGAACAAGTTGCTGAAGGATTTGGACAGACGGCGCAGAGCGGCAGCGAAGAAGAAGTAGAGTGCGGTTGATGCCGGATGCGATGCATCCGGCAGTCAGTGTTATCAAATCACCATATTCAGCAGCAGACAGCCTACCAGACCGCACACCGAGATAATGGTTTCCAGCATCGACCAGGATTTGATGGTCTCGCCGATAGTCAGGTTAAAGTACTCTTTGAACAACCAGAAGCCCGGATCGTTCACGTGAGAGAAAATCACACTACCGGAACCAACCGCAATAACCATCAGCTCCGGGCTAACACCCGTCGTTGCAATCAGCGGTGCCGCGATACCACCCGCAGTGATTGCCGCAACGGTTGCAGAACCCAGCGCGATACGCAGTACGGCAGCAATCGACCAGGCCATCAGCAGCGGAGAAATGTTGGTTTCGTGCATCATGGAAGCAATGTATTTATCCACGCCGCTGTCTACCAGCACCTGCTTGAACGCACCGCCACCACCGATAATCAACAGCATCATCGCAATGATTTTGATGGAAGAAACCAGCGTGTCGTTAATCTGATCCATTGAACGACCACGGTTCAGACCAAAGGTGAACATCGCAATCAGTACGGCAATCAGCGTAGCCATTACCGGGTCACCGAGGAACTCCGCTACCGGCAGGAAAGCGTGACCTTTCGGCAGGATCATTTCGGCAATCGCACGCATCGCCATCAGCACTACCGGCACCAGAGAGGTCCAGACGCTGACGCCAAAGCTCGGCATCTCTTCTTCGCTGAAGGTTTTCGCGCTGTACAGACCTTCCGGGATCGGCTTATCGATACCTTTCAACACGCGAGCGTAAACCGGACCGGCGAGAATCACGGTCGGAATTGCCAGAATAGTCCCGTACAGCAGAGTTTTACCCATATCGGCATTGAAAATGGTGGCAATCGCAGTCGGACCCGGATGCGGTGGCAGGAAGCCGTGGGTCACAGACAGTGCAGCCGCCATTGGTACACCAACATACAGCAGTGGAATATTCGCGGAAGCCGCGATGGTAAACACCAGCGGCAGCATCAGCACGAAACCCACTTCATAGAACAGGGCAAAACCAACGGTAAAACCGGTCAGTACCACCGCCCACTGGATGTGTTTTTTACCAAATTTAGCAATCAGCGTGGTGGCGATACGTTGTGCGCCACCGCAGTCTGCCAGCATTTTGCCCAGCATTGCGCCAAAACCCATGATCAGGGCAAGGCTACCGAGCGTTCCGCCGACACCAGCTTTGATGGAGCCAATAACTTTATCCAGCGGCATCCCTTGCATTAATCCAACAGCAAGCGCCACGAGGACGAGAGCGATGAAACCGTTCATTTTGAAGCGGATCATCAGGAGCAACAACAAGATTACACCGATAGCAACAATGACTAATGGCATGATTTACCTGGCCTTTCATTTGTTATGGGTAACGTCAATTTTCTGACGACAAACTCTAATTATCCCAATCGGGAACAGAGATATTGCGGCACCACGACTGATACCCACTAAAACTAATTATTGTAGTCAGATGTCAGGAGTATGTTTGGTACCCACGTGAATGATACGGGTAACATCTGGCGTTTGAGAATCACCAGAGCGGGGTAAATTTAAATTATGAGAGGTTGGTCATATTATCGCGGGGAAACGAAGGGAGGGATTTGCCAAAGCAATGCAGCGCCAACGTCTGGCACATGTTCAACGTAGGCCCGAAATGACGCTTTAGCGTCGCATCGGGCAATCTACAAAAGAGGGGATAACTTAGTAGTAGGAGTGTTCGCCGCGCTGGTGTTCGGTGAGATCGCGCACACCTTTCAGCTCCGGGAATTCGTTTAGCAGCTGCTTCTCGATCCCTTCTTTCAGCGTCACATCGACCATGGAACAACCGTTACAGCCGCCACCAAATTGCAGAATGGCGTAACCGTCTTCGGTGATTTCCATCAGCGAAACGCGACCACCGTGACCAGCCAGTTGCGGGTTGATCTGCGACTGCAGCATATACTCAACGCGCTCCATCAGCGGCGCATCGTCTGCGACTTTACGCATTTTGGCGTTAGGCGCTTTCAACGTTAACTGGGAACCCAACTGGTCGGTAACAAAGTCGATCTCTGCATCTTCCAGGTAAGGAGCGCTTAACTCATCAACATACGCGGTCAGCAGGTCAAATTTCAGGGCAGTGTCGGTGGCTTCCACAGCATCCGGCGGACAATAAGAAACGCCACATTCAGCGTTAGGCGTGCCAGGGTTAATCACAAATACGCGGATTTGTGTCCCTTCTTCCTGATTTGCCAGCAGTTTGGCAAAGTGCGCTTGTGCAGCATCGGAAATACGGATCATAGTAATGGCCTAATAGTTGACTATTTTAGTTGGTTATAATACGCCCATCATCGAGGCTCTACAAGGTTCGACAAAGGCACCAGACCTGGACAGTCGCCGCACCATTGCGTAAAAGCAACTGCGCAATCTCTGCGACGGTACTTCCGGTGGTAACGACATCATCCACAATCACCATATGGCGACCTTGCACAGGCAATTCAAGGCGAAAGGCATTTTTCAGGTTGCGCTTGCGCAGCCGGGCACTGAGAAAATGCTGGGTCGCAGTGGCCCGTGTTCGTGTGACGGCTTCGCTATCCCATCGGCAGTGCAACCAGCGTGATAACGGCTGACACAGCAAATCGCTCTGATTAAATCCCCGACGCCAGTGACGCCGCTGCCATAACGGAACGCTGATGATGCGATCCGGCAATTGCAACCCGGTGGTGCGACGAGCGTGTAAGACCTCCAATAGTAACAGACGTGACAGGGCGCTGGCGATTTCGCTGCGCCGGGAAAACTTAAGCTGGTGGATTAGCGGGCTTAACGGTGGCGCATAGTCGGCAACCGTGACCAGTCTTTGCCAGGGCGGTGGTTTTTGCAGGCAGCGACCGCAGGGAAGATGTGAGTGTGTGGCGGGTAATCCACATCGTGGGCATAACGTTTTATCTGTACGGGCGGCGCGTGAGCAGACCGAACAAGTCCCCCAATGACCTAACGCCAGCGGCATTCGGCATAGCCAGCATAATCCCGGTACTGTTAGCATATGTTCATCCTTGTAAGTCAAAAGAGAACAATAGCGGATGAATAACATCTGGTGGCAGACCAAAGGTCAGGGGAATGTTCATCTTGTGCTGCTGCACGGATGGGGACTGAATGCCGAAGTGTGGCGTTGCATTGACGAGGAACTGAGCTCGCATTTTACGCTGCACCTTGTTGACCTGCCCGGCTTCGGGCGTAGCCGGGGATTTGGTGCGATGTCACTTGCTGATATGGCCGAAGCCGTGCTGCGACAGGCACCTGATAAAGCCATTTGGTTAGGCTGGAGTCTGGGCGGGCTGGTGGCAAGCCAGATTGCGTTAACCCATCCCGAGCGTGTTCAGGCGCTGGTCACCGTGGCGTCGTCACCTTGTTTTAGTGCTCGTGACGAGTGGCCGGGGATAAAACCGGACGTGCTGGCGGGATTTCAGCAGCAACTCAGTGATGATTTTCAGCGTACAGTGGAGCGGTTCCTGGCGTTACAAACCATGGGTACTGAAACGGCGCGCCAGGATGCGCGGGCGCTGAAGAAAACCGTTCTGGCGTTACCGATGCCGGAGGTTGACGTGCTTAATGGCGGGCTGGAAATCCTGAAAACGGTCGATCTCCGTCAGCCGCTGCAAAACGTGTTCATGCCGTTTTTGCGATTGTATGGCTATCTCGACGGTCTGGTGCCGCGCAAAGTGGTGCCGATGCTGGATAAACTTTGGCCTCACAGCGAATCATACATCTTCGCCAAAGCGGCCCATGCGCCGTTTATTTCGCATCCGGCCGAGTTTTGTCGCATGCTGGTGGCGTTGAAGCAGAGGGTGTAGGTGGCTTTTGAAATGGCGAGACAGAACTTTACTGACTCGCCGCAGCCAACTCTTCTTCTGACACCCCGGTAAAACGCATGATGTCCGCAAGAGGGACTCCGGATTCAAGCATTATTTTTGCTATATGCAAGGCTTTGGATTGTTCCCCCTCTTGCCGCAATCTTTCCGCAATAGTCATTAAGCTCTCCTTGTGTTTCGGTGAATGTTCGGCAACGCCGTCGATAAAATCGTTAAAACGTACCGCATCGCCGGTTTGCAAGATGTAATTAAACAGCCCTTTGATTTGTCTGTCATTAGCGTATCCACTACTTAATAAGCAGGCCATTTGCTCTACCAGCCCCATCAGATCGCGTTGACGAATATGTTTTTGAATTAACTCCAGCAGCGCCATACGTCGGTGCTGCATGATTTCATCATCAGGCATGACGGTGACATCAATCAGCGGAAATGCGGAGGCATAAAGCTGCCTTGCCAGGTTGGGATCGGCGAAACAATCCAGCCAACACAGTGAATAGGGATAGGGGCTTTCAATGCCGTGGTAAAACAACAATGGCACCACCATCGGCAACGTTTTGTATCCGGCATCCAGGTGATTTTGCATTGCGGCAATAGCGTAACGCATCATGCGAAATGCGATCAGTTTGTTTGAGGTGCTTTGATGTTCAATCAGACAATAGATGTATCCTGGTCCTTGTTCCGTTTTCACCGACCACAGCACGTCGGAATAGCTTTCACGCAGATCGTCATCAATAAAGCTGCTCGACTCCAGCTTGAGGGTTTTCATATCACAGAGCGCGTGAATAGGTGCCGGTAAATGGAACGCAAGAAAATCGCGCGCCGTCTCCGGTTGGCGTAAAAAGAGTTTGAACAGCGCATCGTGTGGGGTGGAACTCTGCTTTTTGCTCATGGCGTTCCTTCACCTGTTGTTTGAATGCCGCGACTCTACGCGCCACTCCACACCTGTGCATTAGCGAGTTTTCATCCCTGCGAGACGCTTTCAGAGGAACTTGCGCCGTGCTGCAAGGGTTGCATTTTTATGGAAAGTCGCACGCAAAAAGGCCCGGATGCAAACGCATACCGGGCTTTTCAAAACAGGCGATGGAGTAAGGTTAACGCAGCGCCCACCACTCGCGCAGACAGGCTTTGCCTTCCGGGCAGCTTTTACAACTGCCAGAGAGGCAGCCGTCAGGTTCTTCCTGAATCCGCACGGCTTTGCCCATGCTTTCCAGCTGTTGCAGCATGGCGTTAATCATTGGCTGCGGGGTGTTCAATGTCTGGCTTATCTGGGCCGCTTCCATACGGCCCCGTAACGCCAGCAAATCACGCACCTGAATAAGTGAAGCCATTAATGGCAATCACCGGTGGTGCTGGCTGCGCAGCAACTGCTTACCGACTTGCGCGTTGCCAACAGTTCGATATCCACCCGGCTACGCGCGCGACGCAGCAAACCGATAACCACGATGTTAAACAGGATAACCGCCAGAATGCACACCAGGCTGTAAGTTGGGTGCTGGCTGTAGCTGGCGACCTGATAGAACAATGTTGCCAGTGAGTAAGCAATATTCAGCCCCCACAGGATGGAGAAGCCCATCCAGCCACGGCTTGATTCACGGGCGATGGCCCCCATCACCGAGATGCACGGTACGTACAGCAGGACGAAAATCAGGTAGCTGTATGCGGCAGCTGCGCTACCGAATTTCTGATCCATCACGCCCATCGCCCCGGTACCCATTTCGCCGTCGCCTTTGCTTGCTTCAATGGGGTTCATCAGTACGCTAAGGCTGAAGGTGTCTTTCAGGCTCTGCCAGGTTTCATCTACCGCACTGAACAGCTCTTCACCGAGGTTAAACTCTGCCGGATTGAACTCTTCGTCCTGAATATTTTCTGCGGTGTAGAGGGTGTTGAGCGTACCCACTACCACTTCTTTCGCCATGGCACCTGTAAACAGGCCAACCGTTGCCTGCCAGTTATCTTCATGCACACCAATTGGCTTGAAGACCGGGGTGATCACCCGGCTGACGGACGCCAGCGCCGAGTCGTTGATGTTATCGACGATTTTCCCGCTCAGCGAGAAGCTGTTGAAAGCACTCAGGAAAATGCTGACGATGATAATCACTTTACCAGCACGCAGAACGAAGCCTTTCAGACGCTGCCAGGTCTGGATAATCAGGCTTTTAACGTGTGGTACATGGTAGACCGGTAGCTCCATGACAAACGGCGTCGCTTCACCGCGCATGATGGTGTACTTGAGCATCAGGCCAGTCAGCACCGCCATCACAATACCGAGCATATACAGCGAGAAGACCGCCAGCGCACCGTTCTGCCCGAAGAAGGCAGCCGCGAATACGGCGAAGATAGCCAGACGCGCGCCGCAGGACATAAACGGTGCCATCATGATGGTCATCAGACGTTCACGCGGTGCATCAAGCGTACGTGCGCCCATTACCGACGGTACGTTACAACCGAAACCAACGATCAGCGGTACAAAGGATTTCCCGGGCAAGCCCAGCGCCTGCATCAGACGGTCCATCACAAACGCCGCACGCGCCATATAGCCGGAGTCCTCGAGGAAGGAGAGGAACAGGTACATCATGCCGATCTGCGGCACCAGTGGCAGAACGGTGTTAACACCACCGCCCAGGCCCTGGGCGAGGAAGATAGTCAGCCAGTCCGGGAAGTGGAGCGTGTAGCCAATCCATTGAATACCATGCACAAAAAGTGCCACGGAACCGACGTCAAACAGCGGCTGTAACGCCCCGCCGATGTTGATAGCCAGCAAGAACATCAGGTACATCACAAAGAGGAAAATCGGCAGACCGAGGAAACGGTTGAGCACGATTTTATCTACCGCAGTGGTGAAACGGCTGGGTTCTGCCGTCAGGGTGTTGCTTACCACATCACAGATGGCAGCAATGCACTGGTAACGCGCATCGGCAATGTGCAGCGCCGGATCGTCCATCTCATTACACAGACGGGCGAGGGCGGCATCCAGATGCTGCGACGCTTCACCGGCGTAGGCGCGGCTGTAGATATCGCCTTCCAGCATTTGCAGGCCCAGCCAGCGACGTTGTTTCAGCGGGATGTCGGAAGGCATCACTTTTGCCAGTGAATCTGCTTCGTTGAGCAGCGGCTGAGCGTAATGCACCAGTTCCACATTTTCGTTAGCTTTATAGCGATCAATCGCCAGCTTGAGCGCTTCAATACCGCGACCACGGGTTGAAACCAGCGGGATCACCGGGCAGCCAAGACGTGCCGACAGAGCATCAATTTCAATACGAATATTTTGCTTCTCGGCAATGTCGAGCATGTTCAGTGCCACGATGCAGGGAATGCCGAGTTCCAGCAGTTGCAGCGTCAGGTACAGGTTACGCTCAAGGTTAGACGCATCCACCACGTTAATCAGCAGGTCGGCGTCGCCACTCAGAATATAGTGACAGGCGATTTGCTCATCGAGCGAGGTCTGCGATGAGATGGTGGTCAGAGAATAGGTGCCAGGCAGGTCCACCAGCGTGACCTGATGATCGGTGGTGGAGAATTGCCCTTCTTTACGTTCGACGGTAACGCCAGCCCAGTTACCTACACGCTGACGTGCGCCAGTGAGCTGGTTAAATAAGGTTGTCTTGCCAGAATTTGGATTACCAATTAAGCCAATGGTTAATTTTTTCATTGTTGTTATCACCGTATTAACAGGAAACCGCTTCCACTTCTAATAAGGCCAGATCTTTTTTGCGTAATACCAGGCTCACACGACGGGTTTCGATATGAATGGGGTCGCCGAGTGGAGCGACGCGCACCACATTAAAAGAGGAGCCAGGTAACATGCCTAGAGAAAGCAGTTTTTGGCGATATGCCGGGCTGATTTCACGGGAAAAGCCAGTAATTTTCCACGCAGTATCTGGAGTGTATTGCATAGGTGCCTACTTGTTTCTCATTAACTGGATAACTACCTCATGGGGCGTTTGACAGCGACATGAGACCAGATGATTTGCCAACGAAGGAGAGATTAAATAATCAACAGTACAATGATAATGAGAATGGTTTCTATCAGCAATACTTAAAATGTGTGTGAATGTTGGTTTGAATAATAATCTGACTCAATGTTGATATGGCTCAAGATTATATCGCAGCGAAAATATAATTCGCATGACGAATTATTAGGGCTGGTTAATGTTTAATTAAGGTTTCAGTTGTTAATGAAGTGATAAATATTAACGGGATATATTATGAGTTTGCTTGTGGAATAAAAAGGCCGGAGATATTCTCCGGCACTTTTATGTCAGGCAAGGCGTTCGTTGCCAGATGTGGCGTGAACGCCTAATCGCGCAGGTTTAGGGGCCAGTCCGGGCGTTTAACGTTTTTTGCCCATTGCCGCCGCCAGCGCATCCATCATCGCGCTATTACCGGCAGGCTGCGCTTCACGCCCACGCGGTTTGGCTGCCGGGCGGTTGTTCTGCGGACGTTCATTACCGCCGCCGCGACGAGCGTTGGTTTCGCCAGGCTGCTCGTCCAGACGCATAGTCAGGGCGATACGTTTGCGCTGAAGATCCACTTCCAGCACTTTCACCTTCACAATATCGCCCGCTTTCACCACGGTATGCGGATCTTCCACAAACTTGTTCGACAATGAAGAGATGTGAACCAGGCCGTCCTGATGAACGCCAATATCGACAAACGCGCCAAAGTTGGTGACGTTGGTCACCGCACCTTCGAGGATCATACCCGGTTGCAGGTCGTTCATCGTTTCGACGCCATCGGCAAACTGAGCGGTTTTAAATTCCGGACGCGGATCGCGACCCGGTTTTTCCAGCTCTTTGATGATGTCAGTTACCGTCGGTACACCGAATTTTTCATCAGTAAAGTCAGACGCTTTCAGGTTACGCAACTCGCTGCTGTTACCCATCAGATCTTTCAGTGCCTGCTGTGTTGCTGCCAGAATGCGTTCCACCACCGGATAGGCTTCCGGGTGAACGGTAGACGCGTCCAGCGGGTTATCACCATGGTTAATGCGCAAGAAGCCCGCGCACTGCTCGAAGGCTTTCGGCCCCAGACGGCTCACTTTCAGCAGTTGCTGACGGTTCTGGAACTGACCGTTCTCATCGCGCCAGGCAACGATGTTTTGCGCCATCATGCGCGTCAGGCCCGCCACGCGAGTTAACAGCGGAACAGAAGCGGTGTTGAGATCGACGCCAACGGCGTTTACGCAGTCTTCTACTACTGCGTCCAGTTTGCGGGCCAGTTGCGTCTGGCTGACGTCATGCTGATACTGACCTACGCCGATAGATTTCGGATCGATTTTCACCAGCTCCGCCAGCGGATCCTGCAAACGACGGGCGATAGACACCGCGCCACGCAGCGAAACGTCGAGATCCGGGAATTCCTGTGCTGCCAGCTCGGAAGCCGAGTAAACCGACGCGCCAGCTTCGCTGACGATCACTTTCTGCGCGGTCACTTTCGGGAACTGCTTCTGCACGTCGAGATAGAAACGTTCGGTTTCGCGAGAAGCTGTACCGTTGCCGATCGCCACCAGTTCAACGTTATGCTTTTCACACAGGGCAGCAACGGTCATCGCTGCTTTTGCGGCTTGTCCGGTATGTGGATAAATGGTATCGGTCGCCACCAGTTTGCCAGTTGCATCGACCACCGCTACTTTTACCCCGGTACGCAGACCCGGATCGAGGCCCATCGTTGCACGCAGTCCGGCTGGGGCCGCCATCAGCAGATCGTGCAGGTTACGGGCAAAGACGTTGATTGCTTCATCTTCCGCGCGTTCGCGCACGGTGCCCATCAGTTCGGTTTCCAGATGCATCAGCACCTTGATGCGCCACGTCCAGCTCACCACGCCTTTGCGCCAGCTATCCGCCGGGGCATTGTTCAGGCGCAGGCCAAGGTGATCCATGATGATTTGCTCGCAATAGCTCTCTTTCGGCGGCTCTTCGAACTGCGGATCGGCATTCAGCGAAAGCTGAAGTATGCCTTCGTTACGCCCACGGAACATCGCCAGCGCGCGGTGAGAAGGCACCGTGGATAGCGGTTCGTGATGATCGAAATAGTCGCGGAATTTCGCCCCTTCCTCTTCTTTACCGCTCACCACCGTCGAAACCAAATGCGCGTTCTTCCACAGATAATCACGCACTTTTGCCAGCAGCGCGGCATCTTCGGCAAACCGTTCCATCAGGATATAGCGCGCGCCGTCCAGCGCGGCTTTGGTATCTGCCACGCCTTTATCTGCATCAACATATTGTGCAGCCGCGACTTCTGGCGTGTGTGACGGATCGCTCCACAGCAGGTCAGCCAACGGCTCAAGCCCTGCTTCAATGGCGATTTGCCCGCGGGTGCGGCGTTTAGGTTTGTAGGGTAGGTAGAGGTCTTCGAGTTCGGTTTTGCTTAGTGTGGCGTTGATGGCATTCGCCAGCTCGTCAGTGAGTTTGCCTTGCTCGGAAATGGACTTGAGGATCGCCTGACGTCTCTCTTCCAGCTCGCGCAGATAGCTCAGACGCGTTTCCAGATTACGCAGCTGCGTGTCATCCAGACCGCCGGTGATTTCCTTACGATAACGTGCGATAAACGGCACGGTATTCCCTTCGTCAAGCAGGCGAACGGCAGCGTCAACCTGTTCCGGGCGCGCCTGAATTTCACCCGCAATAATGCGGCAGAACGAATCATTCATCATGGTTTGAGTTCATCTTTTCGGATCAAAAATCAGGGGATAGTTATACGGACTGGCTGGCAAAAATGCCAGCCATCGGCAGGAGGTTAAGACTCTTCCTTACGGTTTCACGTACTCGATAGCATTAACATACCAGCTCGCTTCCCCGGCAGGGGTATTCACCACCGCCAGATCGCCGACTTCTTTTTTCAGCAATGCGCGGGCCATCGGGGAATCGATAGAGATGTAATCTTTACGGCCAAAAATTTCATCGTAGCCGACAATACGGAAACGGTGAGTCACGCCATCGTCGTTTTCAATCTCCACCCACGCGCCAAAAAAGACTTTGCCTTCCTGCTGCGGGGAGTAATCGACGATTTTGAGATTTTCCATGCATTTAGTGAGATAGCGCACGCGACGGTCGATTTCACGCAGGCGCTTTTTATTATACTGATAGTCAGCATTTTCGCTGCGGTCGCCCAGACTTGCGGCCCAGGTCACTTTCTTTGTGACCTCCGGGCGTTCTTCACGCCAGAGATAATTAAGCTCTTGTTTGAGTTTTTCATACCCTTCCCGGGTAACCAGGGGCGTTTTCATCTCGTTGATTCCCTTTGTCTGTTTGATAATGCGCACATTGGGTATAACGTGATCATATCAACAGAATCAATAATGTTTCGCCGAATAAATTGTATACTTAAGCTGCTGTTTAATATGCTTTGTAACAATTTAGGCTGAAATTCATACCAGATTTAGCTGGTGACGAACGTGAGCTTTTTTAAGAATACACGCTTACAAATTGTTGCGAACCTTTGGGAGTACAAACAATGCAAGAGAACTACAAGATTCTGGTGGTTGATGACGACATGCGCCTGCGCGCGCTGCTGGAACGTTATCTCACCGAACAAGGCTTCCAGGTTCGAAGCGTCGCTAATGCAGAACAGATGGATCGCCTGCTGACTCGTGAATCTTTCCATCTTATGGTACTGGATTTGATGTTACCTGGTGAAGATGGTTTGTCGATTTGCCGACGTCTTCGTAGCCAGAGCAATCCGATGCCGATCATTATGGTGACGGCGAAAGGGGAAGAAGTGGACCGTATCGTTGGCCTGGAGATTGGCGCTGACGACTACATTCCAAAACCGTTTAACCCGCGTGAATTGCTGGCCCGCATTCGTGCGGTGCTGCGTCGTCAGGCGAACGAACTGCCGGGCGCGCCGTCACAGGAAGAGGCGGTAATTGCTTTCGGTAAGTTCAAACTTAACCTCGGTACGCGTGAAATGTTCCGCGAAGATGAGCCGATGCCGCTCACCAGCGGTGAGTTTGCGGTACTGAAGGCACTGGTCAGCCATCCGCGTGAGCCGCTCTCCCGCGATAAGCTGATGAACCTTGCCCGTGGCCGTGAATACTCCGCAATGGAACGCTCCATCGACGTGCAGATTTCGCGTCTACGCCGCATGGTGGAAGAAGATCCGGCGCATCCGCGTTACATTCAGACCGTCTGGGGTCTGGGCTACGTCTTTGTACCGGACGGTTCTAAAGCATGAGGCGATTGCGCTTCTCGCCACGAAGTTCATTTGCCCGCACGTTATTGCTCATCGTCACCTTGCTGTTCGTCAGCCTGGTGACGACTTATCTGGTGGTGCTGAACTTCGCGATTTTGCCGAGCCTCCAGCAGTTTAATAAAGTCCTCGCGTACGAAGTGCGTATGTTGATGACCGACAAACTGCAACTGGAGGACGGCACGCAGTTGGTTGTGCCTCCCGCTTTCCGTCGGGAGATCTACCGTGAGCTGGGGATCTCTCTCTATTCCAACGAAGCTGCCGAAGAGGCAGGTCTGCGTTGGGCACAACACTATGAATTCTTAAGCCATCAGATGGCGCAGCAACTGGGCGGCCCGACGGAAGTGCGCGTCGAGGTCAACAAAAGTTCGCCTGTCGTCTGGCTGAAAACCTGGTTGTCGCCCAATATCTGGGTACGCGTGCCGCTAACCGAAATTCATCAGGGCGATTTCTCCCCGCTGTTCCGCTATACGTTGGCGATTATGCTATTGGCGATAGGCGGGGCGTGGCTGTTTATTCGTATCCAGAACCGACCGTTGGTCGATCTCGAACACGCAGCCTTGCAGGTGGGTAAAGGGATTATTCCGCCGCCGCTGCGTGAATATGGCGCTTCGGAGGTGCGTTCCGTTACCCGCGCCTTTAACCATATGGCGGCTGGTGTTAAGCAACTGGCGGATGACCGTACGCTGCTGATGGCGGGGGTAAGCCATGATCTGCGCACGCCGCTGACGCGTATTCGTCTGGCGACCGAGATGATGAGCGAGCAGGATGGCTACCTGGCAGAATCGATCAATAAAGATATCGAAGAGTGCAACGCCATCATTGAGCAGTTTATCGACTACCTGCGCACCGGGCAGGAGATGCCGATGGAAATGGCGGATCTCAACGCCGTGCTCGGTGAGGTGATTGCCGCCGAAAGTGGCTATGAGCGGGAAATTGAAACCGCGCTTTACCCCGGCAGCATTGAGGTGAAAATGCACCCGCTGTCGATCAAACGCGCGGTGGCGAATATGGTGGTCAACGCCGCCCGTTACGGCAATGGCTGGATCAAAGTCAGCAGCGGCACGGAGCCGAATCGCGCCTGGTTCCAGGTAGAAGATGACGGTCCGGGTATTGCGCCGGAACAACGTAAGCACCTGTTCCAGCCGTTTGTTCGTGGCGACAGTGCGCGCACTATTAGCGGCACGGGATTAGGGCTGGCGATTGTGCAGCGTATCGTGGATAACCATAACGGCATGTTGGAGCTTGGCACCAGCGAGCGGGGCGGGCTTTCCATTCGTGCCTGGCTGCCAGTGCCGGTAACGCGGGCGCAGGGCATGACAAAAGAAGGGTAAATAAAACGGGAGGTGAAGGTGCCTCCCGTTTTTAGATTGTTTTCAATTGATTGATAATGAAAGGATTCGCTTGCAAAAGCAGGAGCAATTTTCGGGGTGCTCCGGTAGGCTGACGGCGTTTGGTTTCCCAGCTTTTGACCAGGTCATAACTTACCCCTACGGCGACAGCAAAATCTTGCTGACGTAAACCCGTTGCTTCACGGATCGCTTTTACATCGATTTCGCTAAAAGTATGGACGTGCTCTGGTTCTGGCGTTTCTTCACCCTTTTCGATGCGTACCATTTCTTCTGCGCTGGCAAGAAGATCAGCAAATAATTCATCTTTCATCTGTTTTCAATGCCTCCGTTGACATTTCGGCCATGGTGGAATTTGTGGAGCTTCAACATTAAAGCAGCTTCTCGGACAATAGTTTCAATGCCTTTCTTTGTTCTTCTGTTAAATCATCCTGTTCATTTTTAGGATAAATCAACGCCAGATAAATTCGGCCATTGCGTGTTACGTTGTAATAAATTATCCGAATGCCACCCCGTTTCCCCATTCCAGAACGGTTCCAGCGAATTTTTCTAAAACTGCCTGTGCCTGCGATAATGTCACCGGCAGTGGGATCTTGAATGAGTAGTTCCTGAAAAGCCCGGAACTCATCATCAGGTAGCAATAACTGGCGGCGTTTGCTAAATCCTTGTAGTTCAATAAAGGTGAACATAATGCATCCTGCGGTCTATTGATAATTATAAGTGTACCGTGTACATATTGGTAGCTAATTAGATAAAAAAACCCCTTATCCGTTTGGATAAGGGGTCAATGAGATATCAGCTGATTACAGCTTAGGACCTGCCGCTACCAGCGCGGCACCCGCAGGGGTGTCGGTGTATTTATCAAAGTTGTCGATAAACAGTTTCGCCAGGGTTTCGGCTTTTTCCTGCCACTGTTCCGGGGAAGCGTAGGTGTTACGCGGATCGAGGATCTTCGTGTCTACGCCCGGCAGTTCGGTTGGGATCGCCAGGTTAAACATCGGCAGAGTGAAGGTTTCTGCGTTATCCAGCGAACCGTTGAGGATGGCGTCGATAATGGCGCGGGTATCTTTAATCGAGATACGTTTGCCAGTGCCGTTCCAGCCGGTGTTAACCAGATACGCCTGCGCGCCTGCCGCCTGCATACGTTTCACCAGCACTTCTGCGTACTGAGTTGGGTGCAGCGACAGGAATGCCGCGCCGAAGCAGGCGGAGAAGGTTGGCGTCGGTTCGGTGATGCCGCGCTCTGTACCAGCCAGTTTGGCGGTGAAGCCAGAGAGGAAGTGGTACTGGGTTTGATCGGCAGTCAGACGAGAAACCGGCGGCAGCACGCCGAAAGCATCAGCAGTCAGGAAGATAACCTTAGTTGCGTGGCCCGCTTTGGACACCGGCTTAACGATGTTTTCAATGTGATAGATAGGATAAGAAACGCGGGTGTTCTCGGTTTTTGAACCATCATCAAAGTCGATAGAACCATCTTCACGCACGGTGACGTTTTCCAGCAGCGCATCACGACGGATAGCGTTGTAGATTTCAGGTTCCGCTTCTTTCGACAGCTTGATAGTTTTTGCGTAGCAGCCGCCTTCAAAGTTAAACACGCCGTCATCGTCCCAGCCGTGTTCGTCATCGCCAATCAGGCGACGTTTCGGGTCGGTGGAAAGGGTGGTTTTACCGGTGCCGGAAAGGCCGAAGAACACCGCAACATCGCCTTTCTCACCAACGTTGGCGGAGCAGTGCATAGAAGCGATACCTTTCAGCGGCAGCAGGTAGTTCATCATTGAGAACATCCCTTTCTTCATTTCGCCGCCGTACCAGGTGCCGCCAATCAGCTGCATGCGCTCGGTCAGGTTAAACGCCACGAAGTTTTCGGAGTTCAGACCCTGTTCTTTCCACTGCGGGTTAGTGCACTTCGCGCCGTTCATAACGATAAAGTCTGGTTTGAAACCTGCCAGCTCTTCATCGCTCGGGCGAATAAACATGTTTTTGACAAAATGCGCCTGCCAGGCCACTTCGGTGATGAAACGGACGGAAAGACGAGTATCCGGGTTCGCACCACAGAAAGCGTCGACAACGAACAGACGTTTGCCGGAAAGCTGTTTGGTCACCAGGCCTTTAAGATGCTGCCAGGTTTCCGGAGAGAGAGGTTTGTTGTCGTTCTTACCTTTGCCTTTGTCTGCCCACCAGAAAGTATCGCGAGTGGTATCGTCACGGACGATATACTTATCTTTTGGTGAACGACCGGTGAAGATCCCGGTATCGACGGCAACGGCACCCAGATTAGTTAACACCCCGCGCTCATAACCTGTCAGGCTCGGATCGAGCTCTTCCTGATACAGCAGGTCGTAGCTTGGGTTGTAAACGATATCATGTACGTCACTGATACCATAAGCCTCGAGTTCTTGCGGGGTCAAACCATTGTTAACGCGCATTTCACTGCTCCTTAGCCAATATGTATTGCCTGAATAGTAAAGTCTTTTTGGGGGTGTTAACCGCGACAAGGCTCATAGATTTACGTATCTGGAGAAATTCATATTTGACAAAAAACTCCGTGATTCCTGTCACGAAACGGTTGCTATTATCGCAGAAATAGCATTTTAGGTGTGGAAAATGTTCTCAAAAGGTTAAATCTTGGTTTATATGGCGGGAATATTGTGAGTGGAATCGCATTCCTGAATGAAATTGATGCAAATTCAATCGGTAAAGTATCGATTCACCACGCTAACTTTTTTTGATTATTTTCTGAAAAAAGCAAAATACTACGGCCTGGATGCGATAATTAACCCACTTTTTGATTCTGGATAACTAACATGGATAACGTTGAACTTTCACCCGCAACACGTTGGGGGATGATTGCTACCGGATTACTTCAGGGTCTGGTTTGCTACCTGCTGATCGCCTGGCTTGCCGGAAAAAATCTCAGTTGGATTGTTTATGGCGTGCCTGCGACCGTCGCGTTTTCATCCGTTTTACTCTTCTCCGTGATCTCCTTTAAACAGAAGCGCCTTTGGGGATGGCTGGCGCTGGTGTTTATTGCCACGCTAGGGATGAGCGGTTGGCTAAAGTGGCAAATTGATGGCATGAACCCCTGGAGAGCTGAAAAGGCGCTTTGGGATTTTGGCTGCTATCTGCTGCTGATGGCAATGTTGTTGCTACCGTGGATACAACAAAGCCTTCGCATCCGCAATGACAGTAGCCGCTATCGCTATTTTTACCAGTCAATATGGCATAATGTACTTATATTACTGGTGATTTTTCTCGCCAATGGCCTGACGTGGCTGGTGCTTTTACTGTGGAGTGAGTTGTTTAAACTTGTTGGCATCACGTTTTTCAAAACGCTCTTTTTTGCAACCGACTGGTTTATTTATCTCACGTTAGGTCTGGTTACCGCACTGGCGGTGATCCTCGCGCGTACACAGTCACGTTTAATCGACTCTATTCAAAAGTTGTTCACGTTAATCGCCACGGGGTTGCTGCCGTTAGTATCATTGCTAACCCTGATGTTTATTATCACCCTGCCGTTTACGGGCCTGAGCGCGATTTCTCGCCACATCTCCGCCGTTGGGTTGCTGTTAACGCTGGCCTTTTTGCAATTGATCTTAATGGCTATTGTCCGCGATCCGCAAAAAGCGTCTCTTCCCTGGACGGGGCCGTTGCGTTGCCTGATTAAAACCGCTTTGCTGGTTGCTCCGCTGTATGTGTTCGTCGCCGCCTGGGCGTTATGGCTGCGGGTCGCTCAGTACGGCTGGACTGTCGACCGCTTGCAGGGCGCGCTGGCGGTGCTGGTGTTACTGGTATGGTCACTGGGGTATTTTGTCAGTATCGTCTGGCGTAAAGGGCAAAATCCCCTTGATCTTCAGGGCAAAGTGAACCTTGCGGTTTCGTTATTGGTGTTGGTAATGCTGGTGCTTCTTAATTCGCCGGTGCTGGACAGTATGCGCATTAGCGTGAACAGTCATATGGCGCGTTATCAGAGCGGCAAAAACACGCCAGACCAGGTAACTATCTACATGCTCGAACAGAGCGGTCGCTATGGACGTGCGGCGCTTGAGTCGCTGAAAAGCGATGCCGGGTTTATGAAAGACCCGAAACGCGCGCGGGATCTGCTGATGGCGTTAGATGGAGAGCAACATCTTCAGGAACAGGTATCGGAAAAAGTATTAGCCGATAATGTGTTAATTGCCCCAGGTTCTGGTAAACCGGATGCGACATTCTGGTCGGCCTTAATCCAGGATCGCTATAACGTGATGACCTGTATTGAAAAAGACGCCTGCGTACTGGTCGAGCAAGATCTGAATAGTGATGGTCAGGCGGAGCGGATCCTGTTTGCTTTTAATGATGACAGAGTCATTGTCTATGGCTTTGACTCAGATAGAAAAGAATGGGACGCGCTTGATATGAGTTTACTTCCGCGCCAAATAACGAAAGAAAAATTACTCGCTGCTGCGAAGGATGGAAAGCTGGGGACGAGGCCTAAAGCGTGGCGCGATCTGACGGTAGATGGTGAAACGCTGGAAATAAACTTAAGTAAGTGACAACGCTTTTAACGGATACGACGCTGTATCTGACCAAAATAACTTGCGATTTATTTCATAGGCCTGGTAAGCGCAGCGCATCAGGCCATTACGTCGTAAAATCCGGCAGAGCCCTCTCTGCCGGACATACTCATTAATGAACTTGCGGATCTGCCGGAGACGCGTTGTTGCGGATTTCAGCAATATCCATCGCATTGAACAGATAGTGGTTACCGCAGTAATCACAATGCATGTCAATTTCGCCATCTTCCGCCAGGATGCTATCGACTTCTTCATCCGGCAGCGTTTTTAGCGCGTCGGCGCAACGTTCACGCGAGCAGGTGCATTTGAACTCCACATCCTGCGGATCGTAAACCGTCACCTCTTCTTCGTGATACAAACGCCACAACACTTCGTTTGCCGGTAAGGTCAGCAGTTCTTCGGTTTTGATGGTTTCGGTTAGCGTCGCCAGGTGGTCAAAGTCGTCCTGCTGGGCATTTTGCGCAGGCATTACCTGCAACAACATACCGCCTGCAGCCGGTTTGCCGTCTACGTCGCCGGTGCGAATAAACAGGCGCGTCGGCAACTGTTCAGAACGCATAAAGTAATCTTCCAGGCAGGCCGCCAGGGTATCACCTTCCAGACCCACCACGCCCTGATAGCGTTCGCCTTCGCTTGGGGTGATGGTGATCACCACGTAACCATTGCCGACCAGCGTTTTCAGGTCGGCATTTTCTGGAATTTCGCCCTGCACGCGCGCTACACCGCGCATCTGCTGGTTGTTGTTACCGTTAATAACCGCCAGATTCATCGGACCGTCGCCTTGCAGCTGTACGGTGATATCACCATCAAACTTCAACGTAGCGGTTAACAGGCTGGTCGCAACCAGCAGTTCTGCCAGCACGTTTTTAACGGGCTGCGGATAATCGTGATTCTCAAGGATCTGTTGCAGGGTTTCCGAAACGGTTACCAGTTCGCCGCGAACGGCAAAGTTTTCAAACAGATAGCGATGTAATTGGTCATGTTGCGGCATAATCATCTCTCTTGCAGGTGACAGTTATTCACTGTCGCCGTGTTTAAATCGTAACAGGTCGCGGCGCTCTTTTTTGTCCGGGCGTCGGTCCGGATGCGGCATGGTTAAGGCATTAAGTTTACGTGCCAGCGCCATTTTTTCGCGTTTCTCTACACTTTCCGCAGTCTCTTCATACAGCAAGGCTGCCTCGCTGGCGGGGCGACGCTGTTCAGTAATCGCCTTTACAATCACCGTGCGTTCGTCATTTCCCTGGCGCAGAGTGAGCGTGGCATTCAGCTCGACGATTTTGCTTGGCTTGCTGCGCTGCCCGTTGTAATGCACCTTACCGCCTTCAATCATTTCACGGGCCAGCGCGCGGGTTTTATAAAAACGGGCAGCCCATAGCCATTTATCCAGTCGAACCTCAACAGCAGGTTTTTCTTTCATGGCATCTCCTTCACATTAGCGAGGGGATCAGGCGGCGGTAGTCATTCAGTGACGGATGGCGTTGATACTGTTTCTCGGCAATCCCGGAGTCAGGATTAGTCACACCGAGGCAGTAACGAATACCAAATTGCGCGGCAGCATCGAGAATCGCTTCGCTGTCATCAATAAACAGCGTTCTTTCAGCTTTAAGACCCGTAGCTTCGGCCACCGCATGCCATAACCGCTGATCCTCTTTCGGATAACCAAATGTGTGGGTGGAAAGTAATAAATCAAGGTGTGCGTCCAGACCGGTATGCTCAAGTTTTACCGCCAGGTTGTGCGGATGCGCATTGGTGAGCAAAATTCGCTGCTTACCGCTGGCTTTCAGTGCCTCAAGAAACGGAATGGTATCTTCACGCAGTACGGCGCGCGGTCCCATCTCGGTGGTCATCGCACAGATATCCAGACCCAGTTGCTCACTCCAGTAATCAAGACAGTACCAGTTTAGCGTATGCTGTACGTCGTGATATTGCTGGCGCATATATTCCATCGCTTCCTGTGGCGTAACCCCGTTTTTCGCGCCCCATGTTTCAGGCACCAGCTTTTGCCAGAAATAGTTATCGAAGGCGAGGTCGAGCAACGTGCCGTCCATATCCAGCAGAACGGTATCTACGTCCTGCCAGGCAATGTTGATATGCATGAGGGAAATCTCCAGAGTGAAGCAATTTGCGCGACAGGGTAGCATAACCTGCCGCGCAAACGTGTTATTCGATAAGGCTTTCTGAAGGGGTGATCAGTTGCGGGTTCAGGCAGCTTTCATAATAGGCCTGAATCTTCATCATGCGAGTGCGATGACGCTGGTAACGACGCCAGGCCTGTACGCCATTATAAATGGCGCTACCCAGCATCGTCAGTAGCAGCAGCGTGGTGCTGAGATAGCGCCACAGGCCGGAACGATCCGGGATCGGATGAAGGCCAATATGCTGCGTACCATTGGCGTCAGTGAAGATTTTTGTGACGATACCTTCGGCGTTAAACGGCGTATGCATCAGCATTTGTGCCAGTTTCTGGAAAGCGTTCCACTGTTCTTGCGGCGGATAGTCGTAAAGTGATGCCGAAGGCCAGGGCTGATCAACAAAATCGCTGCCTTCGTCGCTGACAATCAGGAATCCGCCGGGGGCCGGACTGTTTAGTGATTGTGCCGCTCGCGCCGTTTCATGCGTGATAAACGGCGCGGTGGAGGTTGCCACCAGGTTATCCAGTGATTCCGCACTCACCGGGCGTAATAACACATTCACGCCATCGAGTTTCCCGGCGTTGGCGCGTTTTACCAGCGCGTCCCAGTCTTTACTGTTGCCGAGATTGACCAGCGCATTTTTCAGTCGCACACAGTCATCTTTGGCAGAACACAGATCCGCTGTCTTCAGTACTATGTCGCCAAAATCATCAAGCAATACCATGCCGGATTTTTGAATTGCTGAACGTAATGAGGCGCTGACGCGAGATTCATCTTCCGGTTTAGGGTGCAGCTGGCGATTAACTGCTTCGGTCAAAGCCGTCGCTTTGTTGACCAGTTCAGATTCTGGTAATGGCAATGAGCGGGCGTCATTCCAGATGATCTGCGAGCAGTCAAACGGTAAAAAAGGTGAATTGGTTTTCGCGCTCCAGGTTCCGGAAGTGCGAATATTACACATTCCCGTACCGCTAATACGCAATGTATCGCCAACCCGCACGCCAGCGTCAGCCAGTTGTTTTACGCTGGTGGCTTCAATGGTCTGTGCGCCTTTCATCCACGAGAGGGTGAATTTCAGCGGCATATCCAGCGGGATCCAGAATAACAGCATAAACAGCACCAGCAGCGAGCCCGCAGCGATAATCGTACTGCGCAGCCAGTGCTGTAACGGAAAGTTTTTTACTTCATCATGCAGCGAAAGATATCGCCCCTGACGCACTACGTGGCGGTCGAGATAGATATCGATATCGGTTTGTTGACCAAGATCCTGAGCAATGTAGGGCTGCCAGTGTGCGGGATAGACCAGGTCGATAATACCGAGTGAAATATTGTTGATCTGTTCCTGATCGTTTTCGCCAAACAATCCCCAACGACGGGGTGTGCCGCGTAGACAATGAATTTCCCGCAGGGAGGATTTTGCCGGGGGCGCGAATAGCCCCCACAGTCCTGCGCCCAGCAGCAGTAACGCGCCGCCTGCCAGCCACGGAACAAATACATCCGGGGTAATCAGGCAGAAAAAGAACATCAGGAAGGAGGCGACAATCAGCAACGCTTCGCGCAGCCCGCGCGGACGACTTAGCGCATACTCTTCGTGCGTTTCTTTGCGAATATTGAGTAGCTCGATTTGCTCACTCTCTTCCCCGCGAATCGACGCCTGTGTTGACGGAACAGGTTGCAAGGCATAGCCGCGAGTTTCCTGCATGTACTCCTGCAGCGTATGACCGTTGAGTGAAATAACCAGCGGCAGCGAATCGGTATGAATCAGTTCAACGGTATTCTCATCGTTGATGTACTGCTCCCAGAAAGGGGGCAGGTGGACTTCTACCGAATCGAGGTAGTAACGCCATTTATTCGGATCGTCGGTAGAGATGCCGTAACGCGTGATAGCGTGTGTTAGCATCATGACGTTGTTGCTTTCGGCATTCAGCGCCAGAGAGATCGGTGCCGCGCTGGCTCCCGTTGGGCCAGGCACCTGTAATACCTGCGTCAGGCTCTCAAGATAATTTTCAACGGCGCTACGTTCTTCAGGTGTGAGTTTGCGCGTTTGCGCGTCTGCGAAAGCGTTGGTCCAGGGCAGTTGACGCCGTCTGGATCGCACTTTTATCAGCCATCCCGCAAGTAGTGAGCAGGCCAGCAAAGCAGCTAAAAAAATCACAATGGTGCTCATGCTTTCCCCATCTTACTTAGTCTGTCAGGCGTGGTCAGTCGCACCGGACACAATACATGATTCTGCGGTTGGCTATCGGCAAGCGTGGAGTTTAACTTGAGCATCATTAAGCACATCACAGTAACCGCTGATCATAGCAAACCCTCTGAAGGCGGAATATCAGCAAATTCCTGGAGTTATTTCAACCTATTGACTTTTAATTTGATTTGAGGATGATTATTTAATAAGTTACATAAATGTAAATAACATGCAATTCACATTGCCGAAAGCGTGTCCGATATCGCACAATAACCGCTGATTTCACAGCATAGATCCCACGATGAGCAAATCATTACAAAAACCCACCATTCTGAATATTGAAACTGTAGCCCGTTCACGACTGTTTACCGTCGAAAGCGTGGATCTGGAGTTCAGCAATGGCGTGCGGCGTGTTTATGAACGAATGCGTCCAACCAACCGGGAAGCGGTGATGATTGTGCCGATTGTGGACGATCACCTGATCCTGATCCGCGAATACGCAGTGGGAACGGAATCCTACGAATTAGGTTTTTCGAAAGGATTAATTGATCCGGGTGAAAGCGTCTACGAAGCCGCTAACCGCGAGCTAAAAGAAGAAGTGGGATTTGGTGCGAACGATCTGACTTTTTTGAAGAAGCTCAGCATGGCACCGTCTTACTTTTCCAGCAAAATGAATATCGTGGTAGCGCAAGATCTCTACCCGGAATCACTGGAAGGCGATGAGCCAGAGCCGCTACCACAGGTGCGCTGGCCGCTGGCGCATATGATGGATTTGCTGGAAGACCCTGACTTCAACGAAGCGCGTAATGTCAGCGCGCTGTTCCTCGTGCGCGAATGGTTGAAGGGGCAGGGGCGGTTGTAAATGCGTGAAGTTTGCCTGATGCACAATGCTTATCAGGCCTGCGCGGCTCCTGCAATATATTGATTTTTCTCGATGTTGCCAGGCGGATAACGTGTTCACGCCGTATCCGGTATAAATAAAGTGACACTTTGTCAGCAAACAGAAAAAGGCGCCGAAGCGCCTTTTTAATCAGAACAATTCCTGTGCCTCGCCATTATCGATAATGGTCGTTCCCACCTCGTGCACCGCCTGTTGTGTCGGCTGCGTACCTTCGATGAAATACTCTTCGCGGCTGTTGCCACCATTAGCTAACTGCCCGGTGCTGCGATCGATATTCACCGTCACAATACCTGGCGGCGGCGTCAGCGGCTGTTCCGGCACGCCTTCAAGAACGGCTTTCATATAAGCGTCCCATGCAGGCTGGGCACTCTTGGCACCGCCTTCGTAACCTGAGATCTGATCTTTAATCGCTCCAGAAGCCGTTGTATGACCGAGATTACGACGGTGATCATCAAAGCCAATCCAGACCGAGGTCACAACGCCCGGACCGTAACCCGAAAACCACGCATCTTTCGAACTGTTAGTGGTACCCGTTTTTCCGCCTATATCATGCCTTTGTAAATCACGACCTGCTCGCCAGCCAGTACCCTGCCAGCCTGGTTCACCAAAAATATTGGTGTTCAAGGCACTCTTAATCAGGAATGCCAGCGGTGTGTTGATGACGTGCGGTGCGTACTCCTGCGCGCCAGTCTTCGCCACTAACGCCTGATTTGCCTGCTCCAGCTGCGGCATTGGCACAGAAACATTCTGCTGCTCGCGGGAGATAGCGACATTTTCAACATCGTTATTTTCCAGAACGTTCGATTTCTGCGTATCACCGTAAATCACCGGAATATCGCATTCCGGGCAGGCTACTTTCGGTTTCGCTTCGAAAATCACGCCGCCCTGATCGTTTTCAATTTTGCTGATAAACCACGGGTCCACCAGGAAGCCGCCGTTCGCCATGACCGCGTAGCCACGCGCCACCTGCATTGGGGTGAAGGACGCTGAACCCAGCGCCAGCGATTCGGTGTGGACAATGTTTTGCGCCGGGAAGCCGAAGCGTTGCAGATATTCTGCAGCGTAGTCGACGCCCATCGCCCGCATTGCGCGTACCATCACTACGTTTTTCGACTGGCCCAGTCCCTGACGTAAGCGAATTGGACCGGCATACTGCGGTGGTGAGTTCTTCGGCTGCCAGTCAGAACCGGCACCTGCGTCCCAGCGGGAAATTGGCACATCGTTCAACATACTTGCCAGCGTCAGACCTTTATCCATCGCCGCGGTGTAGAGGAACGGTTTGATGTTGGAACCCACCTGACGCAGTGCCTGGGTGGCGCGGTTAAACTTGCTCTGATTGAAATCAAAGCCACCGACCAGCGCCATAACGGCACCGTTTTGCGGATTGATCGACACCAGCGCCGAGTTCACTTCCGGCACTTGTGCCAGCCACCATGCATCGCCAACCTGACGAACCCAGATTTGCTGACCCGTTTGCAAAACATCGGTCACTTTACGCGGCGTCGGTCCCTGCTGAGTATCCGAACGGTAAGGACGCGCCCAGCGAACGCCTTCCATACTCAATGCGACGGTCGACCCGTCCGCCAGCATCGCCGTCGCTTCCTGAGGATTGGCGCTGGTGACTGCAGCAGGCAGCAGCGGACCATAGGTCGGCAGCGCCTTCAGCGTATCGGTAATCTTGTTGTTATCCCACGCCGATTCGCCCACTTTCCACAGCACATTTGCCGGGCCGCGATAGCCGTGGCGCATGTCGTAGTCCAGCACGTTATTACGTACTGCCTGCTGTGCGGCCTGCTGTACTTTGCGGGTGATGGTGGTGTAAATGCGATAACCGTCTTCATAGGCACTTTCGCCATAACGGTTATACATCTCCTGGCGCACCATTTCGCTCAGGTACGGCGCAGAGAAAGCAATCTCCGGCGCGTGATAGTTAGCGTTAATCGCCTCAGTGCGTGTCTGATCGAACTGTTGTTGGGTGATATACCCTTCATCCAGCATCCGCGACAGTACGACGTTACGCCGCGCGACGGCACGATCCATTGAGTAGAGCGGATTAAAGGTGGAAGGCGCTTTCGGCAGCCCGGCTATCACCGCCATTTCGTTCAGCGTCAGTTGGTCGACCGTTTTTCCGAAATAGACTTGTGCCGCAGCACCGACACCATAGGCGCGGTAACCGAGGTAAATCTTGTTCAGATAAAGCTCGAGGATCTCGTCTTTCGTCAGCAACTGTTCAATGCGAATCGCGAGGAAGACTTCCTTAATCTTACGCATCAGCGTGCGTTCTGGACTGAGGAAGAAGTTTCTCGCCAGCTGCTGGGTAATGGTACTCGCCCCTTGTGACGCGTGGCCGGAGAACAGCGCCACACTTGCCGCACGGAAGATCCCCACCGGGTCAACGCCGTGATGCTCGTAGAAGCGGCTGTCTTCTGTCGCGATAAAGGCTTTCACCATCTCCGGCGGGATTTGATCCAACGTAACCGGAATACGACGTTTCTCACCGTATTGAGCAATCAGCTCGCCATCGGCGCTGTAAATCTGCATCGGAATTTGCAGGCGAACATCTTTTAATGTCGCCACATCCGGCAGTTGTGGCTCGATGTAGCGGTATAGGCCATAAATCGAGCCTGCTCCCAGCAGAATGCAACAGACTGCAAGGATCAAAAAATACTTTACGAACTTCACTGGAAATTTCCCATTTAGTTTCATTTGGGCAGTTTATAAACAAACGCGCGGTAGTATAAAGGCAAGCCAGACGCATTGATATACCCGTCAGAGTGACGGGTGATAAGGAGATCATCACAATGGCATTTAAGATCTGGCAAATTGGTTTGCATTTACAACAGCAAGAAGCGGTAGCGGTTGCGATCGTGCGGGGCGCAAAAGAATGCTTTTTGCAACGCTGGTGGCGGTTGCCGCTG
The DNA here is from genome assembly GCF_046486595.1 of Escherichia sp. WS3063. NCBI lineage: Bacteria > Pseudomonadati > Pseudomonadota > Gammaproteobacteria > Enterobacterales > Enterobacteriaceae > Escherichia > Escherichia sp. WS3063. Next base: position 152,988 of record NZ_JBJQKY010000008.1, read on the forward strand.
GAGAATGACATTATCAAAGATGGGCGGATTGTTGATGCGCAGCGGCTGGCTAACACGTTGTTACCGTGGAGCCGCGAACTGCCGCAGCGTCATCACATTATGTTGGCGTTTCCCGCCAGTCGCACATTACAGCGGTCATTTCCGCGCCCGTCGATGTCCCTTGGTGAGCGGGAGCAAACGGCCTGGCTGTCCGGGACGATGGCCCGTGAACTGGATATGGATCCGGACTCCCTGCGCTTCGATTACAGCGAAGACTCACTCAGTCCCGCCTATAACGTGACTGCCGCGCAAAGCAAAGAGCTGGCAACGCTGCTTACTCTGGCAGAAAGGTTGCGTGTTCATGTTAGCGCGATCACCCCGGATGCCAGTGCATTACAGCGATTCCTGCCTTTTTTACCTTCTCATCAGCAATGTCTGGCCTGGCGTGATAACGAACAGTGGCTGTGGGCGACGCGCTATCGCTGGGGGCGCAAACTGGCGGTGGGGATGACTAGCGCGAAGGAGCTGGCGGCAGCGTTATCCGTTGATCCCGAAAGCGTCGCGCTATGTGGCGAAGGCGGATTTGATCCCTGGGAGGCCGTTTCTGTTCGTCAGCCGCCGCTACCGCCGCCAGGTGGAGACTTTGCCATCGCGCTGGGGCTGGCGCTAGGGAAGGCGAACTGATGAACCCGCCAATTAATTTTTTGCCCTGGCGACAGCAACGCCGGACTGCTTTTCTGCGTTTCTGGTTGCTGATGTTCGTTGCGCCTCTGCTGCTGGCCGTCGGGATTACGCTAATACTGCGTCTGACAAGCAACGCCGAAGCACGCGTAAACGCCGTTTTGCTTCAGGCGGAACAACAACTCGCTCGCAGCTTACAGATAACGAAACCACGTTTGCTGGAGCAACAGCAGTTACGCGAACAGCGTTTGCAAAGGCAGCGCCAGCGACAATTTACCCGCGACTGGCAATCTGCGCTGGAAGCACTGGCGGCGCTTTTACCCGAGCACGCCTGGCTGACAACGATAAGCTGGCAGCAGGGAACGCTGGAGATCAAGGGGCTGACAACAAGCATTACCGCGTTAAACGCGCTGGAAACGTCACTCCGCCAGGATGCATCTTTTCATCTCAATCAGCGGGGGGCCACGCAGCAGGATGCGCAGGGACGCTGGCAATTTGAGTATCAGTTAACAAGGAAGGTTAGCGATGGACATGCTCTTTGACTGGTGGTTCGCCGCATCACCCCGCCTCCGCCAGCTTTGCTGGGCATTCTGGTTGATGATGTTAGTTACGCTCATTTTTCTGTCATCGACACACCAGGAAGAGAGCGACGCATTAATTCGACTACGGGCGAGTCATCACCAGCAGTGGGCCGCACTGTATCGCCTGGTAGACACCACTTCCTTCAGCGAAGAAAAAACGCTGCCCTTTTCGCCACTGGATTTTCAGTTGCCCGGCGCGCAACTGGTTTCCTGGCATCCATCCGCGCAGGGAGGTGAGTTGGCGTTGAAAACGCTGTGGGAAGCAGTGCCGTCGGCATTTACACGGCTGGCAGAGCGCAACGTCAGCGTGAGCCGTTTTTCGTTAAGCGTGGAAGGTGATGATCTTTTGTTCACGCTACAACTGGAGACGCCGCATGAGGGGTAAACGCTGGTTGTTGGCAGGTATTGCATTGTGCCTTTTAACCGGTATGCGTGACCCTTTTAAACCGCCGGAAGATCTATGCCGGATTAGCGAACTTAGCCAGTGGCGCTATCAGGGGATAGTAGGGCGAGGCGAGCGCATCATCGGTGTAATAAAAGACGGGCAAAAGAAATGGCGACGGGTGCAGCAAAACGATGTGCTGGAAAACGGCTGGACAATTTTACAGCTGACGCCAGACGCACTAACGCTGGGAACCGGAACAAACTGCGAACCGCCACAATGGTTGTGGCAACGGCAAGGAGATACAAATGAAGCAATGGATAGCCGCACTACTGTTGATGCTGATACCCGGCGTACAGGCGGCAAAGCCGCAAAAAGTGACGCTGATGGTGGATGACGTTCCGGTAGCTCAGGTGTTGCAGGCGCTGGCTGAACAGGAGAAGTTGAACCTGGTGGTGTCGCCAGACGTCAGCGGTACGGTGTCGTTACATCTAACAGATGTTCCCTGGAAGCAGGCACTACAAACTGTAGTGAAAAGCGCCGGACTGATAACGCGGCAGGAAGGCAATATTCTCTCGGTGCATTCCGTTGCCTGGCAGAATGACAATATCGCCCGCCAGGAGGCGGAGCAGACGCGGGCGCAGGCAAATCTGCCGCTGGAAAATCGCAATATTACTCTGCAATACGCCGACGCCGGAGAGCTGGCGAAAGCGGGGGAGAAGCTACTGAGTGCCAAAGGGAGTATGACCGTCGATAAACGCACCAATCGCCTTTTGCTGCGAGATAACAAAACGGCGTTAAGCGCCCTTGAACAGTGGGTAGCGCAAATGGATCTGCCGGTCGGGCAGGTTGAGCTGTCGGCGCATATTGTCACCATTAATGAAAAAAGTTTGCGTGAGTTAGGCGTGAAATGGACGCTGGCCGATGCGCAACAAGCTGGTGGCGTTGGGCAAGTCACCACGCTTGGCAGCGACCTCTCCGTAGCGACGGCGACAACGCATGTCGGTTTTAACATTGGACGCATCAACGGACGTTTACTGGATCTTGAGCTTTCCGCGCTCGAACAAAAACAGCAGCTGGATATTATCGCCAGTCCGCGTCTGCTGGCCTCACATCTTCAGCCTGCCAGCATTAAACAGGGGAGCGAAATTCCATATCAGGTTTCCAGCGGGGAAAGTGGCGCGACGTCGGTGGAATTTAAAGAGGCAGTCCTGGGGATGGAGGTCACGCCCACGGTGTTACAAAAAGGTCGCATCCGGCTGAAATTACACATCAGCCAGAACGTTCCGGGGCAGGTGCTACAGCAGGCAGATGGCGAAGTGCTGGCGATTGATAAGCAAGAGATCGAAACGCAGGTCGAGGTCAAAAGCGGAGAAACGTTGGCGCTGGGCGGCATTTTTACCCGTAAAAATAAATCGGGTCAGGATAGCGTACCGTTGCTTGGCGACATTCCCTGGTTCGGGCAATTATTTCGTCATGACGGAAAAGAAGATGAACGACGCGAGTTAGTGGTGTTTATCACGCCACGACTGGTTTCCAGTGAGTAAACAGCCGTAAAAGCGGTAATGTTTTTACGCTGAACGTGTTTCATCTATTTGACGCGCGCAGGTATTTAGCATACAAGGAGTACCGATTTGAGAGTTGGTGCTCTTCGCTGCCTGCGTTCCATGATGATGATTTATCATTCAGGCGGCATTTTGCTGTCTTTTTTACGCTAATCTTACCCGGTGATTTATCGCCAGAGCGGTGGTAGCAAGGCAGCGCGCTTGCAGCGACCAGATATGCAGAGGGATGGGTGATTTATTCAGTTGCCAAACCCGCTGGAGTATTGAGATAATTTTCAGTCTGACTCTCGCAATATCTTATGAGGTTTCAGTTCATGTCCTGCGGCGCTCTCTGAGCGAAGCGGGTTTATCATTAACGAATAGTCTTAGTAGTACCGAAAAAATGGCAGAGAAACGCAATATCTTTCTGGTTGGGCCTATGGGTGCCGGAAAAAGCACTATTGGGCGCCAGTTAGCTCAACAACTCAATATGGAATTTTACGATTCCGATCAAGAGATTGAGAAACGAACCGGAGCTGATGTGGGCTGGGTTTTCGATTTAGAAGGTGAAGAAGGCTTCCGCGATCGCGAAGAAAAGGTCATCAATGAGTTGACCGAGAAACAGGGTATTGTGCTGGCTACTGGCGGCGGCTCTGTGAAATCCCGCGAAACGCGTAACCGTCTTTCCGCACGTGGCGTTGTCGTTTATCTTGAAACGACCATCGAAAAGCAACTTGCACGCACGCAGCGTGATAAAAAACGCCCGTTGCTGCACGTTGAAACACCGCCGCGTGAAGTTCTGGAAGCGTTGGCCAATGAACGCAATCCGCTGTATGAAGAGATTGCCGACGTGACCATTCGTACTGATGATCAAAGCGCTAAAGTGGTCGCAAACCAGATTATTCACATGCTGGAAAGCAACTAATTCTGGCTTTATATACACTCGTCTGCGGGTACAGTAATTAAGGTGGATGTCGCGTTATGGAGAGGATTGTCGTTACTCTCGGGGAACGTAGTTACCCAATTACCATCGCATCTGGTTTGTTTAATGAACCAGCTTCATTCTTACCGCTGAAATCGGGCGAGCAGGTCATGTTGGTTACCAACGAAACCCTGGCTCCTCTGTATCTCGATAAGGTCCGCGGCGTACTTGAACAGGCGGGTGTTAACGTCGATAGCGTTATCCTCCCTGACGGCGAGCAGTATAAAAGCCTGGCTGTACTCGATACCGTCTTTACGGCGTTGTTACAAAAGCCGCATGGTCGCGATACTACGCTGGTGGCGCTTGGCGGCGGCGTAGTGGGCGATCTGACCGGCTTTGCGGCGGCGAGTTATCAGCGCGGTGTACGTTTCATTCAAGTCCCGACGACGTTACTGTCGCAGGTCGATTCCTCCGTTGGCGGCAAAACTGCGGTCAACCATCCCCTCGGTAAAAACATGATTGGCGCGTTCTACCAGCCTGCTTCAGTGGTGGTGGATCTCGACTGTCTGAAAACGCTTCCCCCGCGTGAGTTAGCGTCGGGGCTGGCAGAAGTCATCAAATACGGCATTATTCTTGACGGTGCGTTTTTTAACTGGCTGGAAGAGAATCTGGATGCGTTGTTGCGTCTGGACGGTCCGGCAATGGCGTACTGTATTCGCCGTTGTTGTGAACTGAAGGCAGAAGTTGTCGCCGCCGACGAGCGCGAAACCGGGTTACGTGCTTTACTGAATCTGGGACACACCTTTGGTCATGCCATTGAAGCTGAAATGGGGTATGGCAATTGGTTACACGGTGAAGCGGTTGCTGCGGGTATGGTGATGGCGGCGCGGACGTCGGAACGTCTCGGGCAGTTTAGTTCTGCCGAAACGCAGCGTATTATAACCCTGCTCACGCGGGCTGGGTTACCGGTCAATGGGCCGCGCGAAATGTCTGCGCAGGCGTATTTACCGCATATGCTGCGTGACAAGAAAGTCCTTGCGGGAGAGATGCGCTTAATTCTTCCGTTGGCAATTGGTAAGAGTGAAGTTCGCAGCGGCGTTTCGCACGAGCTTGTTCTTAACGCCATTGCCGATTGTCAATCAGCGTAACAACAAGAAAGGTCAGGCCGCTTATCAAGCGGTCTATTAGCTTCAGGTTAATTGCAACGTGGTAAGCATTAACCTTTTAGTGGGGTGTTAAATGGATGAATTCAAACCAGAAGACGAGCTGAAACCCGATCCCAGCGATCGTCGTACTGGTCGTTCTCGTCAATCTTCTGAACGTTCTGAGCGTACTGAACGTGGCGAACCGCAGATCAATTTTGATGATATTGAACTTGATGACACTGACGATCGCCGTCCGACTCGTGCGCAAAAAGAGCGCAATGATGAGCCGGAAATCGAAGAAGAAATTGACGAATCCGAAGATGAAATCGTGGATGAAGAGCGCGTAGAGCGTCGTCCGCGTAAGCGCAAAAAAGCAGCCAGTAAACCCGCTTCTCGTCAGTATATGATGATGGGGGTCGGCATTCTGGTTCTCCTACTGTTGATCATCGGTATCGGTTCTGCGCTAAAAGCCCCCTCGACCTCTTCCAGCGATCAAACCGCGTCTGGCGAGAAGAGTATTGATCTTGCAGGCAATGCGACCGATCAGGCGAATGGTGTGCAGCCAGCGCCGGGAACCACGTCTGCGGAAAATACTCAGCAGGATGTTTCTCTGCCGCCGATCTCTTCTACGCCGACTCAAGGGCAAACCCCGGCGGCAACGGATGGTCAACAACGTGTTGAAGTGCAGGGTGACCTGAACAATGCGCTGACCCAGCCACAAAATCAGCAACAGTTGAATAATGTGGCGGTCAATTCCACGTTGCCGACTGAACCCGCGACGGTCGCGCCTGTTCGCAATGGCAATGCATCGCGTGACACGGCGAAAACGCAAACCGCTGAACGTCCGGCCACTACGCGTCCAGCTCGCCAGCAGGCGGTGATTGAACCGAAAAAACCGCAAGCAACCGTGAAAACGGAGCCGAAGCCGGTAGCACAGACGCCGAAGCGTACTGAACCAGCTGCTCCTGTGGCAAGCACGAAGGCACCGGCTGCGACCTCTACGCCAGCACCAAAAGAGACCGCAACTACGGCTCCAGTACAGACGGCATCCCCGGCGCAAACCACGGCAACACCAGCCGCTGGAGGGAAGACCGCAGGTAATGTGGGTTCGTTGAAATCGGCACCGTCCAGCCATTACACTCTGCAGCTGAGCAGTTCCTCTAACTACGACAACCTGAACGGTTGGGCGAAGAAAGAGAATCTGAAAAACTACGTTGTCTATGAAACGACGCGTAATGGTCAGCCGTGGTATGTCCTGGTTTCTGGCGTGTACGCTTCGAAAGAAGAGGCGAAAAAAGCGGTATCTACATTGCCAGCCGATGTCCAGGCCAAAAACCCGTGGGCGAAACCGCTGCGTCAGGTACAGGCCGATCTGAAGTAATCAAGGTTATCTCCCGCAATGGTTTATCATCGCGGGAGTTGCCTGAAGCGCTGGATGCTGTCGGAGCTTTCTCCACAGCCGGAGAAGGTGTAATTAGTTAGTCAGCATGAAGAAAAATCGCGCTTTTTTGAAGTGGGCAGGGGGCAAGTATCCCCTGCTTGATGATATTAAACGGCATTTGCCCAAGGGCGAATGTCTGGTTGAGCCTTTTGTAGGTGCCGGGTCGGTGTTTCTCAACACCGACTTTTCTCGTTATATCCTTGCCGATATCAATAGCGACCTGATCAGTCTCTATAACATTGTGAAAATGCGTACTGATGAGTACGTACAGGCCGCACGCGAGCTGTTTGTTCCCGAAACAAATTGCGCCGAGGTTTACTATCAGTTCCGCGAAGAGTTCAACAAAAGCCAGGATCCGTTCCGTCGGGCGGTACTGTTTTTATATTTGAACCGCTACGGTTACAACGGCCTGTGTCGTTACAATCTGCGCGGTGAGTTTAACGTGCCGTTTGGCCGCTACAAAAAACCCTATTTCCCGGAAGCAGAGTTGTATCACTTCGCTGAAAAAGCGCAGAATGCCTTTTTCTATTGTGAGTCTTACGCCGATAGCATGGCACGCGCAGATGATGCATCCGTCGTCTATTGCGATCCGCCTTATGCACCGCTGTCTGCGACCGCCAACTTTACGGCGTATCACACAAACAGTTTTACGCTTGAACAACAAGCGCATCTGGCGGAGATCGCCGAAGGTCTGGTTGATCGCCATATTCCTGTGCTGATCTCCAATCACGATACGATGTTAACGCGTGAGTGGTATCAGCGCGCAAAATTGCATGTCGTCAAAGTTCGACGCAGTATAAGCAGCAACGGCGGCACACGTAAAAAGGTGGACGAACTGCTGGCTTTGTACAAACCAGGAGTCGTTTCACCCGCGAAAAAATAATTCTCAAGGAGAAGCGGATGAAACAGTATTTGATTGCCCCCTCAATTCTGTCGGCTGATTTTGCCCGCCTGGGTGAAGATACCGCAAAAGCCCTGGCAGCTGGCGCTGATGTCGTGCATTTTGACGTCATGGATAACCACTATGTTCCCAATCTGACGATTGGGCCAATGGTGCTGAAATCCTTGCGTAACTACGGCATTACCGCCCCTATCGACGTGCATCTGATGGTGAAACCCGTCGATCGCATTGTGCCTGATTTCGCTGCCGCTGGTGCCAGCATCATTACCTTTCATCCAGAAGCCTCCGAGCATGTTGACCGCACGCTGCAACTGATTAAAGAAAATGGCTGTAAAGCGGGGCTGGTATTTAACCCGGCGACACCGCTGAGCTATCTGGATTACGTGATGGATAAGCTGGATGTGATCCTGCTGATGTCCGTTAATCCTGGTTTCGGCGGTCAGTCTTTCATTCCTCAAACACTGGATAAACTGCGCGAAGTACGTCGTCGTATCGACGAGTCTGGCTTTGACATTCGACTGGAAGTGGACGGTGGCGTGAAGGTGAACAACATTGGCGAAATCGCTGCGGCGGGCGCGGATATGTTCGTCGCCGGTTCGGCAATCTTCGACCAGCCAGACTACAAAAAAGTCATTGATGAAATGCGCAGTGAACTGGCAAAGGTAAGTCATGAATAAGTTTGAAGATATTCGCGGCGTCGCTTTTGATCTCGACGGTACGCTGGTGGACAGTGCTCCTGGCTTGGCTACCGCAGTAGATATGGCGCTGTATGCGCTGGAGTTGCCCGTCGCAGGTGAAGAACGCGTTATAACCTGGATTGGTAACGGCGCAGATGTTCTGATGGAGCGCGCATTGACCTGGGCGCGTCAGGAACGTGCGACTCTGCGTAAAACAATGGGTAAACCGCCCGTTGATGACGACATTCCGGCAGAAGAACAAGTACGTATTCTGCGTAAACTGTTCGATCGCTACTATGGCGAGGTTGCCGAAGAGGGGACGTTTTTGTTCCCGCACGTTGCCGATACGCTGGGCGCATTGCAGGCTAAAGGCCTGCCGCTAGGTCTGGTCACCAACAAACCGACGCCGTTCGTCGCGCCGCTGCTCGAAGCCTTAGATATCGCCAAATACTTCAGCGTGGTAATTGGTGGTGATGATGTGCAAAACAAAAAACCGCATCCGGACCCGCTGTTACTGGTGGCTGAGCGGATGGGAATTGCTCCACAACAGATGCTGTTTGTTGGCGACTCACGCAATGATATTCAGGCAGCAAAAGCGGCAGGTTGCCCATCAGTTGGCTTAACCTACGGATATAACTACGGCGAGGCTATCGATCTCAGCCAGCCTGATGTAATTTATCAGTCTATAAATGACCTTCTGCCCGCATTAGGGCTTCCGCATAGCGAAAATCAGGAATCGAAAAATGACTAAGCCCATCGTTTTTAGTGGCGCACAGCCCTCAGGTGAATTGACCATTGGTAACTACATGGGTGCGCTGCGTCAGTGGGTAAACATGCAGGATGACTACCATTGCATTTACTGTATCGTTGACCAACACGCGATCACCGTGCGCCAGGATGCACAGAAGCTGCGTAAAGCGACGCTGGATACGCTGGCCTTGTATCTGGCTTGTGGTATCGATCCTGAGAAAAGCACCATTTTTGTTCAGTCCCACGTGCCGGAACATGCGCAGTTAGGCTGGGCACTGAACTGCTATACCTACTTCGGCGAACTGAGCCGCATGACGCAGTTTAAAGATAAATCTGCGCGTTATGCCGAGAACATCAATGCTGGTCTGTTTGACTATCCGGTGCTGATGGCTGCGGACATCCTGCTGTATCAAACTAATCTGGTACCGGTGGGTGAAGACCAGAAACAGCACCTGGAACTGAGCCGCGATATCGCCCAGCGTTTCAACGCGCTGTATGGCGAGATCTTTAAAGTGCCGGAGCCGTTTATTCCGAAATCTGGCGCGCGCGTAATGTCGCTGCTGGAGCCGACCAAAAAGATGTCCAAGTCTGACGATAACCGCAATAACGTTATCGGCCTGCTGGAAGATCCGAAATCGGTAGTGAAGAAAATCAAACGTGCGGTCACTGACTCCGACGAGCCGCCGGTAGTTCGCTACGATGTGCAGAACAAAGCGGGCGTTTCCAACCTGCTGGATATCCTTTCTGCGGTAACGGGCCAGAGCATCCCGGAACTGGAAAAACAGTTCGAAGGCAAGATGTATGGTCATCTCAAAGGCGAAGTGGCTGATGCCGTTTCCGGTATGCTGACTGAATTGCAGGAACGTTATCACCGTTTCCGCAACGATGAAGCCTTCCTGCAACAGGTGATGAAAGACGGCGCGGAAAAAGCCAGTGCACACGCTTCTCGTACGCTGAAAGCGGTGTACGAAGCGATTGGTTTTGTGGCGAAGCCGTAATTTAACATTAATGCCAAAAACCGGGGAAACCCGGTTTTTTTATCCTCATTTGCAATAATCCGAAAAAATGTGAAGCACCTCGCCGTTTCCACATCTCACAGTTGCCACTTATCTTCATTTTAATGAAGATATAAACATTCATTTTATTGAAAATATATTATGCGTCGAACGTTTATCAAAAAAGAAGGCGTCGTTATCACGACACTGGCCCGTTATTTGTTGGGTGAAAAGTGCGGTAATCGACTGAAAACCATAGATGAGCTGGCAACTGAATGCCGTTCATCGGTTGGCCTGACGCAGGCCGCGTTGAAAACGCTGGAATCAAGCGGAGCGATACGGATTGAACGCCGTGGGCGCAATGGCAGTTATCTGGTCGAGATGGATAACAAAGCATTGCTGACTCATGTAGATATCAACAATGTGGTGTGCGCGATGCCCTTGCCCTATACCCGTTTGTACGAAGGCCTGGCGAGCGGATTGAAAGCTCAGTTTGATGGTATTCCTTTTTACTATGCGCATATGCGCGGCGCGGATATTCGCGTGGAGTGTTTACTTAACGGCGTGTATGACATGGCGGTTGTTTCCCGACTGGCGGCGGAAAGTTATCTCACGCAAAAAGGCTTATGCCTCGCGCTGGAGTTGGGGCCGCACACCTACGTTGGCGAGCACCAGTTGATTTGCCGTAAAGGCGAGTCCGCAAACGTGAAGCGCGTGGGGCTGGATAACCGTTCGGCGGATCAGAAAATCATGACCGATGTCTTTTTTGGCGATAGTGATGTGGAACGTGTCGATCTCTCTTATCACGAGAGTTTACAACGCATTGTTAAAGGCGATGTCGATGCGGTGATCTGGAACGTGGTGGCGGAAAACGAACTGACCATGCTGGGATTAGAAGCGACGCCGCTCACAGACGATCCGCGATTTTTACAGGCCACCGAAGCCGTGGTTTTGACGCGAGTCGATGATTACCCGATGCAACAATTGCTGCGTGCAGTTGTTGATAAACAGGCCCTGCTTGCCCATCAACAACGAGTGGTCAGTGGGGAACAGGAACCCAGTTATTAAACGAAAGGCATCTGAAATGGAAACCAGACTCAACCTGCTTTGCGATGCAGGCGTTATTGATAAGGACATCTGCAAAGGCATGATGCAGGTCGTCAACGTACTGGAAACAGAGTGTCATCTACCGGTGCGCAGCGAGCAAGGAATGATGGCGATGACACATATGGCGAGCGCACTGATGCGCAGTCGCCGCGGTGAAGAAATAGAGCCGCTGGATAACGAATTGCTGGCAGAACTGGCGCAATCCAGCCACTGGCAAGCCGTTGTGCAATTGCATCAGGTGTTGTTGAAGGAATTTGCACTGGAAGTTAACCCGTGTGAAGAAGGCTATTTGCTGGCCAACCTTTATGGATTATGGATGGCTGTTAACGAAGAGGTTTGAAGCTCCCGACAAATCCACGTCGCACAACCTAAATATTCAAAAAAATGAATATTTAATTCAAGGAACAGAAACGAGGCAACAAGATGTTTGTAGAAGCATTGAAACGCCAGAACCCGGCGCTAATTTCCGCCGCACTAAGTTTGTGGCAAAAGGGCAAGATCGCCCCGGACAGCTGGGTGATCGACGTGGATCAGATACTGGAAAACGGTAAGCGGCTGATTGAGACGGCGCGGCTTTACGGCATTGAACTGTATCTGATGACCAAGCAGTTTGGTCGTAATCCGTGGCTGGCGGAAAAATTGCTGGCATTAGGCTACAGCGGCATTGTGGCGGTGGATTACAAAGAGGCGCGAGTCATGCGCCGCGCTGGTTTGCCGGTGGCGCATCAGGGGCATCTGGTACAAATCCCTTGTCATCTGGTTTCTGACGCCGTTGAACAGGGAACTGATGTCATCACCGTGTTTACTCTCGACAAAGCGCGGGAAGTTTCTGCGGCAGCGTTGAAGACCGGACGTGTGCAGTCTGTGCTACTCAAAGTTTATAGCGACGATGATTTTCTTTATCCGGGCCAGGAGAGCGGTTTTGCCCTCCAGGTGTTGCCGGAGATTGTCGCCGAAATCCAGAATCTGCCGGGGTTACATTTGGCGGGACTTACCCATTTCCCTTGCCTGCTTTGGGATGAAGCTGTCGGGAAAGTTTTGCCGACACCGAATCTTCACACGCTGGTACAAGCACGGGATCAACTGGCGAAATCTGGTATTGCGATTGAGCAACTGAACGCGCCTTCAGCGACCAGCTGCACTTCGCTGCCATTGCTGGCGGAATACGGTGTGACTCATGCCGAACCCGGTCATGCGCTGACGGGCACTATTCCGGCAAACCAGCAGGGCGATCAGCCTGAACGTATCGCGATGCTCTGGTTAAGTGAAATCTCCCATCATTTCCGTGGCGACAGCTACTGCTACGGCGGCGGTTACTACCGTCGTGGTCACGCGCAACATGCGCTGGTGTTTACGCCAGAAAATCAAAAGATTACTGAAACCAATCTCAAAACTGTGGATGACAGCAGTATCGACTACACCCTGCCGCTGGCAGGCGAGTTTCCGGTAAGCAGTGCAGTAGTGCTCTGTTTTCGCACGCAGATTTTTGTCACCCGTAGCGATGTGGTGTTGCTGTCCGGTATTCACCGTGGCGAACCGGAAATCGTCGGTCGTTATGACAGTCTTGGAAACTCTCTGGGGGCGTAATGGCGCGATTTGTGGTGTTAGTGATTGATAGCTTTGGCGTAGGCGCAATGAAAGATGTCACGCTGGTGCGTCCACAGGATGCCGGGGCGAATACTTGTGGTCACATCCTGAGCCAGCTGCCGCATTTGCAGCTACCAACGCTGGAGAAGTTGGGGCTAATCAACGCATTGGGTTATGCGCCAGGTGATATGCAGCCGTCAGACTCCGCAACCTGGGGTGTGGCAGAGCTGCAACATGAAGGTGGCGATACCTTTATGGGGCATCAGGAAATTTTAGGCACGCGCCCGTTACCGCCGCTGCGGATGCCTTTTCGCGATGTGATTGACCGTGTTGAGCAGGCATTAGTTTCCGCCGCTTGGCAGGTGGAGCGCCGTGGCGAAGAGTTGCAATTTCTGTGGGTCAATCAGGCGGTTGCGATTGGCGATAATCTCGAGGCGGATTTAGGCCAGGTCTATAACATCACCGCCAATCTCTCTGTGGTCTCTTTTGACGACGCAATCAAAATTGGTCGTATCGTGCGTGAGCAGGTACCGGTCGGGCGGGTCATTACATTTGGCGGCCTGTTAACCGACAGTCAACGCATTCTCGATGCCGCAGAAAGCAAAGAAGGGCGCTTTATTGGCATCAACGCGCCGCGTTCTGGCGCTTATGACAACGGTTTCCAGGTCGTGCATATGGGCTATGGCGTCGATGAAAAAGTGCAGGTGCCACAAAAACTGTATGAAGCAGGCGTGCCAACCGTGCTGGTGGGTAAGGTGGCAGATATCGTCAACAATCCTTATGGCGTGAGCTGGCAAAACCTGGTGGATAGCCAGCGGATTATGGATATCACCCTCGACGAATTTATCACCCATCAGACAGCGTTTATTTGCACCAACATTCAGGAAACCGACCTCGCTGGTCACGCAGAAGACGTCGCACGTTATGCCGAACGTTTGCAGGTCGTTGACCGTAATCTTGCTCTCCTGGTTGAGACGATGCAGCCAGATGATTGCCTGGTCGTGATGGCGGATCACGGTAACGATCCGACAATCGGTCACAGCCACCATACCCGCGAAGTCGTGCCGGTGCTGGTTTATCAGCAAGGCCTGGCTGCCACGCAGCTTGGTGTTCGCACCACGCTCTCCGATGTGGGCGCTACCGTGTGTGAATTTTTCCGTGCGCCACCGCCACAAAATGGTCGCTCTTTTCTTTCCTCCCTCCGGTTTGCAGGAGACACCCTATGAGTTTTGATTCAACGGGCTACACCCTGGCCCATGAGCATCTGCATATTGATCTCTCCGGCTTTAAAAACAACGTGGACTGCCGCCTTGATCAGTATGCGTTCATTTGCCAGGAGATGAACGACCTGATGGCACTGGGTGTGCGTAATGTGATTGAGATGACCAACCGTTACATGGGGCGCAATGCACAATTTATGCTCGATGTAATGCACGAGACGGGGATCAACGTGGTGGCCTGTACCGGTTATTACCAGGACGCGTTTTTCCCGGAACATGTGGCGACCCGCAGCGTGCAGGAACTGGCGCAGGAGATGGTCGATGAAATTGAGCAGGGTATCGATGGCACGGAGCTGAAAGCCGGGATCATCGCGGAGATCGGCTCCAGCGAAGGGAAGATTACGCCGCTGGAAGAGAAGGTGTTTATTGCCGCCGCGCTGGCACATAACCAGACCGGACGTCCGATCTCCACGCATACCTCTTTTAGCACCATGGGGCTGGAGCAACTGGCTCTGTTGCAAGCCCACGGAGTTGATCTTTCGCGCGTCACCGTCGGCCACTGCGATCTGAAAGACAATCTCGACAACATTTTGAAGATGATCGATCTCGGCGCGTATGTGCAGTTCGACACCATCGGCAAGAACAGTTACTACCCGGACGAAAAGCGGATTGCGATGCTCCATGCGCTACGTGACCGTGGGTTGCTGAACCGCGTCATGCTGTCGATGGATATTACGCGGCGCTCTCATTTAAAAGCCAACGGTGGTTATGGCTATGACTTTTTATTGACCACCTTTATTCCGCAATTGCGCCAGTCAGGATTCAGTCAGGCCGATGTGGATGTGATGTTACGTGAAAATCCCTCTCAATTTTTCCAATAAGGACAGACTCATGAAAAAGATTGGTGTTGCAGGCTTACAGCGTGAGCAGATTAAAAAAACCATTGAAGCGACGGCTCCTGGCTGTTTTGAAGTTTTCATTCATAACGACATGGAAGCGGCGATGAAAGTGAAATCCGGGCAACTGGATTACTACATCGGCGCGTGTAATACCGGTGCGGGCGCGGCATTGTCGATTGCCATCGCGGTGATTGGCTATAACAAAAGTTGCACCATTGCCAAACCAGGCATTAAAGCGAAAGACGAGCATATCGCCAAAATGATCGCTGAAGGAAAAGTGGCGTTTGGCCTTTCCGTTGAGCACGTCGAACACGCGATTCCGATGCTGATTAACCATCTGAAATAAAAGGCACGACTATGGATCTGTATATTCAGATTATCGTGGTGGCGTGCCTGACGGGTATGACATCGCTTCTGGCGCATCGCTCGGCAGCCGTTTTTCATGACGGTATCCGCCCGATCCTGCCGCAACTGATTGAAGGCTATATGAACCGTCGCGAGGCGGGGAGTATCGCTTTTGGTCTGAGCATTGGTTTTGTGGCCTCGGTGGGGATCTCCTTTACCCTGAAAACCGGCCTACTCAACGCATGGTTACTCTTTCTTCCTACCGATATCCTCGGCGTACTGGCGATAAACAGCCTGATGGCGTTTGGTCTTGGTGCTATCTGGGGAATATTGATCCTCACCTGTCTGTTGCCAGTAAACCAGCTGCTGACCGCGCTTCCGGTGGATGTATTAGGTAGCCTGGGGGAATTAAGCTCGCCGGTGGTTTCAGCTTTTGCACTGTTCCCGTTGGTGGCGATTTTCTACCAGTTTGGCTGGAAGCAAAGTCTGATCGCCGCCGTGGTGGTACTGATGACCCGTGTGGTCGTCGTGCGCTATTTCCCACATCTTAACCCTGAATCCATCGAAATCTTTATTGGTATGGTGATGCTGCTGGGGATCGCGATAACTCACGACCTGCGTCATCGTGATGAAAATGACATTGATGCCAGCGGGCTTTCGGTGTTTGAAGAACGCACGTCACGGATTATCAAAAACTTACCGTATATCGCCATCGTGGGAGCATTGATTGCCGCCGTTGCCAGCATGAAGATTTTCGCCGGTAGTGAAGTGTCGATCTTCACTCTGGAGAAAGCGTACTCCGCAGGCGTAACGCCGGAACAATCGCAAACGCTGATCAACCAGGCAGCTCTGGCGGAATTTATGCGCGGACTGGGTTTTGTGCCGTTGATTGCCACCACCGCGTTAGCCACCGGCGTATATGCAGTTGCGGGCTTTACCTTTGTTTATGCGGTGGGCTATCTCTCGCCGAATCCGATGGTTGCAGCGGTATTAGGCGCAGTGGTTATTTCGGCGGAAGTCCTGCTGCTTCGTTCGATCGGCAAATGGCTGGGGCGCTACCCGTCGGTGCGTAATGCGTCGGATAACATCCGTAACGCCATGAATATGCTGATGGAAGTGGCGTTGCTGGTCGGTTCGATCTTTGCAGCAATCAAAATGGCGGGCTATACCGGATTCTCTATCGCGGTTGCCATTTACTTCCTCAACGAATCCCTGGGCCGTCCGGTACAGAAAATGGCGGCACCGGTCGTGGCAGTAATGATCACCGGTATTCTGCTGAATGTTCTTTACTGGCTTGGCCTGTTCGTTCCGGCTTAAGGAAGGCACCTATGAAGACGTTTCCTCTGCAAAGCCTGACGCTTATTGAGGCGCAGCAAAAGCAGTTTGCGCTGGTGGATAGCATTTGTCGCCATTTTCCCGGCAGCGAGTTTCTTGCTGGCGGTGATTTAGGCTTAACGCCGGGGCTGAATCAACCGCGCATTACCCAGCGAGTGGAACAGGTGCTGGCTGATGCATTTCACGCACAGGCTGCAGCGCTGGTACAGGGCGCGGGTACTGGCGCGATCCGTGCGGCGTTGGCGGCTTTGCTCAAACCGGGGCAGCGTCTTCTGGTGCATGACGCGCCTGTTTACCCGACGACTCAGGTCATTATTGAGCAGATGGGGCTGACGCTTATTACTGCTAATTTCAATGACCTGTCGGCACTGAAGCAGGTCGTCGACGAGCAACAACCAGATGCCGCGCTGGTGCAGCATACGCGCCAGCAGCCGCAGGACGGCTACATTCTGGCAGATGTGCTGGCAACGCTGCGCGCAGCAGGTGTTCCAGCCTTAACCGATGACAACTATGCGGTGATGAAGGTGGCGCGCATTGGCTGTGAATGCGGGGCGAATGTCTCGACATTTTCCTGCTTCAAGCTATTTGGGCCAGAGGGTGTTGGCGCGGTGGTAGGCGATGCTGATGTTATTAACCGTATTCGCGCCACGCTCTACTCCGGCGGCAGCCAGATTCAGGGCGCTCAGGCGTTGGAAGTCTTGCGTGGGCTGGTGTTTGCGCCAGTGATGCACGCGGTGCAGGCGGGGGTATCTGAACGGTTGCTGGCTTTACTTAACGGTGGCGCAGTGGCGGAAGTGAAAAGCGCGGTGATTGCCAATGCGCAGTCGAAGGTGTTGATTGTGGAGTTTCATCAGCCGATTGCCGCCAGAGTACTGGAAGAGGCGCAAAAGCGCGGTGCCTTGCCTTACCCGGTTGGTGCAGAGTCGAAATATGAAATTCCGCCACTTTTTTATCGACTTTCCGGAACGTTTCGCCAGGCGAATCCGCAGTTAGAACATTGCGCGATTCGCATTAACCCAAATCGCAGCGGTGAAGAGACGGTATTGCGGATTTTGCGCGAGAGTATTGCCGACGTTTAATTCTGGGAACGATGTTTTTCGAAGAGTATGGAGAAAAAATACGCCCTCGGAAAATCTCGAGGGCGTCAGGCAATTAAATCAGCATCAGCCAATTTCTGTCAGAGACTTACTGTGCAGTAGGACCGCAACCGCCAATGATTTTAGAAATAGAAATAGCTGGGTGCAGCAGGTAGTCGTAAGAGCAGTTCTTATCACGGTTTTCAATATGACCAGTACATGCAGTTAACGTAGCCAGTACCGCACCTACCAGTGCAACTTTAATAAATTTGTTCATTTACATTCCCTATGTATTATATATTGATTAATATTCATTGATTATATGAATATAAGCAGACTGCTCATTAAGAATGATACAGGAATATTTAATTGGCGTCAGTGAACGAATGACTTAATTTTGTAAGTCGCTGTAACGGTGAATATAACCCATTAGCAGATAATATTTATTAAGGGGGGTATTTTTATCTGCTGAATATATAAAGAGAGTTGTAAACGAAAAAGGCCAGAATTCTCTGGCCCTGGTTAAATTAATGGTTAGAGAACCAGTTCAATTTATCGCGCAGGCCAACAACCCGACCAATAATAATTAGCGATGGACTGTTCATTTGCTGCGCCAGTTCGCCCAGCTGCGTGAGCGTACCGTCAATCACGCGCTGCGTGACTGCCGTTCCGTTTTCGACAATTGCCACCGGCATTTCGCCAGGCATACCGTGTTCAATCAGCTTTTGCTGAATAGTCGCGGCCTGATTCAACCCCATATAGAACACCAGCGTCTGTTTTTCTGCCGCCAGGTTTTCCCAGTCCAGTTCGCCACCGGTTTTTAAGTGTCCGGTAATTAAGCGTACGCTCTGGGCATAATCGCGATGCGTGAGCGGAATACCCGAATAGGCAGAGCAACCAGAAGCTGCGGTAATACCCGGAACCACCGAGAACGGAATGCCTGCATTGCACAGTGTTTCCAGCTCTTCGCCACCACGGCCAAAAATAAACGGATCGCCGCCTTTCAGTCGCACCACGCGTTTGCCTTTTTGCGCTTCCCGCAGCAGGATCTGGTTAATCTCTTCCTGCGGTACGCAGTGGTATCCCGCGCGTTTGCCGACGAAAACGCGATCAGCATCGCGGCGTACCAGATTCATAATATCGTCAGAAACCAGACGGTCGTAGACCACCACATCTGCCTGCTGAATTTGTTGCAGTCCTTTCAGTGTCAGCAGCCCGGCATCGCCCGGACCTGCGCCAACCAGCACCACTTCACCGCGATGGTCGAGCGGTTCGTTGATTAATTGTTCGGTCGTTTCAGTAATGGCTTTCTGATCGTTGTTTGCCAGCGACTGCGCCAGACGGTCATTAACGAACAGTTTTTCCCAGAAACGGCGACGTTCACCCATTGTGGCGAACTGTTGTTTCACTCGACCGCGTAATTGCCCGGCGTATTTCGCTACCTGGCCCAGATGCAACGGCAGCAGTGATTCAAGTTTTTCACGCAACAGGCGTGCCAGAACCGGAGAGGTGCCGCCAGAGGAGACCGCGACCATGAGCGGTGAGCGGTCAATAATTGACGGCATAATAAAGCTGGCGGCTTTCGGCGCATCGACCACGTTACAGAAGATGCGACGAGCTTCAGCGGCTTCACTGACGCGCTGGTTAAGCGCGTCATCATCTGTCGCTGCAATCGCCAGCCAGCAGGTGTCGAGAAGGCTTTCATCAAATGGCCCTTCGACGAGGGTTAACATGCCTGCATCTGCCCATGCGGTGAACTGTGGAATAAACGCTAATGCATTCACCGTTAAGCGAGCGCCTGCGTCTAACAGCAACCTTGCTTTGCGTTCCGCGACATCACCACCGCCGACAATCAGACAGTCGCGATCGCGTAATTGGCAAAATATAGGCAAATGATCCACGTAAAAACCCCTTAGTAATTAACCGGCAGCTGTTTCAGTTTGATTAAATTTGTCCGCAACCGGACGATTCGCTTTCGGCGTAGCATACCAATAACCCAATCCCATGAATACGGCACCTGATAAAGTATTACCCAGCGTCACCCACAGCAGGTTATGACCAATACCCGCCAGCGTGTAGGCTTCGCTGTGGTTGCCAAACCAGGAGAGGGCGAACAGCGTCATGTTCGCGATGGAGTGCTCGTAGCCGGACGCGATAAATGCCAGCAGACACCACCAGATAGCGATAAATTTCGCCGCCCCTTCAGTGCGCAGCGCCATCCAGATAGCCAGGCAAACCAGCCAGTTACACAATGCACCTTTGAAGAACAGTACCATTGCCGGTGCAGTGGTTTTAGCCAGCGCGACGGAGTGAACGATGCTGGTATCTACCGGCAGCAGGCTACCGCCGCCCCAGCTATAGAGCATGGCAACAAAGACGGAACCAACCAGGTTACCCAGCCAGGTTTGCGGCAGGATTGCCCACATTTGCCCGTGGCTGATAGTGCCCGCTTTCACTCCAAAGGTGAGGAACATGGTGTGTCCGGTGAACAGTTCAGAACCAGCAATAATGACCAGCGTTAAGGCGATACCAAAGGTCGCGCCCATCACCAGAGGACGTACGGACGGGTCGAGCAAATTACCGAGCGTGAAAATCAGGATGATCCCAAGACCCACATACGCCCCCGCCATTGCGGAGCTGACCCAGAAGCCGAGCGGGTTATTTGCCGACAGGCGTGCAATGCGCGCAGCGTTAGCCGCACACTTATTAATAGTGTCTGTAAACATTTGATTATCCTTTAAAAAATAAAAACAAAAAATAAAACAAAAAGTTTAAAAAATGTCCTGCAATATACCAAGGTTATTACAGGACCATGCAAAAAGGGGAGGCATTGTGCCTCCCGTTAAAACATTAACCGCGTAGCTGCACCACGCCGTCTTTCACTCGCGCGTCGTAATGCTTGACGGAAAACTGTTCGTCTTCCATGCACAAGCCGTCGCTTAAGCGAAAACGCTGTTTTTTCAGCGGGCTGGCGACCCACAGCTCGCCCTGGTGTTCCGCAATCAGCCCGCGTGACAGCACGCTGGACTCGAAGAACGGGTCGATGTTGCTGATCGCAAACACCTGGTCGCTGTGATACGGGCGGAAAATTGCTACCTGCTCGTCACCTAACAGCGCGCAGACGCCGGTTTCAGGCAGGATGTCATCGATTTTGCAGATGTCTTTCCACTGGCTCATGCGTTGTCCTCCACCAGAGTTACCGGGATACGTTCATACGGCGTTGCCGGACGGTGCTGTTCGCGCTCTGGCACCATCTGCACGTTCGGGTCACGCTTGTCGCTGTTGATGAAGTGTTTGAAGCGAGTCTGCGCGGACGGTGTATTGACCGTTTCAGTCCACTCACACACTACCGCTTCACGCAGGCGCGCCATCTCTTCTTCCAGATGTGCGTTCAGCCCCAGTTTGTCGTCAATAATCACCGCTTTCAGGTAATCGATGCCACCTTCGAGGTTTTCTAACCACGGCGCGGTACGCGTCAGTTTGTCGGCAGTACGGATGTAGAACATCATGAAGCGGTCGAGATATTTGATCAGCGTTTCGCGATCGATATCCGCTGCCAGCAGATCCGCATGACGCGGTTTCATGCCGCCGTTACCGCAAACATACAGGTTCCAGCCTTTTTCAGTGGCGATAATACCCACGTCTTTACCCTGAGCTTCTGAACATTCACGGGTACAGCCGGAGACACCGAACTTCATTTTGTGCGGAGTCCGGATGCCTTTGTAGCGGTTTTCCAGTTCCACGCCGAGGCCGACGCTGTCGCCCACGCCGTAGCGGCACCAGGTGCTACCCACGCAGGTTTTCGCCATACGCAGTGCTTTCGCATAGGCATGACCGGTTTCGAAGCCGGCTTCAATCAGCTGACGCCAGATCTCCGGCAGATCGTCTTTCTGTGCGCCAAACATCGCCAGGCGCTGGGAGCCGGTGATTTTGGTGTAGAGATTAAATTCACGCGCGATACGACCTACTGCCATCAGCCCTTCCGGGGTGATTTCACCGCCCGGAGAACGCGGGATCACCGAGTAGGTGCCGTCTTTCTGGATGTTAGCGAGGAAGTTGTCGTTAGAATCCTGCAGCGGAGTATGTTCCGGCTTCAGAATGTATTCGTTCCAGCAGGAGGCCAGCAGCGAACCGACGGTCGGTTTACAAACTTCACAACCGTAACCTTTGCCGTGTTTCGCCAGCAGTTCTTCGAAGGTTTTAATGCCTTCAACGCGGATCAAATGGAACAGTTCCTGACGCGAATAAGCAAAGTGTTCACACAGGTTGTTGTTAACTTCGATGCCCTGTTTCGCCAGTTCCGCGTTCAGTACCTGAGTGACCAGCGGGATACAGCCACCGCAGCCAGTACCCGCTTTGGTTTCAGCTTTCAGCGCCGCAACGGTGTGGCAGCCTTTGTTGATAGCAGCAATCAGGTCGCCTTTGGTGACGTCGAAGCAGGAGCAGATTTGCGCGCTGTCCGGCAGTTTATCAACACCGATAGACGGCTTACCGCTACCAGAGTGCGCCGGCAGAATCAGAGAATCCGGGTTTTCCGGCAGCTCGATAGCATTCAGCACCAGTTGCAGCAGGTTGCCGTAGTCGCTGGTATCGCCCACCAGTACCGCACCGAGCAGGGTTTTGTTGTCTTCGCTGACAATCAGGCGTTTGTAGATCTCTTTGCTTTCGTCGAGGTAAACGTAGCTACGTGCGCCAGGCGTGCGACCGTGCGCATCACCAATACCACCTACGTCTACGCCCAGCAGTTTCAACTTGGCGCTAAGGTCAGCACCTTCAAAGGCGTTTTCGCTACCAAGAATATGGTCAACGGCGACCTGCGCCATTTTGTAGCCAGGTGCTACCAGACCAAATACACGGTTGTTCCAGCTTGCGCATTCACCGATGGCGTAGATATCCGGATCGGAAGTCTGGCAGGAATCATTGATGACAATCCCCCCACGCGGAGCAACGTCCAGACCACACTGGGTTGCCAGCTTATCGCGCGGACGGATACCGGTAGAGAAGACGATAAAGTCAACTTCCAGCTCGCTGCCGTCGGCAAAACGCATGGTTTTACGCGCTTCGACACCTTCCTGCACAATCTCAAGGGTGTTTTTGCTGGTGTGAACGCGCACGCCCATACTTTCGATTTTGCGACGCAGCTGCTCGCCACCCATCTGATCAAGCTGTTCCGCCATCAGCATAGGGGCAAATTCGATAACGTGGGTTTCAATACCTAAGTTTTTCAGCGCGCCAGCGGCTTCCAGACCTAACAGGCCGCCACCAACAACGGCACCGCGTTTGCTGCGACGGGCGCAGGATTCAATGGCGTTGAGGTCTTCAATAGTGCGATAGACAAAGCAGTCCTGAGTATCAGAACCTTTGATTGGCGGGATCCACGGGTAGGAACCGGTCGCCATGATCAGCTTGTCATAAAAAACGGTGCGCCCGGCGCTGGAGTGAATCACCTTCTCCTGACGGTTGATGGTGATAGCGCGTTCGCCGACCAGAACTTTGATGCCGTGTTTCTCGTAGAAGCCTTCGCGCACCAGCGACAGCTCTTCGGCGGTGTGGTGAGAGAAGTAAGACGAGAGGTGTACGCGGTCATAAGCGATGCGCGGTTCTTCACAGAAAACGGTAATATCAAAGTTGGCCGCATCAGATTTATCAAGAAGATCTTCGATAAAGCGATGGCCGACCATACCGTTACCGATAATTGCGAGTCTGACTTTGCTCATTTTTGCCTCGATTTCTTTTCTATTACCGCCTACCTTAACGATTCAGCAACCCCGCTTATTGATGTAAATCAAATTCACCTTTATATACTCCTTAAGGGGTATATTGCTGATTTGTATAAATTTTCTTAAGTTGCGGAATTGTCTGACATTTCATGTTTGTGCAAAAAATGGACAAAATGAACGGGTTTATAGAAATAGATGCACGTAGCGGGGGAAGAGAGGAAAAGGCCGGACGACGATAGTGCCGTCCGGCATGAGCAATTAATGAGAGGTCAGGGTGTTATGCTGACGGTGACGGCTGACGAAACCTAACAGGAAGCACATCACAAAGACGACAGCGTACAGACCGTTTGCCGTCAGCAGCGCCGCCTGCGGACCACTATGTTCAACAATCGGGCCGGTAACCACAAAGGTCAACATAGTACCGATGGTCCCGCAGGTCAGGACAAAGTTAACCAGTTTTGGCGACGGTACTTTGGTCTGCTGTGAACCCAAAGTGATGATGGTGGTATAGATCGCGCTGGAGAAGAAGCCCAGGGCGAGAATTGACCACGCCATATGTGCCGGTGTTCCGGTGTTAAAGACGTACATCAGAATCGCAGCCAGACCAGCCAGTACGGTCAGAATGCGTTGCAAATCAAAGAAGCGAAGAATAAAGCTGAACGCCCACATGCCGACCATGTATGACATCCAGAAGTTACTCACCAGCGTGCCCGCGTCGTTCAGGCTCATGCCCAGGCCTTTGGCATACTCAGGCACCCAGGAGATAAAACCTAACTGACCGAGGATGTAGCACAGTGCCGCAATGGAGAGAAACAGCACGCCGATCCCCCATTTTTCTTTCGCTACCGGAGCGTCCGTTTTTGGCGCATGTTTACCCAGCGCCGGGAACTCACAGCCGAAGGTCAGAATAAAGATAGCGACGTACACCAGCCCGATGCAGGCATAAACCCAGTACCACTCAATGCTGCGCGCCAGTAGAAACGCGGCGATCATTGGGAAAATCATCCCGGCCATACTGAAGAAGGAGTCGGTAAATAACAGGCGTGAACCGCGCTGACGTCCTTCATACATTTGTGTTACCAGGAATGTACCAATCGACATGGTGATGCCGCTGACCACCCCGAGAATGAACATCGCCGCCGAGAACAGTGCCAGGCTGTGGCTGAACATCAAACCGGCAACCGCCAGCACCATCAGGAGAAAGCCAAAACGTAACTGCGTTTTCAACGGGACGATTTCCATCAGCCAGGCGTTGAGGAAGATAGAGATTAAAATGCCGGCGTTGAGGAAGGTGAAGGTATTACTCATACTGGAAACAGGCAGATTGAAATAATCGGCGATATTTCCCATCACCATCCCGGTGACAATAACCAACGCACCGGTCAGTGCGTAGGAGAGAAAGCTAATCCATGTGAGCTTGATGCGATTGCTGTTAGTCATGATTGGCCTGCGTTCAAAAATAAAATGGCATAGCGGGATATGCCGCGAGCGGGCGATTTTAGGTGATTTTGTGATCTGTTTAAATGTTTTATTGCAATCGGTTGCTAAATTGCATTTTAAGAGGTGATTTTGATCACAGAATAAAAAGTGATCGTCAGGTTACATATATTTCAGATACGTAAAATTAGGTAAAGGGATGGCCTTGTTCTTGAAGGCTATTTAGAATCTCTTCACTTGCTTTTTTTCTGCTCTGTTTGTTAAGGAAATCTCATGTTCAAATCGACCCTGGCGGCGATGGCTGCTGTTTTCGCTCTTTCTGCTCTTTCTCCCGCAGCAATGGCAGCGAAAGGGGACCCGCACGTATTGTTGACAACCTCAGCTGGTAACATCGAACTGGAGCTGGATAAACAAAAAGCGCCAGTGTCTGTGCAAAACTTTGTCGATTATGTGAACAGTGGTTTTTATAACAACACGACCTTTCACCGCGTCATTCCTGGCTTTATGATTCAGGGCGGCGGTTTCACCGAGCAGATGCAGCAGAAAAAACCAAACCCGCCAATCAAAAATGAAGCAGATAACGGCCTGCGCAACACGCGTGGCACCATCGCGATGGCGCGTACCGCTGACAAAGACAGCGCCACCAGCCAGTTCTTTATCAACGTTGCCGATAACGCCTTCCTTGACCACGGTCAGCGTGATTTCGGTTACGCGGTATTTGGTAAAGTGGTGAAAGGCATGGACGTTGCCGATAAGATTTCCCAGGTGCCGACTCATGACGTTGGTCCGTACCAGAATGTGCCGTCAAAACCGGTAGTTATCCTTTCCGCTAAAGTGCTGCCGTAATGATTTCTCGCGCGGGCAATCTTGCCCGCGCTTCTGCTCTCCCGGCGTAACCCGGATTTGCCGCTTATACTTGTGGCAAATGGACACGTTCAGGGAGGCATCAAGTGAAGAAACTCACCGATAAGCAAAAGTCCCGTCTCTGGGAGCTTCAGCGTAATCGTAATTTCCAGGCCAGTCGCCGTCTTGAAGGCGTCGAGATGCCTTTAGTCACTCTTACTGCCGCAGAGGCTTTAGCGCGCCTTGAAGCGCTGAGGAGGCACTATGAGCGATAAATTCGGCGAAGGGCGCGATCCGTATCTTTATCCTGGCCTTGATATCATGCGTAACCGGCTGAACATCCACCAGCAGCAGCGGCTGGAACAGGCCGCTTACGAAATGACGGCGCTGCGTGCTGCGACCATTGAGCTTGGTCCGCTGGTGCGCGGTTTACCGCATTTGCGCACTATCCATCGCCAGCTGTATCAGGATATTTTCGACTGGGCGGGGCAACTGCGTGAAGTTGATATTTATCAGGGCGATACGCCGTTCTGCCACTTTGCTTATATCGAAAAAGAGGGCAATGCCCTGATGCAGGATCTGGAGGAAGAAGGTTATCTGGTTGGCCTGAAGAAAGCGAAGTTCGTCGAGCGGCTGGCGCATTACTATTGTGAAATCAACGTGCTGCATCCCTTCCGGGTGGGAAGTGGTCTGGCACAGCGGATCTTCTTCGAGCAACTGGCGATTCATGCGGGCTACCAACTGAGCTGGCAGGGTATCGAAAAAGAGGCCTGGAATCAGGCAAATCAGAGTGGGGCAATGGGGGATCTCACCGCACTGCAGATGATATTTAGCAAAGTGGTAAGCGAAGCCGGGGAATCTGAGTAAAATAGCGCGGTTCTTTCGTACCGGAGCCGCCATGATCCTGCTTATTGATAACTACGATTCTTTTACCTGGAACCTCTACCAGTACTTTTGTGAACTGGGGGCGGATGTGCTGGTTAAGCGCAACGATGCGTTGACGCTGGCGGATATCGACGCCCTTAAACCACAAAAAATTGTCATCTCACCCGGCCCCTGTACGCCAGATGAAGCCGGGATCTCCCTTGACGTTATTCGCCACTATGCCGGGTGCTTGCCGATTCTTGGCGTTTGCCTCGGTCATCAGGCAATGGCGCAGGCATTTGGTGGCAAAGTTGTGCGCGCCGCAAAGGTCATGCACGGCAAAACCTCGCCGATTACACATAGCGGTGAGGGCGTATTTCGGGGGCTGGCAAATCCACTTACCGTGACACGCTACCATTCGCTGGTGGTGGAACCTGACTCATTACCTGCGTGCTTTGAAGTGACGGCCTGGAGCGAAACCCGCGAGATTATGGGGATTCGCCATCGCCAGTGGGATCTGGAAGGTGTGCAGTTTCATCCAGAAAGTATTCTTAGCGAACAAGGACATCAACTGCTGGCTAATTTCCTGCATCGCTGATTTCTGATTGCTATTAAGTGATTTTTTATGCATATTTTGTGATTATAATTTCACATTGATTTATGCGTAACAGGGTGATCATGAGATGGCAATTGAACAAACAGCAATTACACGCGCGACTTTCGATGAAGTGATCCTGCCGATTTATGCTCCGGCAGAGTTTATTCCGGTAAAAGGTCAGGGGAGCCGAATCTGGGATCAACAGGGCAAGGAGTATGTCGATTTCGCGGGTGGCATTGCAGTTACGGCGTTGGGCCATTGCCATCCTGCGCTGGTGAACGCGTTAAAAACCCAGGGCGAAACTCTGTGGCATATTAGTAACGTTTTCACCAATGAGCCGGCGCTGCGTCTTGGCCGTAAACTGATTGAGGCAACGTTTGCCGAACGCGTGGTGTTTATGAACTCCGGCACGGAAGCTAACGAAACCGCCTTTAAACTGGCACGCCATTACGCCTGTGTGCGTCATAGCCCGTTCAAAACCAAAATTATTGCCTTCCATAACGCTTTTCATGGTCGCTCGCTGTTTACCGTTTCGGTGGGTGGGCAGCCAAAATATTCCGACGGCTTTGGGCCAAAACCGGCAGACATCATCCACGTGCCTTTTAACGATCTTCACGCAGTAAAAGCCGTGATGGATGACCATACCTGTGCGGTGGTGGTTGAGCCGATTCAGGGCGAGGGCGGCGTGACGGCAGCGACGCCAGAGTTTTTGCAGGGCTTGCGCGAGCTGTGCGATCAACATCAGGCATTATTGGTGTTTGATGAAGTGCAGTGCGGGATGGGGCGGACCGGCGATCTGTTTGCTTATATGCACTACGGCGTGACGCCGGATATTCTGACCTCTGCGAAAGCGTTAGGTGGCGGTTTCCCGATTAGCGCCATGCTGACCACGGCGGAGATTGCTTCCGCGTTTCATCCTGGTTCTCACGGTTCCACCTACGGCGGTAATCCTCTGGCCTGTGCAGTAGCGGGCGCGGCGTTTGATATTATCAATACCCCTGAAGTGCTGGAAGGCATTCAGGCGAAACGCCAGCGTTTTGTTGACCATTTGCAGAAGATCGATCAGCAGTACGATGTGTTTAGCGATATTCGCGGTATGGGGCTGTTGATTGGCGCAGAGCTGAAACCACAGTACAAAGGTCAGGCGCGTGATTTCCTGTATGCGGGTGCAGAGGAAGGCGTAATGGTGCTGAATGCCGGGCCTGATGTGATGCGTTTTGCGCCGTCGCTGGTGGTGGAAGATGCGGATATTGATGAAGGGATGCATCGTTTCGCCCACGCGGTGGCGAAGGTGATTGGGGCGTAAATAAGACGCATCAGGCAAAAGATGTCGGATGCGGCGTGAACGCTGTATCCGATGGTTTAGCCTGCATTACGCCTTCGAATCCCGCAACTTGCGACTCAGCCAAATCCCGTGATGCGGTCGCTGACGCCATGCCATCGACGAAATGGTGTGCATGGTGTTCAGATGACCAATAACCCGCTGTAAATGCTGCTCCAGCGTACCTGCCGCGCCTTCGTGCGGCTGCATCTCCGGCGCATCCATGATATTGGCATCGCCAGAACTACCCGGTTCGTCATACTCCAGTCGCTGCTGACAACGCTGAATGGCGATTTCACAAGACTGTAAATACTCTTGTGCCAGTTCCGGTGGCAATGCCCGGTGTTCCCGCGCCAGCGTGGTCATGGCATTAATATGCTCAACAATAAACTGGCTGTGCGTTACCCACAGTTTCATATCTGCCAGATAATGGCTGTTAAACGCCGGTTCCTGCATCGCCTGATTCAATGAGTTATACAGAGTGTTATGCGCCTGATTTACCCGCATTCGCTGCCAGGCCAGTGGCGTAGGTTGCGGGTCCTCGCTCAGAATCAAGCGAATCGCGTCCTGATAGGCTTCTAAAGCGTCATGGGCGTTCTTACGCAATAACCCGCTCTGCCACTGCGGCCACAGCCAGACAGTACCGCCGAAAGCAATTAAACAACCAATAATGGTATCGATAAGACGCGGAAGGATGTACTGCTCACCGTTCAACCACAACAGTTGCAGGGTATACACTGCGGTAATGGTAAAACCGACCGTCGCCCAGCCGTAGTTTTTGCGCAATATCAGGTAGCTGGCGAGGGTGGTAATCAGCATCAAGGTCAGGGTGTAACCTTCGGGAATTTTAAAGTGCAGCGCCACGCCCGCAATGATTAACCCGACCACGGTTCCCACGGAGCGATTCACAATCCTCAGACGGGTTGCGCCATAGCCATTTTGTGTCACCAGCAATACCGTCATCAGGATCCAGTACGACTTCGGCAGATGTAGCGCGGTGCCCATCAGGCTGGCAACGCTTAACATCACACTGAGTCGTCCGGCATTGCGTAGCGACGGAGACTTTAGTGACAGATAACTTTTCAGCGCCGGAAGTAACGGCATTCGCCGCTGTTTATCGGCCAGTAAGTCACGGGCATAGAGCGGTTTTTGGGTGCGCAGCACGCGGGCAATGCGGCTGAAATGCCAGTAGCAGAATTGCCCAACCGGATTATCCGGATGCTGGCGGGCGATTTTTTCCAGTGCGCCAATTTGCTTCTCCATCGTAAAACGCGTCGGCAGGCGATGGTAAAGAATGTCATCAGCCAACACGCGCAGGCGAGCGGCGACGGTTTGCGCATTCCAGCGGATAACTTCTTCCGCATGGCTACGCTCGACCAGCTTTTGCACTTCTTCCGGCTGATGCAAACTGACCGAAATATGTTCCTGCAAATCCAGCGCCTCCTGGAAAATACGTAGCATCCGCTTGTAATCGGTATTATTTTGCGCGGAAAGCATATGCATTTGCTGATAGCACTGAGTAATTAAATCGACCGCTTTTTGCTGGCGCACCAGCAGCGGTGGCAGCGCTTTTTCAGGGTCGGTGTGCTGGGTAAGCAGGCTGTATTTGGCTTCACAGTAATCTGCCAGTTCACGGTACAGCAGACTTAGTGACTCGCGTAGCGGTTGTTCGCGCCAGATCCAGAACCAAAACCAGTTAAACAATCCGTACCACAAAGTGCCCAGCGCATAGATGAGCAACGGTTCCCAGACCGGCATGTATCCCGCCAGACTGAGGGTAAAAATGGCGGCGAGCAGCGATGCGGGAAGCAATTTTGCGTGCAATGGCCCCAGCTCAGCAGTGACGCCAAGTACCAGCGTTAATCCGGTCAGCAAAAAGGGCAGGGGAACATCTTTTGCCAGTAGTAGCTGTGTCAGCAAGCTACAGGTGGCAAACAGCGACGCACCAATGATTAAGCGTTTGAAAAAACGTTTATGAGGCGTATCAAGGCCCGCAATATTGCAACAGGCAGGAACGAGGGA
Organism: Escherichia sp. WS3063; assembly: GCF_046486595.1. Classification (NCBI taxonomy): domain Bacteria; kingdom Pseudomonadati; phylum Pseudomonadota; class Gammaproteobacteria; order Enterobacterales; family Enterobacteriaceae; genus Escherichia; species Escherichia sp. WS3063. Next base: position 183,360 of record NZ_JBJQKY010000008.1, read on the forward strand.
GAAGAGCAGGCCGAATCGTAATTCGCCAAGCATTAACCCAACGGCCACGGGCAAACATAGCACCAGCGTTTGTCGAAGTGCATAGTTGATATCGGGGTGATAAATCAGCCTGCGCCACATCGGGGGAAACAAAATGGCGCGCTACCAGGTAACGCGCCACTCCGACGGGATTAACGAGTGCCGTAAACGACGATGGTTTTACCGTGTGCGGAGATCAGGTTCTGATCTTCCAGCATCTTCAGAATGCGTCCCACGGTTTCACGAGAACAGCCGACAATCTGACCGATTTCCTGACGGGTAATTTTGATTTGCATACCGTCCGGGTGAGTCATAGCATCCGGTTGTTTTGCCAGATTCAGCAGAGTCTGTGCAATGCGGCCCGTCACGTCGAGGAACGCCAGGTTGCCCACTTTCTCTGAAGTGACTTGCAGACGACGCGCCATCTGTGCAGACAAACGCATCAGAATGTCCGGGTTTACCTGAATCAATTGGCGAAATTTTTTGTACGAAATTTCAGCCACTTCACAGGCGGTTTTCGCACGTACCCATGCGCTACGTTCCTGGCCTTCTTCAAACAGGCCCAGTTCGCCAATAAAATCACCCTGATTCAGATAGGAGAGGATCATTTCTTTACCCTCTTCGTCTTTGATCAGCACTGCCACAGAGCCTTTAACGATGTAGTACAGCGTTTCCGCTTTTTCACCCTGGTGAATAAGCGTGCTCTTGGATGGGTACTTATGAATGTGGCAATGAGACAAGAACCATTCGAGAGTCGGGTCTGTTTGCGGTTTGCCAAGCACCATGCGCGGTTATCCTCTGTTATAAGCTTTCTCCAGAGCCAGATAACGCCGCTGTCTCTGGATTGCCGAAATATGCTTCCCGCTACCTGGGAAGGGGCTATCAACTGTACTGCACGGTAATGTGACGTCCTTTGCATACATGCAGTACATCAATGTATTACTGTAGCATCCTGACTGTTTTAGCATAGCTTTCGCTTTGTGTCTCCTGGTGTCTCGCTTCAGCATGACCCAGGTCGCCTTCCGTTGCGCGATTTGGTTAGTACGCGTACTCTGTCAGGAAAATTGACGCAGTGGAGTAGCAAAAATGCAAGCGCGAGTGAAGTGGGTCGAAGGGTTAACTTTTCTGGGCGAATCCGCCTCTGGTCACCAGATTTTAATGGACGGCAACTCAGGCGATAAAGCACCAAGTCCGATGGAAATGGTGTTGATGGCGGCGGGGGGTTGCAGTGCCATCGATGTGGTTTCTATCCTGCAAAAAGGGCGTCAGGATGTGGTCGATTGTGAAGTAAAATTGACCTCTGAACGCCGCGAAGAGGCACCACGCCTGTTTACGCACATTAATCTGCATTTTATCGTCACCGGTCGCGACCTGAAAGACGCAGCGGTTGCGCGTGCGGTTGATCTCTCTGCTGAGAAATATTGTTCAGTGGCGTTGATGCTGGAAAAAGCGGTGAATATTACTCACTCGTATGAAGTGGTTGCCGCGTGATTTAACTATCCCGTTGTGAAGCCGGATAGTATTTTATCCGGCGTAATAGCAGAGTTACTCGATTTTCTTTCCTTCCATCAATCGTTGCACCAGCGGCAGCATAATTAATTCCATTGCCAGACCCATTTTGCCGCCAGGCACCACTAACGTATTGATGTGGGAAATGAATGAGCCTTGCAACATCGCCAGCAGCCAGGGGAAATCGATCCCTTCCAGATTACGAAAATGGATCACCACAAAGCTTTCATCCAGCGACGGGATACCTTTTGCCGCGAACGGGTTTGAGGTGTCGACGGTGGGAACGCGCTGGAAGTTAAGATGGGTGCGGGAAAACTGCGGTGTGATGTAGTTGATATAGTCTTCCATTGAGCGCACTACTGAGTCCATCACTGCTTCTCGTGAGTGCCCGCGCTCGCTGGTGTCGCGGATCAGTTTTTGAATCCACTCAAGGTTAACGATAGGCACCACGCCGACCAGTAAATCCACATGCTGCGCAACGTTATGCTGTGGCGTGACGACGCCGCCGTGTAAACCTTCATAAAACAGTACATCAGTGGGTTCCGGTAAAGGTTGCCATGGGGTGAATGTTCCCGGCACCTGATTCCACGGTACGGCTTCGTCGTACGTATGCAGATATTTGCGAGATTTCCCTTTGCCGCTCTGACCGTATTCAATGAAGGTTTGTTCCAGCAGGCCGAAGTCGTTCGCTTCGGGGCCGAAGTAGCTGATATGCCGCCCGGCGTCGCGCGCTTTGCGGATCGCCATGTCCATTTCCGGGCGGGTGTAACGGTGAAAACTGTCACCTTCCACCTCGGCTGCATGCAGATTTAACTGCGCGAATATTTTACGAAACGCGAGGCTGGTGGTGGTGGTCCCCGCGCCGCTGGATCCTGTTACCGCAATGACCGGATGTTTGGCAGACATAGTAACTCCATGACTTAGCTATCATTATTATCTCGTCCGCCGACGGTTGCAGGTTATTCGCGAAACTGACTGCGCGGCATGATATTGACCGTTTCGTGCAGCTCCGACCATACCAGCACCGCTTCTCCGCACTGTAGCTGGCGTTTGACGTCGGCGACTTTCTGTTCAAGTGTACGCTCATGTTCACCATAATCGGTGCCTTCACGTAACACAAAGCTTTCAATTAAATTTTCCAGCGTTTCGGGGGAGAGGTCTTGCCACGGAATCAACATGATTTCGCCTCCAGATACGTTGTTAACCAGTCAGGAATGCGTGACTCCAGCCACATTTGCGGATGAAGTAATGTACCGCCAATAAAGCCAACATGACCGCCATGTTCAGTCAGCTGATACTCCACCTGCGGGGGGAGACTTTCCGGTTTCGGGATCACCTGATGATCCATAAACGGATCGTCTTTGGCGTGAATAATCAGTGTCGGTTTGGCTATCCGATTGAGCATCGGCATGGCGCTACACTGACGATAATAGTCGATAGCGTCAGCGTAGCCGTGAATTCTGGCGGTGATCAGATCGTCAAATTCACGGATGCGACGTACCGATTTTAACTGCGCGAGATTAATCGGCAGTGTTCCGGGGTAGGCTGCCAGCTTGCGCGCGGCATTGGCTTTTAACAGGTTCAGCAAGTAACGCTGATAAACGCGGGAAAAGCCCTTTTCCATATGATAACTACAGGCTTCCAGCATAAATGGCGCGGAGACAATTACCGCTGCATCAATCGGGAGGTTATTACCTTCTTTTGCCAGCAAACAGGCGAGCATATTACCGCCGAGCGAATAGCCGACGGCAGCCGTTGGCGCATGTCCAAATTCGCGCTGCAGCCAGCGTAAAAACCAGCTGGCGTCTTCGGTTTCGCCCGAATGGTAAATGCGGTGCATACGGTTTGGTTCACCGCTGCATCCGCGAAAATGCATCACCACGCCCAGCCAGCCGCGTTTTTGCGCCGCCTCGACCAGACCGTGGGCGTAAGGGCTATTGAGGCTGCCCTCCAGCCCGTGAAACACCACTAAACGCGGTTTATGGTTCGCCTGGGCAGGGTCTTCACTCCATGCGAGATCGACAAAATCGCCGTCGGGCAACTCCAGTCGCTGCCAGTGCGGGGTGAATTTCACCTTGCGACGAAACAGACGCGGCAGCATGGTTTGTAGATGACAATTGCTAAAGCCGCGCATAGGGGTGAATTCAGCACTGCTGCTGAATTCATTGGCATCGGTCGTCGTTATCTGCGCCATCAGTTGCTTTGGCCTTCTAGCAGCATCTGCTCAAGCTGCTCCTGGGCTTCCAGCCACGCCATTTCGCACTCTTCCAGGCCGGATTTGGCGCTGGCTTGCTGTTGCAGGCAGGCGGTCAACTCCGCTTTACGGCTCTGGTCATACAGTTCGCTGTCGCCGAGTTTCTCTTCCGCCTGCGCCAGTTGCGCGTTCAGCTTCTCCATCTCTTTTTCCAGACGGGCAATCTCTTTACGCAGTGGCTGGGTTTGCGCACGCAGCTCCGCTTCCCGACGCTTCTGATCTTTACGTGCCTGGGCGCTGTTCGCGTTCTCTTTTGGCGCTTCGTCGGCCTGGTTTTCCTGCTTTTGTACGTCGCTCAACCACTGTTGATAATCTTCCAGATCGCCGTCGAACGGTTCGACTTTACGATCGTGAACCAGGTAGAGATCGTCAGTGGTGGAACGCAGCAAATGACGGTCGTGCGAAACGACAACCAGCGCGCCTTCGAACTCGATTAATGCTTCAGTGAGTGCCTGACGCATGTCGAGGTCAAGGTGGTTAGTCGGTTCGTCGAGCAGCAGCAGATTCGGACGCTGCCAGACGATTAATGCCAGCACCAGGCGGGCTTTTTCCCCACCGGAAAAGCGGCCCGTTTCTTCGGTTACTTTATCGCCCTGGAAACCAAAGCCGCCGAGGTAATCACGCAGTTTTTGTTCCAGCTCCTGCGGCGCTAAACGTGCCAGATGTTGAATAGGCGATTCGTCGGCGCGCAGGTATTCAAGTTGATGCTGGGCGAAGTAGCCGAGCTTGATCCCTTTCGCCAGACCAATTTCACCGCTGACTGGCGCAAGTTCACCGGCTAACAGTTTGATTAATGTCGATTTACCCGCGCCGTTGCGGCCTAGCAGACCAATGCGCGAGCCGGGGACCAGATTCAGTTTAATCGAGTCGAGAATAATGCGATCACCATAGCCTGCGCTGACTTTTTCCATCTTTAATAACGGATTAGGCCGGCTTTCCGGCGCGCGGAAGCTAAAGCGGAACGGGTTGTCGACGTGCGCCGGGGCAATCAGCTCCATACGCTCAAGCATCTTAATACGGCTCTGGGCCTGCTTCGCTTTGGTGGCTTTGGCACGGAAACGGTCGATATAACTTTGCAGATGCGCCACGCGTTCCTGCTGGCTTTCGTACATCGCTTGTTGCTGCGCCAGACGGGTGGCGCGCTGCACTTCAAACGAACTGTAGTTGCCGGTGTACTCGAACATGCTTTGTTGTTCGATATGAATAATTTTATCAACGATCGGATCGAGGAAGTCGCGGTCGTGAGAGATCAGGATCAGCGTGCCCTGATAGCTCTTCAGCCATTTTTCCAGCCAGATAACGGCATCGAGATCGAGGTGGTTAGTCGGTTCGTCGAGCAGCAGCAAGTCTGAACGGCAAATCAGCGCCTGGGCAAGGTTAAGACGCATACGCCAGCCACCGGAGAAATCACTTACCGGGCGCTCCAGTTGTTCATTGCTGAAACCGAGGCCGTGCAGCAGGCTGGCGGCACGGGAGCGAATACTCCATGCGTCGATAGCATCCAGCTTGCCATGAATAGTGGCGATGGCGTGCCCGTCGTTACGTTCGTTGGCGTCGTGTAGCTGCGCTTCCAGTTGACGATATTCACGGTCGCCGTCAATGACATATTCCAGCGCCGCTTGCGGTAACGCCGGCGTTTCCTGATTCACCCACGCCAGTTGCCAGCTTCCCGGAAAGGTGTAGCTGCCGCCGTCGGCGCTGATTTCATTTTTCAGCAATGCCAGCAGGGTAGATTTACCACAGCCGTTTTTACCCACCAGGCCGACTTTCTGCCCGGGGTTGATGGTGGCGGTGGCATTATCCAGCAGGACGCGCACGCCGCGACGAATTTGTAACGAGGAGAAAACAATCATAAGGTGCCGTATGTTCAGACTATGTTAACTTATCATTATGATAATGTAATGTATGGGCGAGCTGCCGCACCGGGCGCAATGGTAGCCCAAAACAGCGACTATACACAAAAACCATACCGGGAGGGGGATGATGTCTCAGCCAGCGAAAGTTTTGCTGCTGTATGCCCATCCGGAATCTCAGGACTCGGTGGCAAACCGGGTACTGCTTAAACCGGCCACGCAGCTCAGCAATGTTACCGTGCACGACCTTTATGCGCACTATCCCGATTTTTTTATTGATATCCCCCGTGAGCAGGCATTACTGCGCGAGCACGAGGTGATTGTCTTTCAGCATCCTCTTTATACCTATAGCTGCCCGGCGCTACTGAAAGAGTGGCTGGACCGGGTATTAAGCCGTGGTTTTGCCAGCGGGCCGGGAGGAAACCAACTGGCGGGAAAGTACTGGCGTAGCGTGATTACCACCGGCGAGCCGGAAAGTGCTTACCGTTATGACGCCTTGAATCGCTACCCCATGAGCGATGTTCTGCGCCCCTTTGAACTAGCGGCGGGCATGTGCCGGATGCATTGGTTGAGTCCCATCATTATTTACTGGGCGAGACGGCAAAGCGCACAGGAGCTGGCGAGTCACGCCAGAGCCTACGGTGACTGGCTGGCAAATCCGCTGTCTCCAGGAGGCCGCTGATGGAAGGTTCCGATTTTTTACTCGCAGGAGTGTTGTTTCTCTTCGCGGCGGTGGCTGCGGTGCCGCTGGCATCGCGGCTGGGGATTGGCGCTGTGTTGGGATATTTGCTGGCAGGGATTGCAATTGGCCCGTGGGGGCTGGGGTTTATTAGCGACGTCGATGAGATCCTCCACTTTTCGGAACTCGGCGTGGTGTTCCTGATGTTTATCATCGGCCTTGAGTTGAATCCCTCCAAGCTTTGGCAACTGCGGCGTTCGATTTTTGGCGTAGGCGCGGCACAGGTGCTGTTAAGCGCGGCGTTGCTGGCGGGATTATTGATGCTGACCCATTTCTCATGGCAGGCGGCGGTGGTCGGTGGCATTGGCCTTGCGATGTCTTCAACTGCAATGGCGTTGCAATTGATGCGTGATAAAAGGATGAATCGCAGCGAATCCGGCCAGTTAGGTTTCTCGGTACTGCTGTTTCAGGATCTGGCGGTGATCCCGGCACTGGCGTTAGTGCCGTTGTTGGCGGGTTCGGCAGACGAACATTTCGACTGGATGAAGATCGGCATGAAGGTGCTGGCGTTTGTCGGCATGCTGATTGGCGGGCGCTATTTACTGCGTCCGGTATTCCGTTTTATTGCAGCTTCTGGTGTGCGGGAAGTGTTCACCGCCGCGACGCTGCTGCTGGTGTTGGGTTCCGCATTGTTTATGGATGCGCTGGGGTTGTCGATGGCGCTCGGTACGTTTATTGCGGGTGTGCTACTGGCGGAAAGTGAATATCGCCATGAACTGGAAACGGCTATCGATCCCTTCAAAGGCTTGCTGCTCGGTTTGTTCTTTATCTCTGTCGGCATGTCACTCAACCTCGGGGTGCTTTATACCCATCTGTTGTGGGTAGTGATAAGTGTGGTTGTGCTGGTGGCGGTGAAAATTCTCGTGCTGTATCTGCTGGCGCGATTGTATGGCGTGCGTAGCTCAGAGCGGATGCAGTTTGCTGGCGTGTTGAGTCAGGGCGGTGAGTTTGCCTTTGTCCTCTTTTCTACCGCTTCTTCACAACGCTTATTCCAGGGCGACCAGATGGCGCTGTTGCTGGTGACGGTGACGCTTTCCATGATGACCACGCCGCTGCTGATGAAGCTGGTAGATAAATGGCTATCCCGCCAGTTTAACGGACCGGAAGAAGAAGACGAAAAACCATGGGTCAACGATGATAAACCCCAGGTCATTGTCGTGGGCTTTGGGCGTTTTGGTCAGGTGATTGGTCGTTTGCTGATGGCAAATAAAATGCGCATTACTGTACTGGAGCGGGATATCAGTGCCGTTAACCTGATGCGCAAATATGGCTACAAAGTTTATTACGGCGACGCCACGCAGGTAGATCTTTTACGTTCTGCGGGTGCAGAGGCCGCTGAGTCTATCGTCATTACCTGTAACGAGCCGGAAGACACCATGAAACTGGTGGAAATATGCCAGCAGCACTTTCCGCATTTGCATATTCTTGCGCGAGCGCGCGGACGTGTGGAAGCGCATGAGTTATTACAGGCAGGGGTGACGCAGTTTTCCCGTGAAACATTCTCCAGTGCGTTAGAGCTGGGGCGCAAGACGCTGGTCACGCTTGGCATGCATCCGCATCAGGCACAGCGGGCGCAACTGCATTTTCGCCGCCTGGATATGCGGATGCTGCGAGAGCTCATCCCAATGCATGCCGATACCGTACAAATTTCTCGCGCCAGGGAAGCCCGACGCGAACTGGAAGAGATTTTCCAGCGTGAAATGCAACAAGAACGACGCCAGCTGGACGGCTGGGATGAATTTGAGTAGAGGGTAAAGATGGCAATCCGAAAACGTTTTATTGCGGGGGCAAAATGCCCGGCCTGTCAGGCGCAGGATTCAATGGCGATGTGGCGCGAAAATAATATTGATATTGTTGAATGTGTTAAGTGCGGACATCAGATGCGAGAAGCAGACAAAGAAGCCCGCGATCACGTTCGCAAAGATGAGCAAGTGATCGGGATTTTTCATCCGGACTAGCGATATGCGCCGAGTTTTTTTAAGCTAGTGAGTACACGGCTGCAGAATTCCGCTACAATCTGCGCCACTATTCTTCCCATGCTCAGGAGATATCATGAAAGTAGCAAAAGACCTGGTGGTCAGCCTGGCCTATCAGGTACGTACAGAAGACGGTGTGTTGGTTGATGAGTCTCCGGTGAGTGCGCCGCTGGACTACCTGCATGGTCACGGTTCCCTGATCTCTGGCCTGGAAACGGCGCTGGAAGGTCACGAAGTTGGCGACAAATTTGATGTCGCTGTTGGCGCGAACGACGCTTACGGTCAGTACGACGAAAACCTGGTGCAACGCGTTCCTAAAGACGTATTTATGGGCGTTGATGAACTGCAGGTAGGTATGCGTTTCCTGGCTGAAACCGACCAGGGTCCGGTACCGGTTGAAATCACTGCGGTTGAAGACGATCACGTAGTGGTTGATGGTAACCACATGCTGGCTGGTCAGAACCTGAAATTCAACGTTGAAGTTGTGGCGATTCGCGAAGCGACCGAAGAAGAACTGGCTCATGGTCACGTTCACGGCGCGCACGATCATCACCACGATCACGACCACGACGGTTGCTGCGGCGGTCATGGCCACGATCACGGTCATGAACACGGTGGCGAAGGCTGCTGCGGCGGTAAAGGTAACGGCGGTTGCGGTTGCCACTAATACCGAAAAAGTGACAAAAAAGCGGGGGAATCCCCGCTTTTTTTACGCCTCAATAATGTGGCGGTGGCGTTTCTTCAGCCTGCGACGCGATGTTCGACGGCTGGCTGGCTTTTAGCTTCTCGGTCAGCAGACGCAGATGATCGCGCAGTTTCGCCATCTCCATTTCATGAGCGGTCACCGTGACGTTCAGTTCTTCAATGGTGATTTCCTGAAAAGCCAGTCGGCTCTCCAGCTCTGCCAGGCGTGCTTCCAATGATAAATCCTGCATGATTCACCTCTTTTGTCGAATGGTTGCCGCGGATTCTACTTAACTTTGCCGCCCGAGACAGCACTCATTTCGCGGTCATCGAAACTAATTTAAACAAAAAGAGTCTGAAAATAGATGATAATAGGGCGTGTCTGTATGTAGATTTGTTCGACAACGCTTTATAGTACCCTTCTGATAATAGTTAACCCTGGGGTGAGATGCCCCGATCCTGGAGATATGGATGAAATCACTGTTTAAAGTAACGCTGCTGGCGACCACAATGGCCGTTGCCCTGCATGCACCAATCACTTTTGCTGCTGAAGCTGCAAAACCTGCTACAACTGCTGACAGCAAAGCAGCGTTCAAAAATGACGATCAGAAATCAGCTTATGCACTGGGTGCTTCGCTGGGTCGTTACATGGAAAACTCTCTTAAAGAACAAGAAAAACTGGGCATCAAACTGGATAAAGATCAGCTGATCGCTGGTGTTCAGGATGCATTTGCTGATAAGAGCAAACTTTCCGACCAAGAGATCGAACAGACTCTGCAAGCATTCGAAGCTCGCGTGAAGTCTTCTGCTCAGGCGAAGATGGAAAAAGACGCGGCAGATAACGAAGCGAAAGGTAAAGAGTACCGCGAGAAATTTGCCAAAGAGAAAGGTGTGAAAACCTCTTCAACTGGTCTGGTTTATCAGGTAGTAGAAGCCGGTAAAGGCGAAGCACCGAAAGACAGCGATACTGTTGTCGTGAACTACAAGGGTACGCTGATCGACGGAAAAGAGTTCGACAACTCTTACACCCGTGGTGAACCGCTCTCTTTCCGTCTGGACGGTGTTATTCCGGGTTGGACAGAAGGTCTGAAGAACATCAAGAAAGGCGGTAAGATCAAACTGGTTATTCCACCAGAACTGGCTTACGGCAAAGCGGGTGTTCCGGGGATCCCACCGAATTCTACCCTGGTGTTTGACGTAGAGCTGCTGGATGTGAAACCAGCGCCGAAGGCTGATGCAAAGCCGGAAGCTGATGCGAAAGCCGCAGATTCTGCTAAAAAATAAGCATTAAGAACCGCCGCCTGACCAGGCGGCGGTTTTTTTATTACAGGCCGGATATAATTAGTGCTGGAAAGCGGAACCTCCGCTGTATTAATTTAGTTACCCGCATCATTAATGAGCCTGCCCTGAAAAGTTAACGACAGGCTCCTGAAAAGGAGTGTTTTTTTTCATGTCCAGGTCGCTTTTAACCAACGAAACCAGTGAGTTGGATTTACTGGATCAACGTCCTTTCGACCAGACCGATTTTGATATTCTGAAATCCTACGAAGCGGTGGTGGACGGGTTAGCGATGCTTATTGGCTCCCACTGTGAAATCGTTTTGCACTCTTTGCAGGATCTAAAATGTTCAGCCATTCGCATTGCTAACGGTGAACATACAGGCCGGAAGATTGGTTCGCCAATTACTGACCTGGCGCTACGTATGCTGCACGATATGACGGGAGCGGATAGCAGCGTTTCTAAATGCTACTTTACTCGCGCCAAAAGCGGCGTATTAATGAAGTCCCTGACTATCGCGATTCGTAACCGCGAACAGCGTGTAATTGGTCTGCTGTGCATCAATATGAATCTTGATGTTCCCTTCTCGCAGATTATGAGCACCTTTGTGCCGCCAGAAACCCCGGATGTCGGTTCAAGCGTCAACTTTGCCTCTTCTGTTGAAGATCTGGTTACCCAAACGCTGGAGTTCACCATCGAAGAAGTGAATGCCGATCGCAATGTTTCTAATAACGCCAAAAATCGTCAGATCGTGCTGAATCTCTACGAGAAAGGGATCTTCGATATTAAAGATGCGATCAACCAGGTTGCTGACCGCCTGAACATCTCCAAACACACTGTCTATCTCTACATCCGCCAGTTCAAGAGCGGTGATTTCCAGGGGCAAGATAAGTAATGCGTTTTGCCATCGTGGTGACCGGGCCAGCATACGGTACGCAACAGGCGAGTAGTGCTTTTCAGTTTGCGCAGGCACTGATAGCCGAAGGCCATGAGTTAAGCTGCGTCTTTTTCTATCGGGAAGGGGTCTATAACGCTAACCAATTGACCTCACCGGCAAGCGATGAATTTGACCTTGTGCGCGGCTGGCAACAGTTGAATGCGCAACATGGTGTGGCGCTGAATATCTGCGTAGCGGCAGCGTTACGCCGCGGTATCGTCGATGAAACGGAGGCCGGAAGACAGGGGCTGGCTTCGTCAAACCTTCAGCCGGGATTTACCTTAAGCGGACTTGGCGCGCTGGCGGAAGCCTCGCTGACCTGTGACAGGGTGGTACAGTTCTGATGAAACGAATTGCGTTTGTTTTTTCTACTGCGCCTCATGGTACAGCTGCAGGCCGGGAAGGTTTAGATGCTTTACTGGCAACTTCCGCATTAACTGACGATCTGGCTGTCTTCTTTATAGCTGATGGCGTTTTTCAGCTGCTGCCAGGACAAAAGCCCGATGCAGTGCTGGCGCGTGATTACATTGCCACTTTTAAATTGTTGGGTCTGTACGACATTGAACAGTGCTGGGTTTGTGCGGCTTCACTGCGCGAACGCGGGTTAGATCCGCAGACACCCTTTGTTGTCGAAGCCACGCCGCTCGAAGCAGATGCCTTACGCCGCGAACTCGCCAACTACGATGTTATTTTGAGGTTTTGAGGCGTTTATGCTGCATACATTACATCGTTCACCCTGGCTGACGGATTTTGCTGCGCTGCTGCGTCTGCTCAGTGAGGGCGACGAACTACTATTATTGCAAGATGGTGTAACTGCCGCAGTTGACGGTAACCGCTACCTTGAAAGTCTGCGTAATGCCCCCATTAAGGTCTATGCCCTGAACGAAGACCTTATTGCCCGCGGTTTGACTGGTCGAATTTCGAACGACATCATTCCCATTGACTATACTGATTTCGTCAGACTTACGGTTAAGCACTCCAGCCAGATGGCCTGGTGATGGCGGGATCGTTGTATATTTCTTGACACCTTTTCGGCATCGCCCTAAAATTCGGCGTCCTCATATTGTGTGAGGACGTTTTATTACGTGTTTACGAAGCAAAAGCTAAAACCAGGAGCTATTTAATGGCAACAGTTAACCAGCTGGTACGCAAACCACGTGCTCGCAAAGTTGCGAAAAGCAACGTGCCTGCGCTGGAAGCATGCCCGCAAAAACGTGGCGTATGTACTCGTGTATATACTACCACTCCTAAAAAACCGAACTCCGCGCTGCGTAAAGTATGCCGTGTTCGTCTGACTAACGGTTTCGAAGTGACTTCCTACATCGGTGGTGAAGGTCACAACCTGCAGGAGCACTCCGTGATCCTGATCCGTGGCGGTCGTGTTAAAGACCTCCCGGGTGTTCGTTACCACACCGTACGTGGTGCGCTTGACTGCTCCGGCGTTAAAGACCGTAAGCAGGCTCGTTCCAAGTATGGCGTGAAGCGTCCTAAGGCTTAATGGTTCTCCGTTAAGTAAGGCCAAACGTTTTAACTTAAATGTCAAACTAAACTCGTAGAGTTTTGGACAATCCTGAATTAACAACGGAGTATTTCCATGCCACGTCGTCGCGTCATTGGTCAGCGTAAAATTCTGCCGGATCCGAAGTTCGGATCAGAACTGCTGGCTAAATTTGTAAATATCCTGATGGTAGATGGTAAAAAATCTACTGCTGAATCTATCGTATACAGCGCGCTGGAGACCCTGGCTCAGCGCTCTGGTAAATCTGAACTGGAAGCATTCGAAGTAGCTCTCGAAAACGTGCGCCCGACTGTAGAAGTTAAGTCTCGCCGCGTTGGTGGTTCTACTTATCAGGTACCAGTTGAAGTCCGTCCGGTTCGTCGTAATGCTCTGGCAATGCGTTGGATCGTTGAAGCTGCTCGTAAACGCGGTGATAAATCCATGGCTCTGCGCCTGGCGAACGAACTTTCTGATGCTGCAGAAAACAAAGGTACTGCAGTTAAGAAACGTGAAGACGTTCACCGTATGGCCGAAGCCAACAAGGCGTTCGCACACTACCGTTGGTAATCCCTTCGGAGTTTTAGTCACCAGGCGGGCGCTTCCAGTAAGCAGCCCGCTTTGGGCTACTTAAATTGAACGCCTAAAAGATAAACGAGGAAACAAATGGCTCGTACAACACCCATCGCACGCTACCGTAACATCGGTATCAGTGCGCACATCGACGCCGGTAAAACCACTACTACCGAACGTATTCTGTTCTACACCGGTGTAAACCATAAAATCGGTGAAGTTCATGACGGCGCTGCAACCATGGACTGGATGGAGCAGGAGCAGGAACGTGGTATTACCATCACTTCCGCTGCGACTACTGCATTCTGGTCTGGTATGGCTAAGCAGTATGAGCCGCATCGCATCAACATCATCGACACCCCGGGGCACGTTGACTTCACAATCGAAGTAGAACGTTCCATGCGTGTTCTCGATGGTGCGGTAATGGTTTACTGCGCAGTTGGTGGTGTTCAGCCGCAGTCTGAAACCGTATGGCGTCAGGCAAACAAATATAAAGTTCCGCGCATTGCGTTCGTTAACAAAATGGACCGCATGGGTGCGAACTTCCTGAAAGTTGTTAACCAGATCAAAACCCGTCTGGGCGCGAACCCGGTTCCGCTGCAGCTGGCGATTGGTGCTGAAGAACATTTCACCGGTGTTGTTGACCTGGTGAAAATGAAAGCTATCAACTGGAACGACGCTGACCAGGGCGTAACCTTCGAATACGAAGATATCCCGGCAGACATGGTTGAACTGGCTAACGAATGGCACCAGAACCTGATCGAATCCGCAGCTGAAGCTTCTGAAGAGCTGATGGAAAAATACCTGGGTGGTGAAGAACTGACTGAAGCAGAAATCAAAGGTGCTCTGCGTCAGCGCGTTCTGAACAACGAAATCATCCTGGTAACCTGTGGTTCTGCGTTCAAGAACAAAGGTGTTCAGGCGATGCTGGATGCGGTAATTGATTACCTGCCATCCCCGGTTGACGTACCTGCGATCAACGGTATCCTGGACGACGGTAAAGATACTCCGGCTGAACGTCACGCAAGTGATGACGAGCCGTTCTCTGCACTGGCGTTCAAAATCGCTACTGACCCGTTTGTTGGTAACCTGACCTTCTTCCGTGTTTACTCCGGTGTGGTTAACTCTGGTGATACCGTACTGAACTCCGTGAAAGCTGCACGTGAGCGTTTCGGTCGTATCGTTCAGATGCACGCTAACAAACGTGAAGAGATCAAAGAAGTTCGCGCGGGCGACATCGCTGCTGCTATCGGTCTGAAAGACGTAACCACTGGTGACACCCTGTGTGACCCGGATGCGCCGATCATTCTGGAACGTATGGAATTCCCTGAGCCGGTAATCTCCATCGCAGTTGAACCGAAAACCAAAGCTGACCAGGAAAAAATGGGTCTGGCTCTGGGCCGTCTGGCTAAAGAAGACCCGTCTTTCCGTGTATGGACTGACGAAGAATCTAACCAGACCATCATCGCAGGTATGGGCGAACTGCACCTCGACATCATCGTTGACCGTATGAAGCGTGAATTCAACGTTGAAGCGAACGTAGGTAAACCGCAGGTTGCTTACCGTGAAACTATCCGCCAGAAAGTTACCGATGTTGAAGGTAAACACGCGAAACAGTCTGGTGGTCGTGGTCAGTATGGTCATGTTGTTATCGACATGTACCCGCTGGAGCCGGGTTCAAACCCGAAAGGCTACGAGTTCATCAACGACATTAAAGGTGGTGTAATCCCTGGCGAATACATCCCGGCCGTTGATAAAGGTATCCAGGAACAGCTGAAAGCAGGTCCGCTGGCAGGCTACCCGGTAGTAGACATGGGTATTCGTCTGCACTTCGGTTCTTACCATGACGTTGACTCCTCTGAACTGGCGTTTAAACTGGCTGCTTCTATCGCCTTTAAAGAAGGCTTTAAGAAAGCGAAACCAGTTCTGCTTGAGCCGATCATGAAGGTTGAAGTAGAAACTCCTGAAGAGAACACCGGTGACGTTATCGGTGACTTGAGCCGTCGTCGTGGTATGCTCAAAGGTCAGGAATCTGAAGTTACTGGCGTTAAGATCCACGCTGAAGTACCGCTGTCTGAAATGTTCGGATATGCAACTCAGCTGCGTTCTCTGACCAAAGGTCGTGCATCATACACCATGGAATTCCTTAAGTATGATGAAGCGCCGAGTAACGTTGCTCAGGCCGTAATTGAAGCCCGTGGTAAATAAGCCTAAGGGTTAATACCAAAGTCCCGTGCTCTCTCCTGAAGGGGAGAGCACTATAGTAAGGAATATAGCCGTGTCTAAAGAAAAATTTGAACGTACAAAACCGCACGTTAACGTTGGTACTATCGGCCACGTTGACCACGGTAAAACTACTCTGACCGCTGCAATCACCACCGTACTGGCTAAAACCTACGGCGGTGCTGCTCGTGCATTCGACCAGATCGATAACGCGCCGGAAGAAAAAGCTCGTGGTATCACCATCAACACTTCTCACGTTGAATATGACACCCCGACCCGTCACTACGCACACGTAGACTGC
>NZ_JBJQKY010000009.1:0-179661 GCF_046486595.1 Escherichia sp. WS3063
GGTGGTCCCACCTGACCCCATGCCGAACTCAGAAGTGAAACGCCGTAGCGCCGATGGTAGTGTGGGGTCTCCCCATGCGAGAGTAGGGAACTGCCAGGCATCAAATTTAGCAGAAGGCCATCCGTCAGGATGGCCTTTTTGCGCTGGTGCAGAAAACGGCCGGCTGCGACGCTGGCGCGTCTGCTCCAGCTTACGCAGGCACGATAGCACGATAGGGGGCAGCTTATTCCCCCACATATGCCAGATTCAGCAATGGATACGGTTTCCCCAAATCGTCCACCTCAGAGCGTCCCGTAACCTTAAAACCCATCTTCTTATAGAACTCAACAGCCTGCTTATTTTGCTCATTAACATTGGTTGTCAGTTCCGGTGCCATCGAGAGCGCATGTTCCACCAGCATCCGGCCCACGCCACAACCGCGCGCATCAGGATCGACAAAAAGCGCATCCATATGCTGCCCACTTAACAACATAAACCCAACCAGCCGATCCCGCTCATTAACCGCGACCCACAACGGCGCTTCCGGCAAGAAGGAACGAACTAGCTCCTCCAGCTCGGCCCGATACTCTGCTGATAAAAAATCGTGAGTGGCATCGACAGAACGACACCAAATCGCAACGAGTTCCTCCCCTTCCTCATGCCGTGAGCGGCGAATACTAATAACCATTTTCTCTCCTTTTCGTCATTCTTATATTCTAACGTAGCCTTTTCCTTGAAACTTTCTCACCTTCAACATGCAGACTCGACATTGGCAAATTTTCTGGTTATCTTCAGCTATCTGGATGTCTAAACGTATAAGCGTATGTAGTGAGGTAATCAGGTTATGCCGATTCGTGTGCCGGACGAGCTACCCGCCGTCAATTTCTTGCGTGAAGAAAACGTCTTTGTGATGACAACTTCTCGTGCGTCTGGTCAGGAAATTCGTCCGCTAAAGGTACTTATCCTTAACCTGATGCCGAAGAAGATCGAAACTGAAAATCAGTTTCTGCGCCTGCTTTCAAACTCACCTTTGCAGGTCGATATTCAGCTGTTGCGCATTGATTCCCGTGAATCGCGCAACACGCCCGCAGAGCATCTGAATAACTTCTACTGTAACTTTGAAGATATTCAGGAACAAAACTTTGACGGTCTGATAGTTACCGGCGCGCCGCTGGGCCTGGTGGAGTTTAATGATGTCGCTTACTGGCCGCAGATCAAACAGGTGCTGGAGTGGTCGAAAGATCACGTCACCTCGACGCTGTTTGTCTGCTGGGCGGTACAGGCCGCGCTAAATATCCTCTACGGCATTCCTAAGCAAACTCGCACCGACAAACTCTCTGGCGTTTACGAGCATCATATTCTCCATCCTCATGCGCTTCTGACGCGTGGCTTTGATGATTCATTCCTGGCACCGCATTCGCGCTATGCTGACTTTCCGGCAGCGTTGATTCGTGATTACACCGATCTGGAAATTCTGGCAGAGACGGAAGAAGGGGATGCATATCTGTTTGCCAGCAAAGATAAGCGCATTGCCTTTGTGACGGGCCATCCCGAATATGATGCGCAAACGCTGGCGCAGGAATATTTCCGCGATGTGGAAGCCGGACTAGACCCGGAAGTACCGTATAACTATTTCCCGCACAATGATCCGCAAAACAAACCGCGAGCGAGCTGGCGTAGTCACGGTAATTTGCTGTTTACCAACTGGCTCAACTATTACGTCTACCAGATCACGCCATACGATCTACGGCACATGAATCCAACGCTGGATTAATCTTCTGTGATAGTCGATCGTTAAGCGATTCAGCACCTTACCTCAGGCACCTTCGGGTGCCTTTTTTATTTCCGAAACGCACCTCAGTAGGTGAATAAAATTTATTCATATTGTTATCAATAAGTTATCAAGTATTTTTAATTAAAATGGAAATTGTTTTTGATTTTGCATTTTAAATGAGTAGTCTTAGTTGTGCTGAACGAAAAGCGCACAACGATCCTTCGTTCACAGTGGGGAAGTTTTCGGATCCATGACGAGGAGCTGCACGATGACTGAACAGGCAACAACAACCGATGAACTGGCTTTCATAAGGCCGTATGGCGAGCAGGAGAAGCAAATTCTTACTGCCGAAGCGGTAGAATTTCTGACTGAGCTGGTGACGCATTTTACGCCACAACGCAATAAACTTCTGGCAGCGCGCATTCAGCAGCAGCAGGATATCGATAACGGAACGTTGCCTGATTTTATTTCGGAAACAGCTTCCATTCGTGATGCTGACTGGAAAATTCGTGGTATTCCCGCGGACTTACAAGATCGTCGAGTCGAGATAACTGGCCCGGTTGAGCGCAAGATGGTGATCAACGCGCTCAACGCCAATGTGAAAGTCTTTATGGCCGATTTCGAAGATTCACTGGCCCCGGACTGGAACAAAGTGATCGACGGGCAAATTAACCTGCGCGATGCGGTTAACGGCACCATCAGCTATACCAATGAAGCAGGCAAAATTTATCAGCTCAAGCCCAATCCAGCGGTGTTGATTTGTCGGGTACGTGGTCTGCACTTGCCGGAAAAACATGTCACCTGGCGTGGTGAGGCAATCCCCGGTAGCCTGTTTGATTTTGCGCTCTATTTCTTCCACAACTATCAGGCACTGTTGGCAAAGGGCAGCGGTCCCTATTTCTATCTGCCGAAAACCCAGTCCTGGCAGGAAGCGGCCTGGTGGAGCGAAGTCTTCAGCTATGCAGAAGATCGCTTTAATCTGCCGCGCGGCACCATCAAGGCGACGTTGCTGATTGAAACGCTGCCCGCCGTGTTCCAGATGGACGAAATCCTTCACGCGCTGCGTGACCATATTGTTGGTCTGAACTGCGGTCGTTGGGATTACATCTTCAGTTATATCAAAACGTTGAAAAACTATCCCGATCGCGTCCTGCCAGATAGACAGGCAGTGAAGATGGATAAACCCTTCCTGAATGCTTACTCACGCCTGTTGATTAAAACCTGCCATAAACGCGGTGCTTTTGCGATGGGCGGTATGGCGGCATTTATTCCGAGCAAAGATGAAGAGCGCAATAACCAGGTGCTCAACAAAGTAAAAGCGGATAAATCGCTGGAAGCTAATAACGGTCACGATGGCACATGGATTGCCCACCCAGGCCTTGCGGATACGGCAATGGCGGTATTCAACGACATTCTCGGCTCCCGTAAAAATCAGCTTGAAGTGATGCGCGAACAAGACGCGCCGATTACTGCCGATCAGCTGCTGGCACCTTGTGATGGTGAACGCACCGAAGAAGGTATGCGCGCCAACATTCGCGTGGCTGTGCAGTACATCGAAGCGTGGATCTCTGGCAACGGCTGTGTGCCGATTTATGGCCTGATGGAAGATGCGGCGACGGCTGAAATTTCCCGTACCTCAATCTGGCAGTGGATCCATCATCAAAAAACGTTGAGCAATGGCAAACCGGTGACCAAAGCCTTGTTCCGCCAGATGCTGGGCGAAGAGATGAAAGTCATTGCCAGCGAACTGGGCGAAGAACGTTTCTCCCAGGGGCGTTTTGACGATGCCGCACGTTTGATGGAACAGATCACCACTTCCGATGAGTTAATTGATTTCCTGACCCTGCCAGGCTACCGCCTGTTAGCGTAAACCACCACATAACTATGGAGCATCTGCACATGAAAACCCGTACACAACAAATTGAAGAATTACAGAAAGAGTGGACTCAACCGCGTTGGGAAGGCATTACTCGCCCGTACAGCGCGGAAGATGTGGTGAAATTACGCGGTTCAGTCAATCCTGAATGCACGCTGGCGCAACTGGGTGCGGCGAAAATGTGGCGTCTGCTGCACGGCGAGTCGAAAAAAGGCTACATCAACAGCCTCGGTGCACTGACTGGCGGTCAGGCGCTGCAACAGGCGAAAGCGGGTATTGAAGCAGTCTATCTGTCGGGATGGCAGGTAGCGGCGGACGCTAACCTGGCGGCCAGCATGTATCCGGATCAGTCGCTCTATCCGGCAAACTCGGTGCCAGCTGTGGTGGAGCGGATCAACAACACCTTCCGCCGTGCGGATCAGATCCAATGGTCCGCAGGCATTGAGCCGGGCGATCCGCGCTATGTCGATTACTTCCTGCCGATCGTTGCCGATGCGGAAGCCGGTTTTGGCGGTGTCCTGAATGCCTTTGAACTGATGAAAGCGATGATTGAAGCCGGTGCAGCGGCAGTTCACTTCGAAGATCAGCTGGCATCAGTGAAGAAATGCGGTCACATGGGCGGCAAAGTTTTAGTGCCAACTCAGGAAGCTATTCAGAAACTGGTCGCGGCGCGTCTGGCAGCTGACGTGACGGGCGTTCCAACCCTGCTGGTTGCTCGTACCGATGCCGATGCGGCGGATCTGATTACCTCCGATTGCGACCCATATGACAGCGAATTTATTACCGGCGAGCGTACCAGCGAAGGCTTCTTCCGTACTCATGCAGGTATTGAACAAGCAATCAGCCGTGGCCTGGCGTATGCGCCATATGCTGACCTGGTATGGTGTGAAACCTCCACGCCGGATCTGGAACTGGCACGTCGCTTTGCACAAGCCATCCACGCGAAATATCCGGGCAAACTGCTGGCTTATAACTGCTCGCCGTCGTTCAACTGGCAGAAAAACCTCGACGACAAAACTATTGCCAGCTTCCAGCAGCAGCTGTCGGATATGGGCTACAAGTTCCAGTTCATCACCCTGGCAGGTATCCACAGCATGTGGTTCAACATGTTTGACCTGGCAAACGCCTATGCCCAGGGCGAGGGTATGAAGCACTATGTTGAGAAAGTGCAGCAGCCGGAATTTGCCGCCGCGAAAGATGGCTATACCTTCGTATCTCACCAGCAGGAAGTGGGTACAGGTTACTTCGATAAAGTGACGACCATTATTCAGGGCGGCACGTCGTCGGTTACCGCACTGACTGGCTCCACTGAAGAATCGCAGTTCTAAGCAACCTACAAACGTTGCTGACTGTAGGCCGGATAAGGCATTTACGCCGCATCCGGCAATCGGTGCACGATGCCTGATGCGACGCTTGCGCGTCTTATCATGCCTACAACCGTTGCCGAACGTAGGCTGGATAAGGCGTTTACGCCGCATCCGGCAATTCTCTGCTCCTGATGAGGGCGCTAAATGCCGCGTGGCCTGGAATTACTGATTGCTCAAACCATTTTGCAAGGCTTCGACGCTCAGTATGGTCGATTCCTCGAAGTGACTTCCGGGGCGCAGCAGCGTTTCGAACAGGCCGACTGGCATGCTGTCCAGCAGGCGATGAAAAACCGTATCCATCTTTACGATCATCACGTGGGTCTGGTGGTGGAGCAACTGCGCTGCATTACCAACGGCCAAAGCACGGACGCGGCATTTTTACTGCGCGTCAAAGAGCATTACACGCGGCTGTTGCCGGATTACCCGCGCTTCGAGATTGCGGAGAGCTTTTTTAACTCCGTGTACTGTCGGTTATTTGACCACCGCTCGCTTACTCCCGAGCGGCTTTTTATCTTTAGCTCCCAGCCAGAGCGCCGTTTTCGTACCATTCCGCGCCCGCTGGCGAAAGACTTTCACCCCGATCACGGCTGGGAATCTCTGCTGATGCGTGTTATCAGCGACCTGCCGTTGCGTCTGCGCTGGCAGAATAAAAGCCGTGACATTCATTACATCGTTCGCCATCTGACGGAAACGCTGGGGACAGACAACCTCGCGGAAAGTCATTTACAGGTGGCGAACGAACTGTTTTACCGCAATAAAGCCGCCTGGCTGGTGGGCAAACTGATCACGCCTTCCGGCACATTGCCATTTTTGCTGCCGATCCACCAGACGGACGACGGCGAGTTATTTATTGATACTTGCCTGACGACGACCGCCGAAGCGAGCATTGTTTTTGGCTTTGCGCGTTCTTATTTTATGGTTTATGCACCGCTGCCCGCAGCGCTGGTCGAGTGGCTACGGGAAATTCTGCCAGGTAAAACCACCGCTGAATTGTATATGGCTATCGGCTGCCAGAAGCACGCTAAAACCGAAAGCTACCGCGAATATCTCGTTTATCTACAGGGCTGTAATGAGCAGTTCATTGAAGCGCCGGGTATTCGTGGCATGGTGATGCTGGTGTTTACGCTGCCGGGCTTTGATCGGGTATTCAAAGTCATCAAAGACAAGTTCGCGCCGCAGAAAGAGATGTCTGCCGCTCACGTTCGCGCCTGCTATCAACTGGTGAAAGAGCACGATCGCGTGGGCCGAATGGCGGACACCCAGGAGTTTGAAAACTTTGTGCTGGAGAAGCGGCATATTTCCCCGGCATTAATGGAATTACTGCTCCAGGAAGCAGCGGAAAAAATCACCGATCTCGGCGAACAGATTGTGATTCGCCATCTCTACATCGAACGGCGGATGGTGCCGCTTAATATCTGGCTTGAGCAAGTTGAGGGGCAGCAATTGCGTGATGTTATTGAAGAGTACGGCAATGCCATTCGCCAGCTTGCCGCTGCCAACATCTTCCCTGGGGATATGTTATTTAAAAACTTTGGCGTCACCCGTCACGGGCGCGTGGTGTTTTATGATTACGACGAAATTTGCTACATGACGGAAGTGAATTTCCGCGACATCCCGCCGCCGCGCTACCCGGAGGACGAACTTGCCAGCGAACCGTGGTACAGCGTCTCGCCGGGCGATGTTTTCCCGGAAGAGTTTCGCCATTGGCTATGCGCCGACTCGCGTATTGGGCCACTGTTTGAAGAGATGCACGCCGACCTGTTCCGCGCCGACTACTGGCGCGCGCTACAAAACCGCATTCGTGAAGGACATGTGGAAGATGTTTATGCGTATCGGCGCAGGCAGAGGTTTAGCGTTCGATTCGTATAAATCAGAGGCGAAAAAGTCAGCGCATTCCACCGTACGCCAGCGTCACTTCCTTCGCCGCTTTAATCACCATCGCGCCAAACTCGGTCACGCGGTCATCGGTAATACGTGAAATCGGTCCGGAAATAGAAATTGCGGCAAACGGTTCACGGTGCTCATCGAAAATACACGCTGCAAGGCAACGTAGCCCCAGCGCATGTTCCTCATCGTCAAATGAATAACCCCGTTTGCGCGTTTGGGCGAGATCTTCTTTTAAATGCACAGGAGACACCAGCGTTGCGTGGGTATAGGCATGTAACCCTTTGCGGTGCAGCAGCTTCGTCACCTGTTCTTCGCTCAGTTGGGCTAAAAAGGCTTTACCCGCACCGGAAGCGTGCATAGGTAATTTACCGCCGATAGGCGCGGACATTCGCATCAGGTGGGTACACTGTACCTGGTCGATAATAATCGCTTCATGATCGCTTTGATCAAGCACCGCCATATTGACCGTTTCGCCAGACTCTTCCATTAGATTGCGCAGGATAGGGTGAACAATTGCTAACAAATTACGGCTCTGGAGAAAGCTGCTGCCGACCATAAAGGCATGTGCGCCGATTGCCCAGTGTCCCAGTTCGCCAACCTGACGCACGAAACCCTGCTGTTGCATCGTGGTTAGCAGGCGGTGGGTCGTGGAATTGGGTAACCCAGCTTGTTGCGCCAGCTCCGTGAGTGCCACACTGCCATTGGATTCGGCAATCCACTCCAGTAATTTCAGGCCACGCGTTAAAGACTGAACCTGCCCAGTCGCTGGTGCGGTGGCAACGGCGGGTTTTCTGCCGCGTTTCGCGGGAATGGGTGCGACCATGACAGTCTCCTTTTTCTGTATCGTGGAAATCATTTTCATTTTTATTGTTAGCTAATGCAATAGTTGCTGAACTGATCCGATGAGTTAATGTTGAACAAATCTCATGTTGGGTAGTGGTTGCTTTTACCACAGATGCGTTTATGCCAGTATGGTTTGTTGAATTTTTATTAAATCTGGGTTGAGCGTGTCGGGAGCAAGTGTGAGCAGCAAAGTGGAACAACTGCGTGCGCAGTTAAATGAACGTATTCTGGTGCTGGACGGCGGTATGGGCACCATGATCCAGAGCTATCGACTGAACGAAGCCGATTTTCGTGGTGAACGCTTTGCCGACTGGCCATGCGACCTCAAAGGCAACAACGACCTGCTGGTACTCAGTAAACCGGAAGTGATCGCCGCTATCCACAACGCCTACTTTGAAGCGGGCGCGGATATCATCGAAACCAACACCTTCAACTCCACAACCATTGCGATGGCGGATTACCAGATGGAATCCCTGTCGGCGGAAATCAACTTTGCGGCGGCGAAACTGGCGCGCGCCTGTGCTGATGAGTGGACCGCGCGCACGCCGGAGAAACCGCGCTACGTTGCCGGTGTTCTCGGCCCGACCAACCGCACGGCGTCTATTTCTCCGGACGTCAACGATCCGGCATTCCGCAACATCACTTTTGACCAGCTGGTGGCGGCCTATCGCGAATCCACCAAAGCGCTGGTGGAAGGTGGTGCGGATCTGATCCTGATCGAAACCGTTTTCGACACCCTTAACGCCAAAGCGGCGGTTTTTGCGGTGAAAACGGAGTTTGAAGCGCTGGGCGTTGAGCTGCCGATTATGATCTCCGGCACCATCACCGACGCCTCCGGGCGCACGCTCTCCGGGCAGACCACCGAAGCGTTTTATAACTCTCTGCGCCACGCCGAAGCGCTGACTTTCGGCCTTAACTGTGCGCTGGGGCCAGACGAACTGCGCCAGTACGTGCAGGAGCTGTCACGGATTGCGGAATGCTACGTCACCGCGCACCCAAACGCCGGGCTACCCAACGCCTTTGGTGAGTACGATCTCGACGCCGACACGATGGCAAAACAGATACGTGAATGGGCGCAAGCGGGCTTTCTCAATATCGTCGGCGGCTGCTGTGGCACCACGCCACAACATATTGCAGCGATGAGTCGTGCAGTAGAAGGATTAGCGCCGCGCAAACTGCCGGAAATCCCCGTAGCCTGCCGTTTGTCCGGCCTGGAGCCGCTGAACATTGGCGAAGATAGCCTGTTTGTGAACGTGGGTGAACGCACCAACGTCACCGGTTCCGCTAAGTTCAAGCGCCTGATCAAAGAAGAGAAATACAGCGAGGCGCTGGATGTGGCGCGTCAGCAGGTGGAAAACGGTGCGCAGATTATCGATATCAACATGGATGAAGGGATGCTCGACGCCGAAGCGGCGATGGTGCGTTTTCTCAATCTGATTGCCGGTGAACCGGATATCGCTCGCGTGCCGATTATGATCGACTCCTCAAAATGGGATGTCATTGAAAAAGGTCTGAAGTGTATCCAGGGCAAAGGCATTGTTAACTCTATTTCGATGAAAGAAGGCGTCGACGCTTTTATCCATCACGCGAAATTGTTGCGTCGTTACGGTGCGGCAGTCGTGGTAATGGCTTTTGACGAACAGGGCCAGGCCGATACCCGCGCACGGAAAATCGAGATTTGCCGTCGGGCGTACAAAATCCTCACCGAAGAGGTTGGCTTCCCGGCTGAAGATATCATCTTCGACCCGAACATCTTCGCGGTCGCAACTGGCATTGAAGAGCACAACAATTACGCGCAGGACTTTATCGGCGCGTGTGAAGACATCAAACGTGAACTGCCGCACGCACTGATTTCCGGCGGCGTTTCTAACGTTTCTTTCTCATTCCGTGGCAACGATCCGGTGCGCGAAGCCATTCACGCGGTGTTCCTCTACTACGCTATTCGCAATGGCATGGATATGGGGATCGTCAACGCCGGGCAATTGGCGATTTACGACGACCTGCCTACCGAGCTACGCGACGCGGTGGAGGATGTGATCCTCAACCGTCGCGACGATGGCACCGAGCGTTTACTCGAGCTTGCCGAGAAATATCGCGGCAGCAAAACCGACGACACCGCTAACACCCAGCAGGCAGAGTGGCGTTCGTGGGAAGTGAATAAACGTCTGGAATACTCGCTGGTCAAAGGCATTACCGAGTTTATCGAGCAGGATACCGAAGAAGCCCGCCAGCAGGCTACGCGTCCGATTGAAGTGATTGAAGGCCCGTTGATGGACGGCATGAACGTGGTCGGCGACCTGTTTGGCGAGGGCAAAATGTTCCTGCCGCAGGTGGTGAAATCGGCGCGCGTCATGAAACAGGCGGTGGCGTATCTCGAGCCGTTCATTGAAGCCAGCAAAGAGCAGGGTAAAACCAACGGCAAGATGGTGATCGCCACAGTGAAGGGCGATGTCCACGACATCGGTAAAAATATCGTTGGCGTGGTGCTGCAATGTAACAACTACGAAATTGTCGATCTCGGCGTGATGGTGCCTGCGGAAAAAATTCTCCGTACCGCTAAAGAAGTGAATGCTGATTTGATTGGCCTTTCGGGGCTGATCACGCCGTCGCTGGACGAGATGGTTAACGTGGCGAAAGAGATGGAGCGTCAGGGCTTCACCATTCCGCTATTGATTGGCGGCGCGACCACCTCAAAAGCGCACACGGCGGTGAAAATTGAGCAGAACTACAGCGGCCCGACGGTGTATGTGCAGAACGCTTCACGCACCGTTGGTGTGGTGGCGGCGTTGCTTTCCGACACTCAGCGCGATGATTTCGTTGCTCGTACCCGCAAGGAGTACGAAACCGTGCGTATTCAGCACGGACGAAAGAAACCACGCACACCACCGGTCACGCTGGAAGCGGCGCGTGATAACGACTTCGCTTTTGACTGGCAGGCTTACACGCCGCCGGTGGCGCACCGTCTCGGTGTGCAGGAAGTCGAAGCCAGCATCGAAACGCTGCGTAATTACATCGACTGGACGCCGTTCTTTATGACCTGGTCGCTGGCCGGGAAGTATCCGCGCATTCTGGAAGATGAAGTGGTAGGTGTTGAGGCGCAGCGGCTGTTTAAAGACGCCAACGACATGCTGGATAAATTAAGCGCCGAAAAAATGCTGAACCCGCGTGGCGTGGTGGGCCTGTTCCCGGCAAACCGTGTGGGCGATGACATTGAAATCTACCGTGACGAAACGCGTACCCATGTGATCAACGTCAGCCACCATCTGCGCCAACAGACCGAAAAAACCGGCTTCGCTAACTACTGTCTCGCTGACTTCGTTGCGCCGAAGCTTTCTGGTAAAGCAGATTACATCGGCGCATTTGCCGTGACTGGCGGGCTGGAAGAGGACGCACTGGCTGATGCCTTTGAAGCGCAGCACGATGATTACAACAAAATCATGGTGAAAGCCCTTGCAGACCGTCTGGCGGAAGCCTTTGCGGAGTATCTCCATGAGCGTGTGCGTAAAGTCTACTGGGGCTATGCGCCGAACGAGAACCTCAGCAACGAAGAGCTGATCCGCGAAAACTACCAGGGCATCCGTCCGGCACCGGGCTATCCGGCCTGCCCGGAACATACGGAAAAAGCCACCATCTGGGAGCTGCTGGAAGTGGAAAAACATACCG
This sequence comes from Escherichia sp. WS3063, assembly GCF_046486595.1. Lineage (NCBI taxonomy): Bacteria > Pseudomonadati > Pseudomonadota > Gammaproteobacteria > Enterobacterales > Enterobacteriaceae > Escherichia > Escherichia sp. WS3063. Next base: position 11,390 of record NZ_JBJQKY010000009.1, read on the forward strand.
GCATGAAACTCACAGAATCTTTCGCCATGTGGCCCGGTGCATCGGTTTCGGGTTGGTATTTCAGCCACCCGGACAGCAAGTACTACGCGGTGGCGCAAATTCAGCGCGACCAGGTCGAAGACTATGCCCGCCGTAAAGGAATGAGCGTCTCAGATGTTGAGCGCTGGCTGGCACCGAATCTGGGGTATGATGCCGAGTAAGTGATAACACCGGGGTATTTGCCCCGGTTTTTAATGTCATAAATAATGGATTATTGAACATGATAAAAATCGATGAAATAGATTTTTTTGCTTTCGAAGGATGTTCAGAGTCCGAAGTTACTGAACTATTAGGAAAAAAACCAACAGGTTATAATGATTGGATAATTAATATAAAAACAGGTGTGGAGTGGGTCTTTTATGATGGTCGTTTTTGGTTAGATTTTCGTAAATCCAAAGAGGGTATAAGGTGTATCTCATGCAGTATTCTGTATCACGATAAAAGTAAAGGGCGTATCGATGTCTTGTTTAGTGAAGGTATGGCTGACAGGATTTTTAAAAATACGGGTGGAGTGTTAATCCAAAAACGCCCGCAATTATAATAATTCCTGGTAATATTTGTTTTCGTAAAAAGGATTTACTTTATGCAACGTCAATATAAAAAATACATTCTTCTTTTTTGGGGTGTCATGGATGTTATCGCGATAGCCACATATTTGTTCTACTCGCTTGGTAATGGTCGTATCCCTTTTTATTCCGATATCGTTCATTCACTTTCTTTACTTAAGGATATCGGTGTTGAAGGCGGTTTTTACGCTTATGCAGTCGCCACTGTTACGCTACAAATAGTATTATTGTTCTCTTTATTCTTTTCTGCGCAATGTTTTTTAAGACAAGAATTATTTAGTTTCTCTTTTTTGGCGATTCAGGAGTTTATGCGTTTTGCTACCGTAAGCTGTTCAATCTCCGTAATACCGTTGTTACTTAATTATTTTCATTCACAGGATCTGGTCTTAAATATTTCGTTGTTTATCTTCTCAGAGGTCACAAAAGTGACAACGATTATCTGGTGTAAACGACAGGGGAAAGTGTGACAGAAATAGCAACAGATACAGGTGGATTTTTATATAAATGCCTTTTTAAATGCTTTCTTGTATAAATCTCTTATACTGAAAGTACATACAAGAGAAATGCCTGGATAAAAATAACGTGATTAGAAAAATCTTAACAGGAAAATGCATAACAAAAAGGAGAACCTGATTCCGTGCTAACTTTGCTTCACCTGCTTTCTGCCGTCGCCCTGCTGGTCTGGGGGACTCATATTGTTCGAACCGGCGTAATGCGCGTCTTCGGCGCGCGTCTGCGTACTGTTCTTAGCCGAAGCGTCGAAAAGAAGCCGCTCGCCTTTTGCGCGGGGATAGGCGTTACCGCACTGGTGCAGAGCAGTAATGCCACCACCATGCTGGTGACCTCGTTTGTCGCTCAGGATCTGGTAGCCCTCGCACCGGCTCTGGTGATTGTGCTGGGTGCAGATGTCGGGACGGCGCTAATGGCGCGTATTCTCACCTTCGACTTATCCTGGCTGTCACCGTTACTTATTTTTATCGGCGTGATTTTTTTCCTCGGACGCAAACAGTCACGCGCCGGGCAACTGGGCCGCGTCGGTATTGGTCTTGGGCTGATTTTGCTGGCGCTGGAGTTGATTGTGCAGGCCGTAACGCCGATCACCCAGGCAAACGGCGTTCAGGTGATCTTTGCCTCGCTGACCGGCGATATTCTGCTGGATGCGCTGATTGGCGCGATGTTCGCCATTATCAGCTACTCCAGCCTTGCTGCTGTACTGCTGACCGCGACTCTGACCGCCGCAGGCATTATCTCCTTCCCCGTGGCGCTCTGTCTGGTGATTGGTGCTAACCTCGGTTCCGGTCTGCTGGCGATGCTCAACAACAGTGCCGCCAATGCCGCAGCCCGCCGTGTCGCGCTGGGTAGCCTGCTGTTTAAGCTGGTGGGTAGCCTGATTATCCTGCCGTTTGTCCATTTGCTGGCAGAGACAATGGGGAAGTTGCCACTGCCAAAAGCGGAACTGGTGATCTATTTCCACGTCTTCTACAACCTTGTACGCTGCCTGGTCATGCTGCCATTTGTTGACCCGATGGCACGGTTTTGCAAAACGATTATTCGCGATGAACCGGAACTGGATACCCAGCTACGACCCAAACATCTGGATGTCAGCGCGCTGGATACGCCCACGCTTGCTCTGGCGAACGCCGCGCGCGAAACCCTGCGCATTGGCGACGCCATGGAACAGATGATGGAAGGGCTGAATAAAGTGATGCACGGCGAGCCACGGCAGGAGAAAGAGCTGCGTAAGCTGGCAGATGATATCAACGTTCTCTATACCGCCATTAAGCTGTATCTGGCGCGGATGCCAAAAGAAGAGCAGGCGGAGGAAGAGTCGCGCCGCTGGGCGGAGATCATCGAAATGTCGCTCAACCTTGAACAGGCCTCCGATATCGTCGAGCGCATGGGGAGCGAAATTGCCGATAAATCGCTGGCAGCACGGCGGGCATTTTCGCTTGATGGCTTGAAGGAACTGGATGCGCTCTATGAGCAATTGCTCAGTAATTTAAAACTGGCAATGTCGGTTTTCTTCTCTGGCGATGTTACCAGCGCCCGTCGTTTGCGCCGCAGCAAGCATCGCTTTCGCATTCTTAATCGCCGTTATTCCCATGCTCACGTCGATCGCCTGCATCAGCAAAACGTGCAAAGCATTGAAACCAGTTCGCTACATTTAGGCTTACTGGGAGATATGCAGCGTCTGAACTCGCTGTTTTGTTCGGTGGCTTACAGTGTGCTGGAACAGCCGGATGAAGACGAAGGACGGGACGAGTATTAATACCGTGACCCTGTAGGCCTGATAAGACGCGTAAAGCGTCGCATCAGGCACGATGAACAAGATGCCGGATTATGCATCCGGCAATTCACTTAAAAACGGTGACCCGCTTCCAGCGGCACCGCTTCTTCACCAGCCTTAAACACATAAGTGGTGTTCGGGCCACCCAGCGTAGCGTGACCTTTACTCACCGTGATCCAGTTACCTTCCGGTAGACCAATAATTGTGAGTTCTGGCGCGACGACCAGCAGTTCGCGAATACGCTGCTCACGCGTTTCACCTTTATGGCCTTCCGGCAGCGCGTTGGTGAAGTGCGGGTTGATTTGCAACGGGAACAGATTCAGCGCATCGAAACCTTGCGGATCGACAATCGGCATATCGTTGGTGGTACGAATGGTTGGGCAAGCAAGGTTAGCGCCTGCGCTCCAGCCAATATACAGCGCGCCACGTTTCACCACGTCAGTAATTGGTGCCAGCAGCCCGCGCTCGCGGCACTGTTTCAGCAACTGGAAAGTATTCCCGCCGCCGACAATCACGATCTCAGCATTTTCAATCGCGGCAACGGGATCGACAACGCTATGAATACCGGTGACAGAAACACCCAGCGGAGCGAGAACCGCAGCCGTTTTCGCTGTGTAATCATCCCAGGTCTGCGTTACGCCAGCGAAAGGAATAAATACCGCTGAACGGCGACCCTGCAACTGTTCAGCAATCAGCGGCAGCGCGTGTTCCAGCCAGGCTTTACCCGGCAGCGTCGAGTTACTCAATAAAAGCAGTTCCATTACTTCTCCGGTTAGTAAGAAATCACGGGAGCCATGCTACCACTGTGATTTTAACCGCTTACTGACATGGCTCACGATGTTGCGCATTGCTTCTGGCGTGGCAAACAAGGCGCTGATGTTTCTTATCCTTCTCGTGCAAATTGTGCCGCCTCAGCAATCAGTTGCGCATCAGGCCGTACGCCGGTATACATTGCGAACTGCTCGACGGCCTGTAAAGCAATCACCTCCGCACCGCTAATCGTCTGCTTATCAAGCCGTTGCGCCAGGCGAATGAGCGGCGTTTCCGGCGGCAAGGCCACGACATCAAAAACGACGCTTGCCGTTGAGACCATCGCTTCGCTGAAGGCCAGCTCATGGCTCTCTTTACCGCCGCTCATGCCAACGGGCGTCACGTTGACCAGAATGTCGCAGGCGATGCCTTCCGGCTGCGGTTGCCACTGAAACCCATACTGCTTCGCCAGCGCCGGGCCGCTCTCGCGGTTGCGGGCGGCAATGATAACATCCGTAAACCCCGCGTCGCGAAAGGCGGCAATCACCGCTTTGCCCATGCCGCCACTGCCGCGAATCATCACTCGCGTGGTGGTATTGAGCTGGTGGTGGGTAATCAGGCTTTTCACCGCGATATAGTCGGTGTTAAACCCGGTCAGCCTGCCGTCGTCATTCACGATGGTATTCACGGAATCAATGACCTTCGCCGACGGATCGATCGCGTCGAGAAAAGGCATGCAGCTTTCTTTAAACGGCATCGACACAGCGCAACCGCGAATACCCAACGCGCGAACCCCTTTCACCGCCGCTGCAATATCCTGGGTGGTGAACGCTTTATAGATGAAATTCAGCCCCAGCTTTTCATAAAGATAATTGTGAAAACGCGTGCCGAAGTTACCGGGGCAGCCGGCCAGCGACATGCAGAGTTGAGTATCGCGATTAATCATGGGAAATCGCCTCTGCATGGGCGAGCAGGTACTGCTCCGCCTCGCCGGACCAGACTCCCTGATGACGCGCCAGAATCGCCGCCAGTTCTTCATCCTGAATCTGCGTGAGTGATGTCAGCGGCAGATATTTCCCGGTATACACCAGTTTTTTCCCGCCGCCGACGGCAGGCAATTCAAGCGTGGTTTCGCCCGCGGCATTCAGCCCAAGAATATGTGTTACCACTTTTGCGGCCTGCACTTTTTTCTCTTCAATCAATTTGACCGCTGCGCGCATGTCGTCGGTATTGCCGCCTGACGTGCCTACGTAGTGGGTAAATGCATAATGCACATCGTAGAAATTAATTGGCGCGCTGAAGTGCTTATCCTGCGGTCCGGCGAAGAAATTCAGGCAACCATCTGTCGCCAGCAAGGAAGAGGCGAGAGTCACCAGTCCTTCATTAGGCACAAAGACGAAAATATCATCGAAGCCGTGACCGCCACTCAGCGCCATTAACGTATCAAATGCTGCATCGGTGGCATTGAGATAATGAATCAGTGTTTGCGGTTCTGATGGATAGTGCTTGCGCGCATAACTCAATTTGTCGTTGTCGGTATCGGTAATGACGAGCAGCGAAGGGTTAACGGGTCCATGTAGCGCATAATCAATCGCCAACAGTCCCATTGGTCCGGTGCCGCCGAGGATCAGCGTGCGCCCTTGCGGGCGAATCCCCATCGTGTGGTTATAACTACCTTCCTGAAGATGATAGTTGGCGTTGAACGCGCCAATCACGCAGGAAAGCGGTTCAACCAGCGAGCCTTCAAAATAGGTTTCGCCGTCGTATGCCAGCAGGCAATCTTGTTCCATGACCTCGTTGGGAATAACCACATGCGTCGCTTCGCCGCCTACCCACGGGAAGGAGTAGCCGGGGCAGTCCGGGCGGTCGGGGAGTTGCAGGTTGGCCTGAATCACATAACGCTGACCCGGCTGGAATTTGTGCTGCCACTTTTTACCCACGGCCAGAATATCGCCGCAAAATTCGTGGCCGATGATGATGGGATTGGTCGCCACATCGTCGGGTACTTTTTTATGGTTTTCCCCCAGATTGGCCTCTTTCCAGGAAGAGAGGCACAGGCTGTCAGTGACCACCGTTGCGAGGATTTCATCCTCCTGCATTTCAGGAAGGTCAAAGGTTTCCAGGCGTAAATCACGTTTACCATAAAGACGCAGAGCTGTTGTTTTCATAAACCACCTCATGTTGAACGATGGCCCCGACGGTTGCGCCGGGGCGAAGAATCAGGACAGGAAGCCCAGCGCATTACCGATAATCCCTAAACCAAACAGGGCGAAAATCAGCCATACCGGGTTAATTTTTTTGTTGAGCAGACGTACCATCAGCAGCGTCAAACCGAGCGCCAGCAATCCAGGGCAAAGCTGGTCGAGAATGTTCTGTACGGTCATAGTGACGGTGGCACCATCGGCGGCAGGCGTTTGTGAAACCACTAACGGCACGTTGATCGATGTCCATTTGGTCACCAGTACGCCCATTACAAACAGCCCGAGAATCGACGCGCCTTCGGTCAGTTTTTGCAGCAAATTACCGCCCATATCGCTGACGATATTCACCCCTTTACGAAAGCCCAGTTGCAGCCCATACCATTTCATTGCCAGACGTACTGCATTGAAAATAAAGAAGAACAGCAGGGGGCCGAGAATGTTGCCCGAAAGTGCCAGAGATGCGCCGAGCGCGGCGGTAATCGGGCGCAGCGTTCCCCAGACCAGTGGATCGCCAACTCCTGCCAATGGTCCCATCAGACCTACTTTGATGCCGTTAATGGTACCGTCATCAATTTCCGCGCCGTTGGCTCGCGCCTCTTCCATGGCGGCAGTGACGCCGATGACCGGGCCACATACGGCTGGCGTGGTATTGAAGAACACCAGGTGTCGCCTGAGCGCCGCAACCTGATCCTCTTTTAATGGGTAAAGTCGTTTGATGGCGGGGATCATGTCGTAGCAAAAACCCAGCCCGTGAATACGTTCAAAGTTAAAGGATGCCTGTTGCAGGTTGGAGCGCAGAAACATGCTCACCAGATCGCTGCGTGTAATTTTTCTCTGTTCCATGATGGCTCCGTTAATCATCAAGTTGGTCAAGGGCGGTGATAGTGGTGGTCTGGGGATGTGGTTCAGCTTTACGCCACTGTGGATTTAACTGGATGTAGAGCAGGGCCATGATCACGCCGACGCCACCGAACGCCAGCAGACTGAGATCGAGGTAGCCACCTGCGAGGAAACCGAGGAAAAAGAAAGGCATCAAATATTTCACGCCCATCATGCGAAGCACCATGGCGTAACCGACCACCACGATAAAACCGCCAGCAATCTGCAGTCCACGGGTCACAAATTCGGGAATGGCGCTCAGCATATTGCTCACCATATCGGCGCTGACGAACAGCGAGACAATCAGTGCCGGAATAGCAACGCGCAGTGCCTGCACGCCAAGCGCGGAGACATGCAGAATATCGAGAGTGCGAAACCGTGCTTCTTCCGCTGCTTTATCCGCCGCGTGCTGGAACACTACGGTGATGGTACGGGCAAACACCGTTAGCACCTGGCCTGCCGCAGCCACAGGCAACGCGATGGCGATTCCGGTGGCGATGCTTTGCTGACCAACGATAACCAGAATGGCGGAGATTATGCTGGCGAGTGCAGAATCCGGAGATTGCGCCGCGCCGACGTTCATCCAGCCGAGAGCTATCAATTCCAGCGTACCACCGAGCATAATTCCGGTTTTTAAATCACCGAGAATTAAACCAATCACCGTACAGGCAATTAACGGACGATGAGTCTGAAATTCATCCAGCACGCTGCCCATTCCGGCAATACAGGAAAAAAGAAATATAGCAATAATTTGTAGGGTACTTATTTCCATGATTTGTCACCTTTTAAGTGTCGTCATCCCTGCCTGTTAAAGCATATGTACACAGGCGCTATTATTTAATTTGCGATTAACTGTTCGTTTATTTTGTCGATAATATTGATTGAGGGATCTGACGCTACGACGCGTAAATCCAGTATGACGCCAAGATTATTTAACTCATGAAATGCGTTAATATCATCGTCATCTAATGAAACTGCTTTGGTTAACTGTTTTTTACCAGGACGCCAGGCCATACCGCCAATATTCAGGGTACCTATTTTTACCCCCTGGCGAACCATCGCTAAGGCATCCTGTGGGCGAGTGAAAAGATAAAAAACGGTTTCGTCCTGATATTGCGGGTTGTGATAAACCGCGACGGCTTTTTCAATATTGACCACGTTAACCTTCATTCCCGGTGGCGCAGCCTGACGCAATAATGTCCGGCGAACTTCATCGTTATAAACTTCGTCATTGCAGATAATAATGCGCTGGGCGTTAGCCACTTTCGACCAGACGGTAGTGACCTGACCGTGGATCAGGCGGTCATCAATGCGGGCGAGCGTAATGTTCATCAGAAATCCTCCTCTGCCGTTGCCACCTGTCTCCAGACGACGCAGGATTGCTTTGCGATTTGCGTCAGGTGTTCACACAGTTCATCAACATTCATGCTGTCCTGGTTATCAACCAGTTCGAGCGCCAGCGGCAGTGAAAGGCCGCTGATTACCCGCAGACGAGGATTGCGCATCGCAAGCACCGCTGCCGCATTCCACGGGCTGCCGCACTGTAAATCCACGGCGATTAGCCACTCGTCATGATTGTGAATGCTCACTAACTTCTCCAGCTTTGCCACAATGTCTCCGGCGTTCTCGCCGGGCACAAATTCAACTGCCTCGACCCTGGCATCGCCGTACACCATCTGAACCGATTCCAGCATGGCGCAGGCTAATTTGCCGTGGGCGCAAAAAATGGCATTGACCATAAAGCCTCCTTAGCCGCGCGTTTTGCCGCCCGCAATGTTAGTGGTTACTCCGGTGATATAGCTGGCGCGTTCAGACAGCAGATAACAAACAAAATCAGCCACTTCTGCTAATCTTCCGGCGCGCCCAATAGGAATGGCGTTTTTGGTATAGCCTTCACGCAGCTGCTCGACGGTGATATTGCGCGTCCAAGCCAGCGCTTCTTCATATTCCGGCGTGCGCAGTCCTGTTTTTTCCAGAATCCCCGGCGCGATACCGACCACACGGATACCGTGCTTACCCAGCTCTTTCGACCAGGAGCGCGTGAAGCTATTGAGCGCGGCTTTGGTCGCGGCGTAACAGCTTTGGCCTTCTGAGCCTTCCAGCCCACTTTCTGAGGAAACATTCACAATCACGCCATCATGTTGTTTGACCATCTGTCGCGCCACCGCCTGCGACATCAGAAAAACGCCTTTCTGGTTGATATTGACCATTTTTTCGAATGCCGCTTCGTTGAGTTCATACTGCCCGGCAGGCGCTTTCTCATCGACCAGCAGACGCGGAAAATTGACCCCGGCGTTATTGACCAGACCGTCGATGCGACCAAAACGCTGGATAATTTCTGCTACCGTATGATTTACCTCTTTGGCGCTGGAAATATCGGTCGGCCAAAACTGATAGCCTTTATGACCTTCATATTGTCCATCGCCACCGTGAATATCGACCATCTGTACATTCGCGCCTTGTGCTAATAATTCATCCACAATCGCCAGACCAATGCCGGATGCGCCACCGGTGACAATAATGATTTTATTCTGCAAATTTAACCACGTTTGCATAACAGACTCCTGATTTTAGATAATAGGGACCCGCCGTAATTTTTATTACGGTAAACATCGGGAAGATTTTTATTTCAGTAATAGTTCAGCTGTGCTGCTATTCGTTACCAGACAATTAATATATTTTCCACGCAGTGCACCAACAATTCCGCTGTATTTTTCTTCACTCATGGCAATGCCAATGGAATATCGTGCCTGCTTTAATTTATTCATTTCGATAGAGAGTGTTTTTTCGCTCATATTCGTTTCAACCATTGCGCCGTGAATATCAAAAAAGCGCGAGCAAATATCGCCAGCAACCTGGCGGGCATTCAGGTCGTCACTCTCTTCACCACCATAAAACGCATGCCAGTTAGCGCCGTCGCGAATGGCCGGTGAGCCAATTCCCACCAGGGCGACATCCAGATTATCCCAGTAGGCAGAGATGGTTTTAAAGTGCTGAGACTGCATGATCCCATTACGAATTAAGGGGTTATCCAGTAGAGCCGGAAAATCCGCGAGATGCGATTCCCCTTTCAACTTCGCTGCCGCGCTGTAGGTTAATGTGTTTACATGATAGCGGCTTTCGAGTTTACCGGACGGGCCGCCAATAATTGGTATGCAGATTAACTGCCGCGATTGCCCCGCCTGCGGCAAGTTTTCAACCAGTGCGCTCACCGCGCGACCCCAGGAAAAACCGACAATATCGCCAGGCTCCAGCAAGCGATCCAGCAGTTGCGCGCCGTGTAACCCCATCATCGCCAGTTGAGTCTCTTCATCCTCATCATTTCCCGACACCACCACAACGTCTTTCAGGCCAAACTTTTGCTTCAGTTGCTGCTCCAGCCAGAGATTTTCGTTGTAGTCATAGTTGATGGCGATGGTGACAATTCCCTGATCGCGGCCTCGTTTAAGCAAGCGGCTGATGGTGGTGCGGTAAATACCCAGTTCGCACGCGATTTGCGCCTGCGTCATATCCTGTTCGTAATAGAGTTGGGCAATCTTCACAATCAAACGGATATCGTCACTGTTTTCCATTGCCGCCTCCTGGTTCTGCACATTTGTGCAAATACGCTTTCTCACCGCTTGATCTGATATAACCCCATCATGATGGCCTTTCAAAGCGATTTTTCACTCTTTGCATGGGGAGAAATAGCGCTTTCTCTTGCACATTTGTTTCTCTGCGTAGTAGTCATCAGCACAGGTGTGCAGCGATTCGTAATATGTTGATTATCCTTATTTTGCCAGGCAAATTTGCATCGTACTTCCGGAGACACTTTTGTGATAAAAGGCGTGGCAGATCACATTTAATTTCGACGTTGCCGCATAACCCTGTTTTTCCCCGCTAAGAGGTACGGTATATTCCGCGTTTTACAGGAGAATTTATGCTGCCCGACTCATCAGTCCGTTTAAATAAATACATCAGCGAAAGCGGAATTTGCTCACGCCGCGAAGCGGATCGCTATATCGAGCAAGGCAATGTGTTCCTTAATGGCAAGCGAGCCACCATTGGCGATCAGGTGAAACCCGGCGACGTTGTGAAAGTAAATGGTCAGTTGATTGAGCCTCGGGAAGCCGAAGATTTGGTACTTATCGCCCTGAACAAGCCCGTCGGTATTGTCAGCACCACCGAAGATGGCGAGCGCGATAACATTGTCGATTTCGTTAACCACAGCAAACGCGTGTTCCCGATTGGCCGCCTGGATAAAGACTCCCAGGGGCTGATTTTCCTCACCAATCACGGCGATCTGGTGAATAAGATCCTCCGTGCGGGTAACGATCATGAGAAAGAGTATCTGGTGACGGTTGATAAACCGATTACCGATGAATTTATTCGTGGTATGGGGGCGGGAGTGCCGATCCTCGGGACGGTGACGAAAAAGTGCAAAGTCAAAAAAGAAGCGCCGTTTGTCTTCCGCATTACCCTGGTGCAGGGGCTGAACCGTCAGATCCGTCGCATGTGCGAGCACTTTGGTTACGAAGTGAAAAAGCTGGAACGTACGCGCATTATGAACGTCAGCTTAAGCGGCATTCCGCTGGGGGAGTGGCGCGATTTAACCGACGATGAGTTAATCGACCTCTTTAGGCTCATCGAAAATTCCTCTTCCGAGGCAAAACCTAAAGCGAAGGCCAAACCGAAAACGGTAGGCATCAAACGTCCAGTCGTTAAGATGGAAAAAACGGCGGAAAAAGGCGGTCGCCCGGCGTCCAACGGTAAGCGTTTTACCTCGCCGGGGCGCAAAAAGAAGGGGCGTTAATCAGCGCCTGCCGCGCGTCGACGTATTTGCTGACCAGCTAAATGACGCCTCAGGATCCGGTTTATAAGCCTGCTTTTTCTTCAATTGGCGGGCTTTTTTCGCTTCAGCCTCACGCTCGACCATTAATTTATCGATGTACTCTTTCTTAATGCTGTTGGTTTCGGAGTTGGTCAGTACGCGACCATGCGCAATCCGCGCCCGATCCAGCAATGTTTTAAGTTCACGCTGCTCGCGTTCAGTCATCTCTTTTTGGGTAATACGGGGGAGTGCCATGATGGTGCCCTCAGTGAGCCAGAGAGTTCAGTGTACGGGAATTCGTTTGCGAGCAGAACTGATAATATTCCTTTGTTCCCTTCTTAAATATCTATCTTTCTTGATAATTGACGATAAATACAGATAAAAATTTAGCAAAAAGTTTTCCCCCTACAAACAACAGTAATTTATTAACTCTTTATTTTTCATTTTGTTAATGGTTTTTCTCAATTCTGGCACGCTTCTCGCAATAACACTTTTGCGTTGATACTGAATTTCAAAGGGGATTAAACCCCGTCGGCACACCAGGAACGGCCAGGCTGTTTTCCGGGCGTGTTCCGTCAGCCTTTGACGCCAATTATGGGTTCGATTCCCGAATTCATTCCTGAAATGAATACTGGTTGTAACTTATTAAATAAAAAATGAGGGATTGCACAGTCAGCGATCCCCGATAACGTCGCCGATAAAGACGCCGGGTAACAGGCAAAAGGGAATTCCCCTGTCGCTTCGTATCTGCTTCCGCGACGGCTGTTAAGCAAGGAATAGATAATGATTAAGAAAATAAGCGTAAGAAAAGATCAGCTGGCATTACTCTCCAGAAATGGCGATTACTACAAAGTGCTGCATGCAGGCGAGCATCTTTTACCCTGGTTAAATACGCCAGAAGTCTTGCTGATTACGTTCGATGGCAGCGAAGTTCCCGACGTGCTGGCGGATTATTTGCGCCGCTTTCAGCCTGATTGGGTGGAAAGATATTGCGTGGTGGCCGACTTGTCGGAGACTGAAGCCGGGGCGTTGTATATGGACGGTATTTTGCTGGAGATCCTGCCGCCATCAACGCGTCGTTTGTACTGGCGTGTAGAGGATGATTTGACGCTGGTGCGGATGAATACGCAGCAAGTCCAGGTTCAAACGGAGGTGATGAATGCGGTATTGCAGCCACGGCGCAAAGGGGCAGTTAAAGGCCGCGATGCGATACTGACGGTGCAGGTTCCGGCCTGGCACGTAGGTGTACTGAAAATCGATGGTGAAACGCAGGCGCTGTTACCGCCGGGGCTGACTGCGTACTGGAAAATTAACCATCTGGTTGAAGCTGAAGTGGTTGACACCCGCTTGCAGGTACTGGAAGTCAGCGGGCAAGAAATCTTAACGAAAGATAAGGTCAATCTGCGGATTAACCTCGCCGCCAACTGGCGCTACAGCGACGTGTTATTGGCATTTAGTCAGTTAACGAAGCCGATTGATCATTTGTATCGGGAATTGCAATTTGCACTGCGTGAAGCGGTAGGTACGCGTACGCTGGATGAGTTGCTGGAAGATAAACAGGTCATTGATGACGTTGTCAGCGAACAGGTTAAATCGCGTATGTTGCCATTTGGTATGGAGATTGCCTCATTAGGGGTGAAAGATATCGTCCTGCCTGGTGATATGAAAAATATCCTCGCGCAGCTGGTTGAGGCAGAGAAATCTGCGCAGGCGAATGTGATTCGTCGGCGTGAAGAAACGGCAGCGACACGTTCGTTACTCAATACCGCTAAAGTCATGGAAAACAACCCGGTGGCGTTACGCTTAAAAGAACTGGAAACGCTGGAGAGAGTGGCTGAGCGGATCGATAACATCTCTGTATTTGGCGGTCTGGATCAGGTTCTGCATGGGTTGGTTAATATCAAAGGGTGAGTAACATGCCATTAAATGGAGTCAGTGCTGCGATGCGCGAACGGGTATCGCAGCAGTTAAAAGAAATAGAACGTCTCTATGGCGTGAAAGTGCTGTACGCCTGCGAATCAGGCAGCCGCGGCTGGGGATTTGCCTCGCCCGATAGCGACTACGATGTACGGTTTTTGTATGTCCATCCGCTGGAATGGTATCTGCGTGTAGAGTCACCGCGCGATGTTATCGAGCTGCCCATCGACGACGAATTAGATGTTTCCGGTTGGGAGTGGCGTAAGGCGCTGGGATTATTGAAAGGCGCGAATCCGACGCTGATAGAATGGCTGGATTCTCCGGTGGTCTATCAACAAGATGAAGAAACGATAACGGCGCTTAAGGCAATGGTCCCAATGTGGTTTTCTTCGTTGCGTGCACGCTGGCATTACTATTCGATGGCGCAGAAAAACTTCCGCGGCTATTTGCAGGGCGATGAAGTTCGACTGAAAAAATACTTTTACGTGCTGCGTCCGCTGCTGGCCGTACGCTGGGTTGAAGCGGGAAAAGGCGTGCCGCCAATGCGCTTTTCCGAGTTACTGGCGGGAAGCGAGCTTGATGCGCCGTTACGCGTAGAAATAGACGAACTGCTGGAGCGTAAACAGCGAGCGGGGGAGGCGGAATATGGTCCGCGTCGTCCTTTGTTACATGCGTTTATTCGCGCGGAGCTGGCGCGCGGGGAAACTCCACCAGTGTTACCGGATAGCAGAGAAGGGGACGTTAAGGAACTGGATAGTTTACTGTACCAGACGGTAATGCGCCGGGCGTGATGCCCGGCGTTATTTTACGGCTGATATTGCCAGCTACTGACTAAAGCGTACAAGTGGTTTGGAGAATAGCGCCAGCTTTCCTTCAGTTGCAGAAATTCAGCACAAAATTCACTGCAAAACAGGCGATCGCGCTGTTCTTTATTACCGATAATAATTCCTAATGCTCCGCGCCAGTCATATTTTTTGCCATCATGTTTACGGAAAAAAGTTTCCACATCCTGAAGGCTGGCCTGGAGCGGCAGCATATCCCACTTATCCGCTGGCAATGGCATTATTTTTCCGCGTACACCGCGATCGCGCAGTGATGCGGAGTAACAAAGGTATCTCTTTTCACCATGCTTAACGGCTAATTCACAGTGGGAATAACTACCGCGTGTGATTTTACGGGTAAGCCAGTCAGCCAGTCGGGCAATACCACGGTGCTCTGTTCGGCCCTTATAACAAGCGAGCCAGACAGTGGTTTTACTCATGGTTGCCAGCCTGTTGAATAATCGTAGTCGAGCACCGCCTGAATATCGTCCAGTGCTTCCACCGCCGCGATATGACGCTGGGCGTTTGCGAACAAGCGCATATCGTGATCCATGGTGACCGATTCAAACTGGGCAGCGATTTCGTTGGTTAACTCAATCAGACCATTATTTTTAGTTTTCCACATTAACCCTGGCGGAATTTTTTTCTCCGCTCCCATTTTTGTGAGTGAAAGCTGTTGGATACGGCTATTTGTATCACTGTGGAAGTGATGGTTGTTGATGATGATGTAATCGGTTGTGATGGCATCGCGTTGATTTTTGATTGCAGAGTATTTCGCCTCTTTAGCATCGGTTATAGATGGTTGCCATTTTTCACCATCCCAACGTTCAAAAGAACCTGTCGGGGAAATGACTGTTACATTTTCAGGTAATTGGCCCAATTCTTGAATAATAAGCTGGCTACCATCAACTTTGTTATAAACAGTTTGGCCTCGATGATCTTCAATAAGTCTCCATGTTTCATTCTCCCACACTGGAGTAAAACCAGGAGCCTTTTCGGGAGGTGAAATTAATGTGCAATAATTTGGCAAGCCTGTATTAGGTGCAATGTATGCATCAGACTCACCGATATATTCTTGGGAGTCTTGTGAAAAATTATATACAGTTAGTATTTGAGCTTCATCAGAAAAGGTAAAAGTATTCATGCTAGCCTCACAATATAGTTGAATGCGATATTTTTGACGGTGTTTTCGGTGCTGCCGGTATTATTAATGGTTAGGGAGTGGTTATGGGAACCAAGTGCAATTGAATGCGAATGGGTGCCGAGCGCAACAGTGTGCGAATGGGAACCAATTGTAACACTATGAACGTGTGATGGAACATTAATTGCCAAAGATGATCCGGTACCAGGGCCATATGATGTCCAGTCGCCTTGGCCCTCTGGTGAAGATGTCCCTGTTCTTACTGTTGCAGTTGCCGAGCCTGAGCCAGATGAACTTGTTGTTTTATTTCCATGGTTAAATGATGATGCAGTTTTAGTCCCCAAGTCTGTGAGGGGTGTGGTTTTCGTCCCTAAATCAGTACTCGAAATACTGCCCGTATGGTTATGTGATTTAACTCCATCCAGTTCAGTAGATAATATAGCGCGCCCACTGGATGGTTTTCCTTTAATTATCCATCCGCGCATATCAGGAATAACACCAGATGGATATGCAATTGCCAGTTTGGGATAGGAGGTTTTATTAAATGTCTGACCTGTCATCAGAGCGTAGCCTGAAGGTACAGAATCAGATGGCCAGGGAATAGGCATCCCAACAGGACAGCTTTCCGCAGCAATAGCCTTATCCATCGCTGCCTTAACCGCGTTCGGCGTCGCAGCTTCCGTCGTACTGGTGCTGTTGGTCGCATTATTAAGTTTCACGACCCCTTTTTGTGTCAGCGTACCGTCGGGGATACCTGTTATTTGCCCCCAGGCATGGGTATGGCTGGACGGCGCCGCAGCAATAGCCTTGTCCATCGCTGCTTTAACCGCACTTGGCGTTGCAGCTTCCGTTGTACTGGTGCTATTTGTTGTGTTGTTAAGTTTAACGACTCCTTTCTGCGTCAGTGTACCGTCAGGGATACCAGTAATCTGATTCCAGGCATGAGTATGACTGGTTGCGGCTTTGCTATTTGCCAGGTCATATGCCGTTTTTACCGCTTTTGGCGTGGCTGCTTTAGTCTCATCATCGCTATTAGTTGCATTACTGAGCTGCGTAAAACCTTTTTGTGTCAGCGTCGCATCAGGATGATTTCGTGATTGCTGATGTGTTTTCAACGCGTCATCGACATATTCCCTGGTTGCCACAACGACTGAAGGGTCGATCAAAAGCGTCACCGCGTCTGCATTGGTGACTTCCATGACCGCGCGTATAACGATTTGCTTACTGGCCCCCGCAGGTAATCGTGGCTTATAGGTTTCCGGGAATTTACCAATAGCGACCAGCGTGCCGTCGGTATCCAGTAACCCAACTTCGCGTACATACCAGCCTCCGACTTGTTCGGGAATAATCGCTTCTGCGATAACCCAGGCCGGATTATCTGGCGCAATTTTTAATGTATTGAGCTGACCACGCCAGACCTCATGGACTACTTTGGTCTGACTTTCTGTCGGTTCGATATATTTACCATTACCGTCGCCAACTACCATAGTTTGCAGACGGATCTGTTTTTGCTCGGCCAGTGCTGAGGCAATTTTGGCTTTGCCTGCAGCAGTTAATATTGTAAAAAATTCACTTGCCATTATTACTCCGGATATACAGACATAATTTCGGTGCTCCAGTATCCTGTGCCGACCTTCATCGGTTGGGATTGTGTAAGGCGATCGGGTTGATAAGGTAGTAGTTGGATATATTCCTCCACACAATAACCCGTCGCTAAAAATATTCCTGATGACTGGCTGAGGCTTTCTGCAACAGGAGGCAATACTGTAATGACTTCCCCTCCTTGCATGGCGCTGCCAATAACTGGTATTGGGCTTCGATTAATAAGCCAAATAACAATGCTTTCCAGCTTTGAACGAACATTTTTATATTCATGAATTAATGTGATAAGTGCATTGAATTCATCTTCATTTAATCCTTTTTCCTCTAGTGTAATATTTACCTTAAAAAAATAAGCCCTTCCCCCATATTCAAACCATTCTGAAATAGTTCCGGGTAAGGAAAGTATTTCCAGCACTCGCCGTACCGCCCAAATTGTTCCTTTATATTTATGCAGTTCAATGGCTTGTTTAATTAACTCGCGTTTCTCCCGCTCATCGGTGGTAAATAACCAACCTTCCAGCCCCTGAACGTGAAATTGTTCTGCAAGGGCTGGTAATGCCGAAGCATCAACCAGGTCGACCAGATAAACCATCAACGCCGTCAGATCGAGTTGGGCAAAACGCTCGGCGGCGATGTTTGCCAGAATCGAAAAACGCTCATCGCTGGCAAGCGGCGGCGGTGGCAGCAATTTATCCATCGCTGACTCCGGCAATCGTGACGTCTATTGCAGTGCATTCCGCCCATTCATGCGCCTGCAAAATACGTTTTGTAGGCATATTCAGCGCAACGTCATAGACGCCATCGACCTGTAACACTTTGATTATCTGGTTTGGCACAATGTCCTGCCCCAGATGTTTCTGCCGCTGTTGCGTCCAGAGGCTAATCGCTTTACGCGCCGCAGCCAGCGTTGTCTCCTGATCGGCGGTGGTAAACAGCATTAGCTGCGCACGGATCTCATACGGCACTCGAAGAGCGCATTTCGCACTCACTTTGTCGGTCAGCGGTCGTTTTTTCTCCTTGCTGACTTCTTGTTCAATCTGCGCCAGCAACTCCGTGCCGGGTAGACCATTCAGGGTTAGCGGGTAGATCTCCACGCAGCCTTCTGGCAATCCCTCGTCCGGCCCCAGTACTGCAACGTCAATAATCGACTGGCTAACAGAAAGCGTATGAAAGCGGTAGGCACCATAGCTGCCCGCATTACTAAAGCTTTCTGGTGCCAGTTGGATACGCTGGCGCAATGCGTCATCGCTCTCTTCACCGCAGCCGCCCGTTGACGCAGTCAGGTTGGTTACGTTGATGTCATAATGACCAATCCTGTCGACCAGTGCGCTAATTTGTGCAGGCTGCCAGCCGTTACCCTGTTCACCTGCTGCGAGGCTGGTGGCAGGAACGGCGATATGCAAACTCCTGGCCGGAAGCAGAACATCTTCATCGGTGGCGAACATCACGCTATCAGAGGCACTGGCCCGCGTCCCCTGGGGAATCAGGATATTGCCGGGATACGCACTAACGACCGAAAACTGCAACGTCGTTTTTGCAGGCTGCGCAGGCAAACGGTGAACTCCCACCAACTCCCCTAAATAATCCAGCATTGGCGCGCGGGAATACGCGACCAGGTTTTGTTTCGCCGCTTCCTGAATGGCGATGCGTACAAGGTTTTCACGATAGGCAAACAGGTCGATGAGCAACCGCTCAGCCTGTGCCGGATAGAGTTTTTTACCACTGGCATCTTCGTATTGCGCAATCATCTCACTGGTAATTTGCGCAGGATCGCGGTCAATAAAATTGGGTTCGGCTATCGCCATAACACCTCCGTTGAGTTGATAACGCCGTCAGCGGCGCGCCATTGCACACGTAACGTCAGATGTTCGCCGTCGATTACTGGTGTCACCTTCAGCAACCGACAGCGCGGTTCCCACTGGCGGATGGCTTCCACCGACTCCCGTACCACATGCGGGATAGCCCGCTCGATGGGGTAATCGATGTAGTGCCACAAGTTGCTGCCAAACAGCGGTCTGTGGGGATCACTGCCGCGCGGTGTACGCAGAATGATGTGTATTGCCTGGTGAATATCATCCAGCCCGCAGACGTATTCTTCAGGCCGCTGCAAGGCCGGTTGCCAGTGCAGCGTTGAGGGGCGTGTTTTTGTGTTCATGAGGGTATTTTCGCCCTGAACGGGCTGTGGAGATATTAAAGCGATTTAGAAAACTGATTGATTAAAAAGAGAAAACCCGCCATCAGGCGGGTTAAAAGTCAGTGTGAATGGTGGTTGGAGTTGCCACCGCTGTCCTGCAATGCGCCGCTGGCCTGAACGTTGCCGATCACGTTGACATTGCCGGTTATCGTGGCTGCGTTACCGATGCCTCCACTTCCTGCCATCCCGCCAAGCCAGGTGAGTTTTTTCATTACCGTGACGTTGCCAGTAAAGGTGCTCATGGGCGCATCTACCGTCACTGCTGCTGCTTTAACCTCGACCTTAGTGGCGTCGATGCTGACATCGGTCGCTTTAACATCGACGGTATCGGAAGTCACGGTGACGTGTTGGGCTTTAATCTCAACGTTGGGCGATGTCAGGCGGGTGCTGTCGATAACCTCAATCACGATTTTCTCGATACCGCCGTTAATCGTCAGCTGGTGCGTGCTGCGGTCATATTCAAACGCTGCGCCATCAGAAAACTGGACGTAACGTTTGTCGCGCGAGGCTACAGGCGCGGTGTCAACCGTAGAATAAACGGCACCCAGCACCACGCCATCTTCACCGTTATCGTCCAGCAGAACTTCCACTTGCTCGCCCATATCCGGTAGCCAGTAGTCTTTATTGTCCTGGGAATTGCGTTGAAGTACCGCAAGCCAGTTGCTCTTCAGATTGTCACACTCTGGTAGAGTGACCCGTACCCGAACACTGGTTTCGTCAATATCGCTGATAATCCCCGTTTGACGGGTTACTCCTTTCATATTTCCTCCTTACTGGCTGGTCGCTGGCCCGCGTGACACGTCGATTTCAGTGGTATAGCCGCTGCGCACAAAACTGTGAGTAGATTTATCAATCAGCCACTGACCGGAAATCACGCCAAAATCGGTCAGTTCAATTTTATTGCCCGCCGTCAGTTCCGGGCAGCCCATCATTGTGAGCGTTCCGGTTTGCTGATATTCGTTGTGGCTGTCGAGTGCAGCGTTAGCCTTTGCCTGTGCTGCGCCAACGTCCGTCGCCCGACTGTTCAGTTTTAGCGTGTCGGCACTAGTGCCGACTCCACGGACAGATGGTTTTTGCTGGCTGTTGTGAGTGTAGATAACCAGTTCTTTTTTCTTACTATTTTGATGCTGTACGGTGGCGTTCTTGTAGATCCGGTTAATGGTGTCTTTGAAGGTAAAATGAGAAACCTCTTTGCGATCGATCTTTTTCACAGGCGTCAGGCAGCGCAGCGTGGGTAAATGTGAAAAAATCAGCTCTTTTGTCGTCACTTTTACGGCATAACCATATTCACTGGCCAGACGTTTGAGAAATCCGACATCGGTTTCACCATACTGCGTTACCCGGTCGATGGTGAG
Organism: Escherichia sp. WS3063; assembly: GCF_046486595.1. NCBI lineage: Bacteria > Pseudomonadati > Pseudomonadota > Gammaproteobacteria > Enterobacterales > Enterobacteriaceae > Escherichia > Escherichia sp. WS3063. The sequence continues at coordinate 31,952 of NZ_JBJQKY010000009.1, forward strand.
CGACTCGATTTTGCCCACCAGTTTCAGACCGTGCGTTTGGGCAATACGGCTGGCGATCGCCGAAAGCGTCGTTTCTTCAAAGCCCTGGCTGTTACGGGTGCGCAGCGCCTGATTGACGGAAGTGGCGATGCCATCAATATTTACCGTGGAAGGTGGCGCTGAAATATCAATTTTATCAATAATATACTGGCCACAATCGAGCAGCTTTTCCCCCTGATAACCTATATGCAGCGCCAGCGTATCGCCTTTGCCGGGATACCACTCTTTTATCCAGCGTCCATCTGTGTCATCCAGTGTAATTGCGATGGTATCCGACTCGTTTTTGATGCTGTCGTGGTAACTGATGCTGGTGACATAGGGTGTGATGTCATAAGTGATATCTTTATGCCCATACCAGAGGGTAAAAATGGGCGTGAGTGTGGCAAAGACGCCACCAGTTACGCTCATCTCAGCCATGGTGGGATCTCCGATAAGGTTTTATTAACGGAAATGACCGGAATAATGAGCTGAATACCGGAAGGCAGTACCGGGTAAATGGCTACATGTGGATTGGCGGCGATTATGCGTTCATAAGCCAGCGCATCACCGTAGTAATGCCATGCCAGGTTATCCCAGCGTTCGCCATCGGTGGTGATATGTTCAAGGTATCGCATTACCAGCTCCTGGTAATGGTTACGGCAGCAAGCTGGCTCACTGCGGGAGTGGTTTGTTGTACCGTTGTACGTGCCTGCTCAACCAACGACGTGGCTTTATCGAACGTCGCTTCGGCGATGTCGCTGGTAATGTCGTCGAAAAGCGCCTGAGCATGGTCAACCAGCGTACTGGCGTCATTGGCGCAGTCCCGGATACCTGGCATGTTACCCAGTAAAGCTTTAATCTGCGCCGACAACGCTTTTGGTAGGCCTGCCAGCGTTTGCAGATCCATTGGCTGTTTAAACAGGGTTTCGATGGCGTCGATTGTCTTTTTCAATGACGTAATTATCTTTTCACACTTTTCTTTTAACGCTTTGGCCTCTTTAATCATTGCTTTCACTTTTGCCACCGTTTTTTTAATATCTTCAATGGATTGTGTCAGTTCATCCAGCATCTCTTTGGCCTTACGCATACCTTCTTCAATGGCGTTTAATATCTGATCAAACCAGGACTCCACCTTGTCGGGAAAATCGCTCGCCTTTTCCTCGATGTTGGGCTCCTGGGTGGTAATCGCCGGAGGTAAAAGTGGATTTTTAGGATCGCCGGTGTACTCCTGGAGCGACATCGTTCCGTTTTGGGCAATCACATTGCCCCAGGGATCGGTGTGCTGGTGGGTGGCGGTTAGCTCCGTAATCACAAACCAGCCGCGATAATCGCCATTGCCAAATACCAGTGCCATCGCCTTGTGAGCAAGCATGGCTTCACGCAGTCGGTTCAGCTCTGTTGTGGGCTGGCAAAACTGGCTGTGCAGGGAAAATTCCAGCGCCAGCATATCCAGCTTATCGCCAATAAACTGCACGCCGGGTTTGCCTTCTATACGGGCATGTGTGGCGTAATCCACGCCCATTGTGCTTTTAAAGCCGTCCCAGAATGTGACAACCTTAAATTCAATCTCTCCTAAAACGGCATACATTAGGCATACCCCCGGCGCTGCTGCTGCGCCATTACATCGTTAATCATTCTTTCCAGTTCGCGTTTACTCATCGTCAACACGTTCTGAATCTCTTTAGTGGTGTTTTGTCCGTTACCCTGCACGGTAATTTGTGGCGAAAAATTCACCTGAACTTTTCCTGAGGAACGGGAAGGTAGCGTCGCCGCTTTGGTTACGGATTTACCAGGTAAAGAGGCAGATACGGGTTTGGCGGCTGTATTTTTTGCCGCTGGCGCCGATGACGGCGTAGCCGTTTTGCCGGATGGCGCGAGTTGTTTGCCCACCGGCGGCGTTAAAATCGCACCGGCAACGCCTGGAACAACGGTCGCGGGGGAGACGGATGCGGTATTAGTCGTGCTTGTAATAGCTGTAGCCGATCCTTCTGTACTAATACCCATCGTGGTTTTTAGCCAGTCTGGGATGGCGTTTTTTACCTGATCAATAATGCCTTTCAGAGCGGGGAAGGCATTCATTATGCCGTCAACCAGACTGCCCAGAAGATTGCTGCCGAACTCGCTAAAACTTGCAGGCATCTCGACACCAAACCAATTCATCACACTGGAAAAGGCGCTATAGAACAACTCCAGCGGTGACCAGTCGAGAATCAACCGACAAATTCCTGCAATGCCGCCGTCAAAGGCCGTGGTGATACGTTGCCAGATGGTCGAAAAGAACCTGGAGATAGGCTCCCAGTTGCGATAAATCAGATAAGCAGCGCCCGCAATCGCAGTGATGACCAGACCAATGGGATTCATCAGTAGCACCCGGCCTAGTGAGAGAACGGTCCGACCAACCAGTTTCAATGTTCCAATCAGGCCACGACCAAGCAGTTGCGTTAGCCATTTTGCGCCGCCACCCAATGACTTAACCGCTGATAGCATCTTACTTGCCCCGCCTGTGAGCGCCAGACTTGCCTTGACTTTCAGGAAGATATCGACCAGACGAATAAACGGCGAGGTGATGAGGTTCGCGCCCAGCTTTAAAACATTCAGCGCACCGTTAAACAGCCAAATCGCCCCGACGATTTTCGCGATGTTTTGCACCAGTGTCGGGTGCTCACGTAGCCAGGCGCTGAACTGACGAATAACCGGCGTAAGGCTTTGTGCCAGCTCGCCAATCAGCGGCATTAATTGCAAGCCAATGCTGAGCCATAAATCATTTAACGCCAGCTGTAACGCTTTAGTCTGTTCAATGGGCGAGGCCATTTGCGCAGAAAAGTCGGCATCAATCAGATTCTTGCTGGTGGCTTGCATGGCAGAGGCTTTTAACTGGCGATATTCCTCCATATTCGCCAGCATAGGGGCCAGGAATTCCACTGTTTGCGCATCGCCGAACATTTCCCCCAGATTAAACTGCGTCACCATCGATTGCAGCGCATTGCTGCGGGCAGATAAATCTTCGATCTGCATGGTGCGTTTGAAGGTGTCGAGGATCGCCGGATTCATCTTCTCAAGCTGCATTTGCACGATATGAGTCATGGCTTCGCTAACACCCATACCGTTTTGCTGATGCTCAAGCAGAGAGCCTTGCAGATCAACGCCCTGGCTGACGAACCAGTAATCGGTTTTTTTCGAAAAGGTGGTTTGCAGAAAGTGGTCGAAATTCTCCGCCGCCGCACTGGCGCTGGCCCCGTTTTTCATGGCGATCTGCATGGTGGCGGTCAGTTCAGCCATACCTTCCAGACCCTGAGCGCCGGTTTTACCTGCAAATTTCTCTATCCACTGCGTTTGTTCAGCAATGGCAGGCCCACCGCTTTTGCTAATGCCGTACATCATGTTTTGCGCGGCGTGGAAATTTTCCGGGGCAATATTCAGTCGATCATGGGTTGCGAGCGCGGCATTCGCCCATGTTTCAGCACTTTCGCGCGTGGCGGTGGCAGCTTTGGCGATCTCCGGCATATAACGGTTGAGATCCTGTATCGACGACAAATTGCCTTCGATCAGCGTTTGGGCTGCGTTCTGTAAGGTGGTCTGCTGCTGGTTAAAATCCATGCTCCAGTCGCGCAGATTAAGGCTGAGCGTCTCGCGGGTTGTAGCATTCATCCCACCTTTGGTCGCCATATTGACCATGTTGTCCTGAAACTCATACGGCAACTTCCAGTCGGGGGCTTCAACATTGAATACTTTGCTAAATTGCCCGGCAAATGTTTGGGTTTTCTCCATCAGATTAGCGCGGCTGCGGCTATTTTCCTCCAGGCGGAGAGCGGAATCGGCAAGCTGCTGCGTTAGTTTGATAACTGTCGCCTGCTGAGTAGAGAGAGTTAACAATGTTCTGGCGTTGAGTGAGCCGTAACGGGCTATTGCCTGCGTCAACGTCTCATTACGCGCCTGAAGCTGGGTAATAATATCGTTGGCCAAAATTGTTTCTCTTTAAATATTGATAATGGCCCGCTGGTTATTTTTCTAAAAAAAGGGGCAGGGAAGAAATAAACCTGACGGGCTTGGGAAACTCGCAGACATCAGGTCTGCGAGTCATATTCGATTTTTATTTGGGCGCTGGCTTCATCCAGCCAGTTGCTAAAGTCATCGACGGTAAGGGCGTCTATCTCACTGGGTGGAAAGCGAAACCATCTCGCCAGTAACGCCATCGCTTGCCATAACAGTGGCGGATTCTGTAGCCACGCTAAGCATGGATTGAAATCGTTTCTGCAATGCCTGGTAATCCAGCAAATCCATTTCAGCTAAATCTTCTGGCACCAGTCCGGTCATTGCCGCCATTAGCGGTTCATCCCACTCTTCAGGTTTTTCGCTGATCCGGCGCGCGTTGCGCATATCTTTTACTTTCAGGCGACGTAATTGCAGAGTGTTAATTACGTCTCCCGCCGCTGAAGTAAACGGGAACTGTAAGATATAATGTTCTTTCATTTTGTGTCCTTATTTATTTTGCAAAGTTCGGGGCCGTAGCCCCGAATAACTTAGCCACCGATGTTATTGCGATAGGTACTTAATTGATCCACACCATTAACCCGGAAAATATTGGCCATATAATCAAGTTCAAGCAGCGTTTCACCATCAACTACTTGTTTAATATAAGTGCAACCAAAGGCGCTGCTGAATTCCGGGTTTTCATTCTGTTTAAATGTGCCCAGTGGATTCTTTTTAAACATCACGGTTAAATGTGTCACTAGCGCTAATTGATTCGCTTTCCCCTGGGAGTTATAGCAATCAATACTGGAGCGGCACTGTAATGCAACCGCCTGCCACGGGTTTGCCGTTTTACGCATTACGTCCTGATAGAAGGAGTTCCATTTAATTTCGCCCTCCAGTTTATCGAAACCCGCCGGGAGTTCGATTTTACCCACCATGCCCAGTGCTTTATGCTCCTGCATAATTAAACTGACATCCGGCAATTTAATTTCGGTTGCACGACCTAAAAGGTTATTACCATCGAGATAAATATTGGCGTTGGTAATACGGTTAATTTGAATTTTTCCAGCCATTAGCTATTGCTCTCCAGAGAGACTAAATATTCAGAAGTAATTTCAGTTTCAAACGTCAGACGTTCCAGCGGCGGCGGCGGGGTGAATTTATAGCTCAGCAATAAATGCCCAGCGCTGAGTTCAGTCGGTGAATTTCGCGCCGGATCGTACCAGCATTCAAAGCCAAGCAGTGCGCCGTCGGCAATCAGCTTACGGCCCCAGGTATTTACCGATTCGGTCAGGGCATCAATCAGCGCCTGATTAATCGGCATATCAATATACTGCTGACTGAAATAACGGATTGACTCATTAATTACATCGCCTGTCCGGCGGACGTTTTCAAAGTTACGCATATGGGTCACGGTAGGCCACGCTGCAGTGCGGTTGCCCCACAAGCGCAGACCAGAGCCGTAACTATTGAAAATAGTGGTAATGCCGTTTTCGTTTAGCTGATTCACTTCGCTTTGTGGATCATCAATCATTGCGGAAAGCGAACGTTCAATACCGGTAATACCCTGAATTTCTTGGTTTGAGTTGCTCCACCAGAAACCTTTTTCGAGGTCTACTTTGGCACGTAGCCCGGCAGCGCGCGAAGAGAGCGGTTCGAGAACTTCCTGGTTAGTGATGCCATCGTAAACTTTGACGTGTGGGTAACATAAACGCGCACGATCAGAGCTGGTGTTGAAGTTGATAGCCCCTTGCGAACCGCGTCCTGCCAATACCTGCTGGAATGTCGTCCCAATCGGGGCATCAATGTAGGTAATCGCACCAAGTTTTTCCGCTTGTGCAATCAGCTCTGTAGTTACTGATTTTTGCGTACAGAACACGGGAGCAAGCAGGATTTTGGCGTAGAAACCATACAGGTTATAGGTGTCCTGTAGCAGTTTCATCCCCGTGCGGTCGCCTGCGGTATTTACGGTACCGATAATATCGGCTGCGGTGACCTTTGTAGGGTCGCACCAGGAATAATAGGCACAAACTTTCGCACCAGGAGGAATGTCGGCTCCTTTACGGGTAATTATGCCTGTTTGTTCATCTACGCTAAATGCTGCGGTGTTAAAGGTTGATGAATTTGATGAAGAGGGCTTTAGTACCACGTTACGCACATTGCGGTGAGCGAGCTTCGCCTGGTTGTTAGCATCAAAAGTGATACTCTCATTGCTGATGTTGGAGCCATGTTTTGCCGGATCCAGCACGTTAATCACCACCACCGTACCGGCACCGTGGTCATAAATTGCCTTCAGTGCCTGTGGGATCGTAAAGTTAGCCTGAGTCGAGCCAAACTGCGCAGCATCGCTTTCAGAAAGGCATAATGTTGGTTTATTTACCGGACCGCAGGGGGCTGTACCGATTAAAGCGATGACGGCGGATTTTACCGCTTTAACCGGACGCGGGCCGGTTTCAATTTCAATAGTTTCTACACCGTGCAGATAATTAGCTGCCATGTACAATTTCCTCTACGTTATTTTGTTCTTCCTGAGTGATGACAGGAGTCAGATGATTGCGGGCAATCATGGTCATGACCCACTCGTTGTCTTCTGGCAGATCAATTTCACTGTTCGGCCACAATAAGATTTCTTGTCCATCGGCAAGGGTGACGCCGCTTGCTGGGCCGTTGTAGATGTATTTCATTCAGTTTCCTCGTAGTTAACTTCCGTAAGCAGGGGAAGATCCGTGCTTTCCTGTTCAGCGATAAATAGCGAGCTGGTCGCCATTTCCAGGATGTAGCGGCAGAAACCGCCGCTCTCACCCGTATTAATTTCTTTTTCAAGCCAAAGAAGACGATCGCAATCAGGAAGCTGAAGGCCACCCAATGCGCTGCGTATGTGATCAAGTGCGTTTAATGCATCACAATTTTTGCCAACAATAACGGTGGCGGTTAAGCGGAGTATTTGCTGTTGCACGATGGCATTACTGCTTTCGGGCGTAGCAAAGACAGAACCGCTATAATTAATAATCACTGCAACTCGTTGTGTCTGTGGAATATATTTCTGGGCATCCTTAGATGAAATAAATATATCCATTTCGGAGTTGTGTTCACGTAATCTGGTCACAACAGAATTCATTACAGATAAAATTTCCATATAGGCTGTACCTTAATTACCGCTCACTTCGTTATCGTTGAAATGTATTCTGAAGCAGCGAAGGTGAAGAATCTTTTAATGTGATTTAGAGAAAAAATTGAATGGTTAAAAAAATCCCCACCCTTACATAAGGGTGGGGATTTTTCAATAACTGCCACGTTGTAACAGCTCGATTTTGCTATATAAGGCATCCAGCTTCGCTTCTAATACTGCTTGCCCACGAAGATAATCTTCTCTGCGGACATAATGCAGCGGAAGCTCGGCACGAAATTCGAGAAATTCTCTTTCCAGTTTCGACCAACTTGTTTCTGATTCCCGGCGCGCGTTTTCCAGAGATTCAAAACGCTCATTAAGTCGTTTTTCAATTTGTGCTAACAGCAGTTTTCCGGCAGCAAACATTAATCCAACGAAGGAAAGCATAAGGGAGATCACTTCCCAAAAATCGATACTGAGTTTCATCGGCCCCTCTGATTAATGAAGACAGCTTGCCTGTCCCCAGAGTAAATAGCGGGCGGCATGTTGATAGAGGATCATCTTTGGATAGCGACGATTTTCTCGCCAGTTCGTGGCGCTGCGCCCGGCGTTGACTTGCTCAACATGACCAAACCAGCTAGTGGCATCTAACCCTTTGGATGCAGCCAGTTTTTTATCCCGGTTAACCCACCCCTGACCGCCGTTATAGGCGCTTAGGGTAAACGCCATACGCTGACAATCATTTTTCGCAGAGATGTTTTTCCACAAATGCTGGTCATATTGCACCAGCGCGCGAATCGCCCAGGTTGGGTTATACGGTTTGTTTTCACGCAATTGTGGATACAACTGGCTTATCCATGTCGCTGTAGCAGGCATAAATTGCGCCATACCTTGTGCGCCAACGGGGGAACGTACCATTGGCTGCCAGGCGGACTCCTGGTGTAATTGCCCGGCAAAGTCGGCCACTGGGGCATTCAGCCCCCAGACTTCTCGAGCTGTACGAATTAGTTCGTTTCGCCATGCCAGAGAGGCTCTCGGCGGTTCAGAGGCGTTGAGTGGGAAAAGAACGAAAATAATCATAGACGCGATATATTTCAGCCACATCACTATAGCCCTAACGCGACGGAAAGGCAGACGGCAGCAACGATGATAGCCCGGCGAATCATTGCCGCCGCGCAGCAACGCGGTTCCTTCCAGGGGCAAAAAGAGTCAGGCCGTGCCCAGGGGAACAAACTGCGATCGAGCCAGTATCCCAGCACCGCGGAAAGCGAAACCAGGCTTAGTTTATAAATGACGACCGGGATTTGTGCTGAAGAGGTCCAGCCGATCACGACAAACAGCGCGACGGAAGCGACCAGCCAACCGGAAAGCCGGGGAAGAGTGACTTTTTTCATACGGTATCTCCTGATAAGTGAGCGTTTAGTGTCGCCAGAACCCGCCAGTGAAGAATGAAAAAAGCTTTAATAAATAAGTTTAAAAAATAGATTCTCTATAAATGAACATGCCCGCTAATAAATCCACTCAGCAATTAAAGAGCAAAAGGTGACCTCGCGAATAAGCGCGTCATTATGCAGGGAAAAGATGATGGTGAATCGTAGGAATAGTCAGTAGTTATTTGATTTTTAAAGTTTGTTTAAGAAAGTCAGCGACTGTGAGGGAAACGATCTTTTTACACTACAAGTAAAAATAATACTGTATGTGTATACAGTATCGTGTAAAATGATACACCTGTTGACAAGAAACATAACGCAAACAATATATCTATTTCATGAATTTATGGCGTTCATTAATATTAAAAATTTATATTTTTGTTAATTGTTTATTTGTTTGTTGAATGTATTGAGTAGCAGTAATGACAACTGCTTAGCGTATATCCGTGGTTTTACACGCATCGGGTCTTATTCAGGATGCAAGATATATGGAGATGAAAAATGATACGAAAATCAAAAGAGATGGCCCGGACACCGGAGATCATTAACGACCTGGCTTTTCATGCATCGCAAGTTCTGATTGAAAGCATCAATCTCGACAGTTCATCGGCAGAAAATGTGGGCTTTGCCATTGCCGACCGAATGATGCGTAACTGGGGCGGACAAAGCATTTATTTCCCTAAGGGGATCTCCGGACGAGCATCGGAGCGTGACTACCAAATCTATAGCGAGTGCGATGGGCGCAACTACGCCGAATTAGCGAAGAAATATAATCTGACGCTGCAATGGATTTATAAGATTGTGAAACGCGTACATGCGGAAAAGCAACAGCGCCGCAGTAATTCGTAATTGAACCGGCATGGTGAATAGCGTCGTGGGTCGCTATTCACCTCTACTGATCGTTTACTCAAACAAATTAAAATGCAGCTTCTGCACCACCTGCTCGGCATCTTCGCCGGGCACCAGGAAGCACAGGTTATGGCTGGATGCGCCGTAACAAATCATGCGAATGTTGAACGGTTCCAGTACGCCGAATACCTCTTTGCCTACGCCGCAGGCTTTTGACAGGTCATTGCCAATCAACGCGACCAGCGCCAGACCTTCCTCCACTTCTACCCGGCATAGTGCAGACAGCTCCATCAGCAGAGATTGCGTCAGCAAGGTATCGCCAGTGGAGGTTGAACCGGTGGTATCAAGGGTTAATGCCACGCTCACTTCTGACGTGGTGATTAAGTCTACCGAAATATTATGCCGCGCGAGGATGCCGAAAACTTCCGCGAGGAAACCGCGAGAATGCAGCATATTCAGGCTGTGCAAAGTGAGCAGAGTCTGATTGCGACGAAGCGCCAGCGCGCGAAACAGCGGCGGATTTTCAGTTTTATTGCACACCAGCGTACCACCTGCGCGTGGGTCTTTGCTGGAGCCGACAAAGACCGGGATATCGCTGCGTACTGCGGGTAGCAACGTTGCCGGATGCAGTACTTTTGCACCAAAAGTTGCCATCTCTGCCGCTTCGGCAAACGCGATTTCATCAATGCGTTTTGCTGCGGAAACCACGCGTGGATCGGTGGTGTAGATGCCCGGGACGTCGGTCCAGATATCAACACGAGATGCGTGTAAAGCCTCCGCCAGCAAGGCTGCCGTATAATCGCTGCCTCCACGGCCAAGCGTCGTTGTCCGACCTTTATTTTCGCTACCGATAAATCCCTGGGTGATCACTAAGCCTTCATTGAGGCGTGGGAGCAGCTGCAGCGCGGCCAGTTCCGCCAGCGCGGCTACATCTGGCTCTGCACGACCAAATCGGTCGTTGGTACGCATCACTTTACGTACATCAAACCACTGTGCCTGAACATCGCGTTCGCGCAGGATTTCGACAAACAGCAGGGTCGACATCAGCTCGCCGTGGCTGACCAGTTCATCTGTCAGCGCCGGAGACGTTGCCAGCGCCGCCGCTTCTGCCAGAACAGTAATGTTCTCCAGCAGACGTTCAATCTCTTCACGGATAACGTTCGGGTAACGCAGACGTTCCAGAATGGCAAACTGGATATTGCGGATTGCGTCGAGTTTTTCGAATCGCTCGCCAGGTTCCAGTCCTTCAGCTAAAGCGACCAGCAGATTAGTGATACCAGCAGAAGCCGAGAGGACAACTAAACGCACGTTGGCATCAGAAAGCACAATATCAGCGCTGCGGTTCATGGCGTCAAAATCAGCTACGCTGGTACCGCCAAATTTGGAGACAACAATTTCAGACATAACTACCTCGTGTCAGGGGATCCATTTTCAGCCTTGGCACAAGGGAAGAGCGGAAGACGGGTGGGCGCAGAGCGATACTTCGCTACTATTTTCACCCAGAAGTGCTCCACCACTTGCGAAACGCCCGACTGCGAACGCTTCTGGTGACAACCCAGGGGATTCAGCCCCTGTAGCCGATGATGAACGTGGCCAGCCGTTCAATCACCTCGGCGATGCACCCCCTCAGGTGTTATCACAGGACTGGCTCCTCCAACACCGTTACTTGGGCAACGCGCCTCTTCTGGCCTGCGCTAGCGCAGGTAGTACATTTATAAATAAAGGGTGAGCGGGGCGGTTGTCAACGATGGGGTCATGCGGATTTTTCATCCACTCCTGGCGGTCAGTAGTTCAGCTAATAAATGCTTCACTGCGCTAAGGGTTTACACTCAACATTACGCTAACGGCACTAAAACCATCACATTTTTCTGTGACTGGCGCTACAATCTTCCAAAGTCACAATTCTCAAAATCAGAAGAGTATTGCTAATGAAAAACATCAATCCAACGCAGACCGCTGCCTGGCAGGCACTACAGAAACACTTCGATGAAATGAAAGACGTTACGATCGCCGATCTTTTTGCTAAAGACGGCGATCGTTTTTCTAAGTTCTCCGCAACCTTCGACGATCAGATGCTGGTGGATTACTCCAAAAACCGCATCACTGAAGAGACGCTGGCGAAATTACAGGATCTGGCGAAAGAGTGCGATCTGGCGGGCGCGATTAAGTCGATGTTCTCTGGCGAGAAGATCAACCGCACTGAAAACCGCGCCGTGCTGCACGTAGCGCTGCGTAACCGTAGCAATACCCCGATTCTGGTTGATGGCAAAGACGTAATGCCGGAAGTCAACGCGGTGCTGGAGAAGATGAAAACCTTCTCGGAAGCGATTATTTCCGGTGAGTGGAAAGGCTATACCGGCAAAGCAATCACTGACGTAGTGAACATCGGGATCGGCGGTTCTGACCTCGGCCCGTACATGGTGACTGAAGCACTGCGTCCATACAAAAACCACCTGAACATGCACTTTGTTTCTAACGTCGATGGGACTCACATCGCGGAAGTGCTGAAAAAAGTAAACCCGGAAACCACGCTGTTCCTGGTAGCATCTAAAACCTTCACCACTCAGGAAACCATGACCAACGCCCATAGCGCGCGTGACTGGTTCCTGAAAGCGGCAGGTGATGAGAAACACGTTGCGAAACACTTTGCGGCGCTTTCCACCAACGCCAAAGCCGTTGGCGAGTTTGGTATTGATACTGCCAACATGTTCGAATTCTGGGACTGGGTCGGCGGTCGTTACTCTTTGTGGTCAGCGATTGGCCTGTCGATTGTTCTCTCCATCGGCTTTGATAACTTCGTTGAACTGCTTTCTGGCGCACACGCGATGGACAAGCATTTCTCCACCACGCCTGCCGAGAAAAACCTGCCTGTACTGCTGGCGCTGATTGGCATCTGGTACAACAATTTCTTTGGCGCGGAAACTGAAGCGATTCTGCCTTATGACCAGTATATGCACCGTTTCGCGGCGTACTTCCAGCAGGGCAATATGGAGTCCAACGGTAAGTATGTTGACCGTAACGGTAAGGTTGTGGATTACCAGACTGGCCCGATTATCTGGGGTGAACCAGGTACGAACGGTCAGCACGCGTTCTATCAGCTGATCCACCAGGGAACCAAAATGGTACCGTGCGATTTCATCGCTCCGGCTATCACCCATAACCCGCTCTCTGATCATCACCAGAAACTGCTGTCTAACTTCTTTGCTCAGACCGAAGCGCTGGCGTTTGGTAAATCCCGCGAAGTGGTTGAGCAGGAATATCGCGATCAGGGTAAAGATCCGGCAACGCTTGACTACGTGGTGCCGTTCAAAGTGTTCGAAGGTAACCGCCCGACCAACTCCATCCTGCTGCGTGAAATCACTCCGTTCAGCCTGGGTGCGTTGATTGCGCTGTATGAGCACAAAATCTTTACTCAGGGCGTGATCCTGAACATCTTCACCTTCGACCAGTGGGGCGTGGAACTGGGTAAACAGCTGGCGAACCGTATTCTGCCAGAGCTGAAAGATGACAAAGAAATCAGCAGCCACGATAGCTCGACCAATGGTCTGATTAACCGCTATAAAGCGTGGCGCGGTTAATTAAATAACCTTAATAAAAATGCCGACGTTATGTCGGCATTTTTTATCAGATAAATCCTCTTGTCTGTGATTTAACGGAAATCATACCGTGAGGTTAATCCTAAAATAGATTTTTAATCACGGTTTATTTCGGAAAATACGTAGGTTAATTATTTCTGATTTTATTTTAACTTTTTGATTTTTAATCTTATTTATATATAAGATGAAGCTTATATTTGATATTCATTCCAATTATCCTAAAACCCCATCACTAATTACCCGCGCCGTAATTCGCATGCTTTAGTTGTGTATACTCGATCCCGCCCGAAATGTTTTTGGGTAAATCTCCATTCATTCAATGAAGGGAAATTGTTATGAAAAAAGTTCTGTATGGCATTTTTGCCATATCTGCGCTTGCGGCGACTTCTGCGTGGGCTGCACCTGTACAGGTGGGCGAAGCGGCAGGGTCGGCAGCAACGTCGGTTTCGGCGGGGAGTTCCTCCGCGACCAGCGTCAGCACCGTAAGCTCGGCGGTGGGTGTCGCGCTCGCGGCAACCGGTGGCGGTGATGGTTCTAATACCGGGACCACCACAACCACGACCACCAGTACCCAGTAATAAAGTATGTATCCCCAAAATAATTCGAGTCATCGCATCTGTGGCTTGAAGTATGAAGGGATTTACCATAACCACACTCCGGTGTGGTTATTCTGCCCCTCTGGAGAAGAGTCGTGAAGCGACCTGCACTCATTCTTATCTGCCTGCTTTTACAGGCCTGTTCAGCCACGACTAAAGAGCTGGGCAATTCACTGTGGGACAGTCTGTTCGGTACGCCAGGCGTACAGCTGACGGACGATGATATTCAAAATATGCCCTACGCCAGCCAGTACATGCAGCTTAATGGCGGGCCGCAGTTATTTGTGGTGCTGGCCTTCGCTGAAGACGGACAACAAAAATGGGTCACTCAGGATCAGGCCACCCTTGTCACACAACATGGTCGTCTGGTGAAGACTTTGCTTGGCGGCGACAACCTGATTGAAGTGAATAACCTTGCCACCGACCCGCTGATTAAACCCGCACAAATCATTGATGGTGCAACCTGGACGCGCACGATGGGCTGGACCGAGTACCAGCAGGTACGCTACGCCACCGCGCGCTCAGTCTTCAAATGGAATGGCACCGATACCGTCAAAGTCGGCAGCGATGAAACCCCGGTTCGCGTGCTGGACGAAGAAGTCTTCACTGACCAGGCGCGCTGGCATAACCGCTATTGGATCGACAGCGAAGGGCAAATTCGCCAGTCGGAACAGTATATTGGCGCGGATTATTTCCCGGTGAAAACCACTCTCATCAAGGCGGCAAAACAATGATTAAACAAACTATTGTCGCGTTGCTTTTGAGTGCGGGGGCGTCATCAGTCTTCGCGGCGGGAACCGTCAAGGTGTTCAGCAATGGCAGCAGTGAGGCCAAAACGCTGACGGGCGCAGAGCATTTAATCGATCTGGTAGGCCAACCGCGGCTGGCAAACAGCTGGTGGCCTGGTGCGGTGATCAGCGAAGAGCTGGCAACGGCGGCAGCATTGCGTCAGCAGCAGGCGTTGCTGACACGGCTGGCAGAACTAACCGCAGACTCCAGCACCGACGATGCCGCCGCCATTAACGCCTTACGCCAGCAAATTCAGGCGTTGAAGGTGACGGGCAGACAAAAAATCAATCTTGATCCTGATATCGTCCGCGTTGCCGAACGCGGTAACCCGCCGTTGCAGGGCAACTACACGCTGTGGGTCGGACCGCCGCCGTCCACGGTCACGTTGTTCGGGCTTATCAGTCGTCCTGGCAAGCAGTCATTCACTCCAGGTCGCGACGTGGCGAGCTATCTCTCTGACCAGAGCCTGCTCAGCGGTGCGGATCGCAGCTACGCGTGGGTGGTTTACCCGGACGGACGCACGCAAAAAGCGCCGGTGGCTTACTGGAACAAGCGTCACGTAGAGCCGATGCCCGGCAGCATTATTTATGTTGGCCTCGCGGACTCCGTCTGGAGTGAGATACCTGATGCCCTTAACTCCGACATTCTTCAGACTCTGACGCAGCGGATACCCCAATAATGAAAAAAAGACATCTGCTTAGCTTACTGGCGCTGGGCATTAGCACAGCTTGCTACGGCGAAACATATCCTGCGCCCATTGGTCCGTCGCAATCGGATTTCGGTGGCGTAGGATTATTACAAACGCCCACCGCGCGCATGGCGCGGGAAGGGGAGCTGAGCCTGAACTATCGCGATAACGATCAGTACCGTTATTACTCAGCTTCAGTGCAACTCTTCCCGTGGCTGGAAACAACGCTGCGCTACACCGACGTGCGCACCCGGCAGTACAGCAGCGTCGAAGCGTTCTCTGGCGATCAAACGTATAAAGATAAAGCCTTCGATCTCAAACTGCGTTTGTGGGAAGAGAGTTACTGGCTGCCGCAAGTGGCGGTTGGTGCGCGGGATATCGGCGGTACGGGGCTGTTTGATGCGGAATATCTTGTTGCCAGCAAAGCCTGGGGGCCGTTCGATTTTACGCTCGGCCTGGGCTGGGGATATCTGGGCACCAGCGGTAATGTGAAAAATCCGCTCTGTTCAGCCAGTGATAAATATTGCTATCGCGATAACAGCTACAAACAGGCGGGAGCTATCGACGGTAGCCAGATGTTCCACGGTCCTGCCTCACTGTTTGGCGGCGTGGAATACCAGACACCCTGGCAGCCGCTGCGCCTGAAACTGGAGTATGAAGGCAATAATTATCAGCAGGATTTTGCCGGGAAGCTGGAGCAAAAAAGTAAGTTTAACGTCGGGGCGATTTATCGCGTTACCGATTGGGCCGACGTTAACCTTAGCTATGAACGTGGCAACACCTTTATGTTTGGCGTCACGCTGCGCACCAACTTTAACGATCTGCGTCCTTCGTATAACGATAACGCCCGCCCGCAATATCAACCGCAGCCACAGGATGCCATTTTGCAGCATTCGGTGGTGGCGAATCAGTTAACGTTGCTGAAATACAACGCCGGACTGGCCGATCCGCAGATCCAGGCGAAAGGCGATACGCTGTATGTCACGGGCGAGCAGGTGAAATATCGTGATTCGCGCGAAGGGATCATCCGTGCTAATCGGATCGTGATGAACGATCTGCCGGATGGGATCAAAACGATCCGCATTACGGAAAATCGCCTTAACATGCCGCAGGTGACGACGGAAACCGATGTCGCCAGCCTGAAAAATCATCTCGCCGGAGAGCCGTTGGGCCACGAAACGAAGCTGGCGCAAAAACGCGTCGAGCCAGTGGTTCCGAAGTCCACCGAGCAGGGCTGGTATATCGACAAATCGCGCTTTGATTTTCATATCGATCCGGTGCTGAACCAGTCGGTCGGTGGCCCGGAAAACTTTTACATGTATCAGCTGGGCGTGATGGGAACGGCGGATTTGTGGCTGACGGACCATCTGCTCACCACCGGCAGCCTGTTTGCTAACCTTGCCAACAACTACGACAAGTTTAACTACACCAATCCACCGCAGGACTCGCACTTACCGCGCGTGCGTACCCATGTGCGCGAGTATGTGCAGAATGATGTCTATGTGAATAACCTGCAAGCCAACTACTTCCAGCATCTGGGCAACGGCTTCTACGGCCAGGTCTACGGAGGTTATCTCGAAACCATGTTTGGCGGTGCGGGGGCAGAAGTGTTGTATCGCCCGCTGGACAGCAACTGGGCGTTTGGTGTGGATGCCAACTACGTTAAACAGCGCGACTGGCGTAGTGCAAAAGATATGATGAAATTCACCGACTACAGTGTGAAAACCGGACATCTGACCGCCTACTGGACGCCATCTTTCGCTCAGGATGTGTTAGTGAAAGCGAGCGTCGGGCAGTATCTGGCTGGGGATAAAGGCGGCACGCTGGAGATCGCCAAACGCTTTGATAGCGGCGTGGTAGTGGGGGGCTATGCCACCATCACGAATGTTTCGAAAGAGGAGTACGGCGAAGGGGACTTCACCAAAGGCGTATATGTCTCTGTACCGCTGGATCTCTTCTCGTCTGGCCCAACACGCAGTCGTGCGGCAATTGGCTGGACGCCGCTGACGCGTGACGGTGGTCAGCAACTTGGGCGTAAGTTCCAGTTGTATGACATGACCAGCGACCGTAGCGTCAATTTCCGCTAAGTCATGGGAAAGGTGCCAGTTTTCGCACTCACTGGCACCTTTATTCTTAATGGCCTGTCGAGCCATCAGGAACGCAGTTCACCCCCGGTTTGCGATCTGGTGTGTAAAGGCGAAAACATTCTGTCTTCCTGTCCGTCGATATTGGTTGCAGGTCTGGTTGCCTGAGCGACTGGGCCATCATTGGGCTGGAGACATTGCTTTGCGGTAGGTCGGTTTTATCAGCAGTACCGAGCGGACCAGCATAAGCAGGAAGAACAGAGACTGATAACATCAAAGCAGCAAAATAAGGCTTCATTTTTACCACCTTTATCAGGTTACGTTTCATTTGTTCCAGAGGAACATTGTCGATTTTTCTCGCATTGCTGGTGGCTGGGAATCACCTGAATGGGTGATTTTTTTGGGCTGTGTGTTTTGCCAGATGCGACGTTGATGGGGGATGCCCACTTAATCTAGCTGAACAAAACATACACAAAAAATATAGATCTCCGTCACATTTTTGCGTTATACAGGAAGCTCGCCACTGTGAAGGAGGTACTGCTATGACGTCACTCTCTCGTCCGCGCGTGGAGTTTATCTCCACCATTTTGCAGACCGTACTCAATCTTGGCCTGCTGTGCCTCGGCCTTATTTTGGTTGTCTTCCTCGGCAAAGAAACGGTGCATCTGGCTGATGTGCTGTTCGCGCCAGAACAAACCAGCAAATATGAGCTGGTAGAAGGGCTGGTGGTTTACTTTCTCTATTTCGAATTTATCGCGCTGATTGTGAAGTACTTTCAGTCCGGTTTTCACTTCCCGCTACGTTACTTTGTCTATATTGGGATCACCGCCATTGTGCGCTTGATCATCGTCGATCATAAATCGCCACTGGATGTGTTGATCTACTCGGCAGCGATCCTGTTACTGGTGATCACCCTGTGGCTGTGTAATTCGAAACGGCTGAAGCGGGAGTAAAAAAAGGCGCTCCGTGGAGCGCCGAATAACAGTCACAAGTTGGGATAACGTAAGTTGAGGGTGCAGCGGCATAACATTGGCAGAACAACATCTTTAACCTTTCACACCACCTGCCGTCAGGCCGTTGACCAGCCAGCGTTGAGCCAGCAAGAAGACGATGGTGATCGGTAATGCAGACATCACGGCAGCGGCGGCAAAGTCACCCCACAGGTAGTTTTGCGGGTTGAGGTATTGCTGCATCCCCACAGCCAGGGTGTAGCTGTTTACGTCACGCAGTAATAGCGACGCGACCGGAACTTCAGTAATGGCAGCGATAAACGACAGGATGAACACCACCGCCAGAATCGGTACTGACAGCGGCAACAGGACAAGGCGGAAGGCCTGCCACGGTGTCGCACCATCCAGCGCCGCCGCTTCTTCCAGCGAACTGTCGATGGTTTCGAAATAACCTTTGATGGTCCAGACATGCAGCGCAATCCCGCCCAGATACGCGAAAATTACGCCGCCGTGAGTATTCAGGCCAATGAATGGAATGTACTCACCCAGACGATCAAACAACGCATACAACGCGACCAGTGAAAGTACTGCCGGGAACATCTGGAAAATCAGCATTCCTTTCAGCAGCGTCGCTTTGCCTGGAAAGCGCATACGGGCGAAAGCGTAGGCGCAGGTGGTGGAGAGCGCCACAATGCCAATCGCGGAAATCCCGGCGACCTTTACCGAGTTCCACAGCCACAGCAGTACCGGGAATGGCGGTGGCGTAATGCGACCATCAGCCTGTTCCACACTAAAACCTAACGCCAGTTTCCAGTGATCCCAGGAGATTTGCTCCGGGATCAGGCTGCCAGTCGCGAAGTTCCCCTGACGCAGCGAGATGGCGACGACCATCAGCAGCGGGAACATAATCGCCGCGATAAAAAGTAGCAGTAGCAGGTGAGTAATAAACAAACGTGCTTTTTGCGATTTCGGTTGGACCATTGCCATTTTTGTTATCTCCCTTAATCAAACTTCATTCGCGTGGCTTTCAGGTTCACTATCGCCAGCGCACCCACCAGCAGGAAGATCAGCGTGGCAATTGCTGCTGCCAGACCGAAGTCCTGACCCCCGCCGCCTTCAAAAGCGATGCGGTAGGTGTAGTTAACAAGCAGGTCGGTATAACCGGCTGGCGTGGTCGTGCCAAGACGATCCGGGCCGCCGTTGGTTAACAGTTGAATCAGCACGAAGTTGTTAAAGTTAAAGGCGAAGCTGGCGATCATCAGCGGCGTCAGCGGTTTAATCAGCAGCGGCAGCGTAATCTTAAAGAAGTTCTGGAACGGACCTGCGCCATCCATTGCTGAGGCTTCATACAAATCGTCCGGAATCGCTTTCAGCAAGCCCATGCAGAGGATCATCATGTACGGATAACCCAGCCAGGTATTGACGATAATCAGCATCGTTCGGGCGGTGGTCGGATCGCTGAACCAGGCGGGCTTCACGCCAAACAGCGCGCTCAACATCATGTTGATCTCACCGAAGCTCTGGTTAAACAACCCTTTGAAAATCAAGATTGAAATGAACGATGGCACCGCGTAGGGCAGAATAAGCAGGACGCGATAGACCGCTTTGCCGCGCAACGCTTCCCACTGCACCAGACACGCCAGAACCATGCCGACCGCCACCGTTAAAAAGACAGTGATCAGCGAGAACACCACGGTCCAGACGAAAATGGCGAGGAACGGTTTCTGAATGCCTTCGTCGGTAAAGACGCGGGTAAAGTTTTTCCAGCCGGTGGTCACGGTGTAACCGGGGCTTAGCTTTTCATCACCCCAGTTGCCGTCAGCAGTGATGGACTGGTAAAAACCAATCTGGTCGTTTGGACGATATTTTACGCCACTCTGATTATTGGTCAGCGTGCCGTCACCGTCGAGTGTGTAGAGCGGCTGCGTGCCAGAAAACTGGCGCAGGGAGCTCATCATCACTTTGTTGCCATCCGGCAGAATGGCGGTAATGTCACTCAGTGCCTGACGATTCTGGGTAATCACGCGCAGATTCGCGCGTTCGCCTTCGGGCTGGGCGGTCGTTTCTTTCAGTTGCAGTTTTTGCTCGCCGCCAAATTTAAACGCGTCGGAGAGGTAATTTTTGCCGGTTTCGCCGTCGCTGAGCGCCAGTTGCCACTCATCGCCCGCCGGGTAAAGACCAAAATTATAGGTTTTGCCTGCTTGCCAGGAGCGATCTAACAACACTTCCTGCGCACGTTCAAAAGTCAGCTGGTTAGTGCTGCTGTAGTTGGTAAAGGCAATGGCGATGGTGCAGACCAAAGGGAAGAGGACGAATAATCCCATTCCAGCCATTCCCGGGTAAACATAGCGCCAGGCGTAGGCTTTACGATTGGCGAAAATATACAGCCCCGCTGAACTCAATATCAGCGTGGTAATGGCGAACAGGTATTCCCCTTGTGCGTACATTAAAACAACAAGGTAACCCACCAGCAGGCCGAGCAGACCTAACACTGACCATTTCAGCGCGTCGCTTTGCCACCAATGTTTCTTTTTAATGACATCCATGGGGTTCTTCCTCATTCCAGGACGGATAAGGCTTTCACGCCTTATCCGACAACAACTGCCTGATGCGACGCTGACGCGCCTTACCAGGCCTACATACGTTTCGGTTTTGTAGGCCGGACAAGGCGTTCACGCCGCATCCGGCATTTCACAGCATTACTTGGTGATACGAGTCTGCGCGTCTTTCAGGGCTTCATCGACAGTCTGACGACCGCTGGCGGCGTTGATCACCGCAGTACGCACGGCATACCAGAAAGCGGACATCTGCGGGATGTTCGGCATGATTTCACCTTTCTGGGCGTTTTCCATGGTGGCGGCAATACGTGGATCTTTCGCCAACTCTTCCTCGTAAGACTTCAGCGCTACGGCACCCAGCGGTTTGTCTTTATTGACCGCTTCCAGACCTTCGTCAGTCAGCAGATAGTTTTCGAGGAACTCTTTCGCCAGCTCTTTGTTCGGACTGGCGGCGTTAATACCGGCGCTCAGCACGCCAACGAACGGTTTAGATGGTTGGCCCTTGAAGGTCGGCAGTACCGTTACACCATAATTCACTTTGCTGGTGTCGATGTTGGACCATGCCCACGGGCCGTTGATGGTCATCGCTGTTTCGCCTTTATTAAAGGCAGCTTCTGCGATGGAGTAATCGGTGTCTGCATTCATGTGTTTGTTTTTAATCAGGTCAACCAGGAAGGTCAGACCCGCTTTCGCGCCAGCGTTATCCACGCCTACGTCTTTAATGTCGTACTTGCCGTTTTCATACTTGAACGCATAACCCCCGTCAGCCGCAATCAGCGGCCAGGTGAAGTATGGTTCTTGCAGGTTGAACATCAGCGCGCTCTTACCTTTCGCTTTCAGTTCTTTATCCAGCGCCGGGATCTCTTCCCAAGTTTTTGGCGGGTTCGGCAGCAGATCTTTGTTATAAATCAGCGATAACGCTTCGACAGCAATCGGGTAAGCAATCAGCTTGCCGTTGTAACGAACGGCATCCCAGGTAAACGGATACAGCTTGTCCTGGAACGCTTTGTCCGGGGTGATTTCAGCCAACAGGCCAGATTGAGCGTAGCCACCAAAGCGGTCGTGCGCCCAGAAGATAATGTCAGGGCCATCGCCAGTTGCCGCAACCTGAGGGAATTTCTCTTCCAGTTTATCCGGATGCTCAACGGTGACTTTAATTCCGGTATCTTTCTCGAATTTCTTACCGACTTCAGCGAGACCGTTATAGCCTTTATCGCCGTTAATCCAGATTACCAGTTTACCTTCTTCGATTTTGGCGAGAGCCGAGGCGGAAAACATCATCGTCGTTAATGCGGATAATGCGAGGATGCGTGCACCTGTTTTTATTTTCATAATCTATGGTCCTTGTTGGTGAAGTGCTCGTGAAAACACCTAAACGGACTCTAGTTTCTTTATACGGCAACCTCTTTCCATCCTCCTTGCCCCTACGCCCCACCGTTGCTTTGTGTGATCTCTGTTACAGAATTGCCGGTAATGTGGAGATGCGCACATAAAATCGCCACGATTTTTGCAAGCAACATCACGAAATTCCTTACATGACCTCGGTTTAGTTCACAGAAGCCGCGTTCTCATCCTCCCGCCTCCTCCCCCATAAAAAAGCCAGGGGGTGGAGGATTTAAGCCATCTCCTGATGACGCATAGTCAGCCCATCATGAATGTTGCTGTCGATGACAGGTTGTTACAAAGGGAGAAGGGCATGGCGAGCGTACAGCTGCAAAATGTAACGAAAGCCTGGGGCGAGGTCGTGGTATCGAAAGATATCAATCTCGATATCCATGAAGGTGAATTCGTGGTGTTTGTCGGACCGTCTGGCTGCGGTAAATCGACTTTACTGCGCATGATTGCCGGGCTTGAGACGATCACCAGCGGCGACCTGTTCATCGGTGAGAAACGGATGAATGACACTCCGCCAGCAGAACGCGGCGTTGGTATGGTGTTTCAGTCTTACGCGCTCTATCCCCACCTGTCAGTAGCAGAAAACATGTCATTTGGCCTGAAACTGGCAGGCGCAAAAAAAGAGGTGATTAACCAACGCGTCAACCAGGTAGCGGAAGTGCTGCAACTGGCGCATTTGCTGGATCGCAAACCGAAAGCGCTCTCCGGTGGTCAGCGTCAGCGTGTGGCGATTGGCCGTACGCTGGTGGCCGAGCCAAGCGTATTTTTGCTCGATGAACCGCTCTCCAACCTCGATGCTGCACTGCGTGTGCAAATGCGTATCGAAATCTCCCGTCTGCATAAACGCCTGGGCCGCACAATGATTTACGTCACCCACGATCAGGTCGAAGCGATGACGCTGGCCGACAAAATCGTGGTGCTGGACGCTGGTCGCGTGGCGCAGGTTGGGAAACCGCTGGAGCTGTACCACTATCCGGCAGACCGTTTTGTCGCCGGATTTATCGGTTCGCCAAAGATGAACTTCCTGCCGGTAAAAGTGACCGCCACTGCAATCGATCAAGTGCAGGTGGAGCTGCCGATGCCAAATCGTCAGCAAGTCTGGCTGCCGGTTGAAAGCCGTGATGTCCAGGTTGGAGCCAATATGTCGCTGGGTATTCGCCCGGAACATCTACTGCCGAGTGATATCGCTGACGTCATCCTTGAGGGTGAAGTTCAGGTCGTCGAGCAACTCGGCAACGAAACCCAAATCCATATCCAGATCCCTTCCATTCGTCAAAACCTGGTGTACCGCCAGAACGACGTGGTGTTGGTAGAAGAAGGTGCCACATTCGCTATCGGCCTGCCGCCAGAGCGTTGCCATCTGTTCCGTGAGGATGGCACTGCATGTCGTCGACTGCATAAGGAGCCGGGCGTTTAAGCACCCCACAAAACACACAAAGCCTGTCACAGGTGATGTGAAAAAAGAAAAGCAATGACTCAGGAGATAGAATGATGATTACTCTGCGCAAACTTCCTCTGGCGGTTGCCGTCGCAGCGGGCGTAATGTCTGCTCAGGCAATGGCTGTTGATTTCCACGGCTATGCACGTTCCGGTATTGGCTGGACAGGTAGCGGCGGTGAACAACAGTGTTTCCAGACTACCGGTGCTCAAAGTAAATACCGTCTTGGCAACGAATGTGAAACTTATGCTGAATTAAAATTGGGTCAGGAAGTGTGGAAAGAGGGCGATAAGAGCTTCTATTTCGACACTAACGTGGCCTATTCCGTCGCACAACAGAATGACTGGGAAGCTACCGATCCGGCCTTCCGTGAAGCAAACGTGCAGGGTAAAAACCTGATCGAATGGCTGCCAGGCTCCACCATCTGGGCAGGTAAGCGCTTCTACCAACGTCATGACGTTCATATGATCGACTTCTACTACTGGGATATTTCTGGTCCTGGTGCCGGTCTGGAAAACATCGATGTTGGCTTCGGTAAACTCTCTCTGGCAGCAACCCGCTCCTCTGAAGCTGGTGGTTCTTCCTCTTTCGCCAGCAACAATATTTATGACTATACCAACGAAACCGCGAACGACGTTTTCGACGTGCGTTTAGCGCAGATGGAAATCAACCCGGGCGGCACATTAGAACTGGGTGTCGACTACGGTCGTGCCAACCTGCGTGATAACTATCGTCTGGTTGATGGCGCATCGAAAGACGGTTGGTTATTCACTGCTGAACATACTCAGAGTGTCCTGAAGGGCTTTAACAAGTTTGTTGTTCAGTACGCTACTGACTCGATGACCTCACAGGGTAAAGGTCTGTCGCAGGGTTCTGGCGTCGCGTTTGATAACGAAAAATTTGCCTACAATATCAACAACAACGGTCACATGCTGCGTATCCTCGACCATGGTGCGATCTCCATGGGCGACAACTGGGACATGATGTACGTGGGTATGTACCAGGATATCAACTGGGATAACGACAACGGCACCAAGTGGTGGACCGTCGGTATTCGCCCGATGTACAAGTGGACGCCAATCATGAGCACCGTGATGGAAATCGGCTACGACAACGTCGAATCCCAGCGCACCGGCGACAAGAACAATCAGTACAAAATTACCCTTGCACAACAATGGCAGGCTGGCGACAGCATCTGGTCACGCCCGGCTATTCGTGTCTTCGCAACCTACGCCAAGTGGGATGAGAAATGGGGTTATGACTACACCGGTAACGCCAATACCAACACTAACTTCGGCAAAGCCGTTCCTGCTGATTTTAACGGCGGCAGCTTCGGCCGTGGTGACAGCGACGAGTGGACCTTCGGTGCCCAGATGGAAATCTGGTGGTAATAGCAAAACCTGGGCCGGATAAGGTGCTTGCGCCGCATCCGGCAACCAACGCCTGATGCGACGCTTGCGCGTCTTATCAGGCCTACAACGGCTGTCAAATGTAGGCCGGATAAGGCGTTTGCGCCGCATCCGGCATAAAAACAGGTTGTCATTATCTGAAAGGGGCGAAAGCCCCTCTGATTATCGGGTTTAGCGCGCTATTGCCTGGCTACCGCTGAGCTCCAGATTTTGAGGTGAAAACAATGAAAATGAATAAAAGTCTCATCGCCCTCTGTTTATCAGCAGGGTTGCTGGCAAGCGCGCCTGGAATCAGCCTTGCCGATGTTAACTACGTACCGCAAAACACCAGCGACGCGCCAGCCATTCCATCTGCCGCGCTGCAACAACTCACCTGGACACCGGTCGATCAATCTAAAACCCAGACCACCCAACTGGCGACTGGCGGCCAACAACTGAACGTTCCCGGCATCAGTGGTCCGGTTGCTGCGTACAGCGTCCCGGCAAACATTGGCGAACTGACCCTAACGCTGACCAGCGAAGTGAACAAACAAACTAGCGTATTTGCGCCGAACGTGCTGATTCTTGATCAGAAAATGACCCCATCAGCCTTCTTCCCCAGCAGTTATTTCACCTACCAGGAACCAGGCGTGATGAGTGCAGATCGGCTGGAAGGCGTTATGCGCCTGACACCAGCGTTGGGGCAGCAAAAACTTTATGTTCTGGTCTTTACCACGGAAAAAGATCTCCTGCAGACGACCCAACTGCTCGACCCGGCTAAAGCCTATGCCAAAGGCGTCGGTAACTCGATCCCGGATATTCCTGACCCGGTTGCTCGTCATACCACCGATGGCTTACTGAAACTGAAAGTCAAAACGAACTCCAGTTCCAGCGTGTTGGTCGGGCCTCTATTTGGTTCTTCCGCTCCAGCTCCGGTTACGGTAGGCAACACGGCGGCACCAGCTGTGGCTGCACCCGCTCCGGCACCGGTGAAGAAAAGCGAGCCGATGCTCAACGACACGGAAAGTTATTTTAATACCGCGATCAAAAACGCTGTCGCGAAAGGTGATGTTGATAAGGCGTTAAAACTGCTTGATGAAGCTGAACGCCTGGGGTCAACATCTGCCCGTTCCACCTTTATCAGCAGTGTAAAAGGCAAGGGGTAATTACGCCCCACAGTGCTGATTTTGCAACAACTGGTGCGTCTCCTGGCGCACCTTTTTTTATGCTTCATTCCTGGGATATGAGCGATTTTTTGTAGTACTTCGCTTCTTCTTCACTAAGAATATCCATTATCTCAATGCCTTATCAGAGATTCTTTTCCTTTCGCCGGTAGTGTCTGGACGCTCAGGCTACTTTTCCAGTAATTTCATTTCTGTAATACAGAGGTTTTATGATAGGTCATATCACAAATTCTGGCGGCAATGACTCTTTGATGAAACATGATGTGGTGCAAGGAAATAATAAATTAGATCTTGATTTACTACGTAATTTTAATGGGGTGCCAGGTTTAAATAGAGATAACTTTATTTATATCAGTGATATATTTTTAAATATAAAACAACGGAACGAAAAAAATCATGCAATAAATATGTTTCGTGAAGTCTCAATCAGTAATGATATTATAAGCGTAAAATTTTATAGAAATGAAGAAATAGAATGTGCTTGTGATTTTCTGATGGATAAAGATGCGCAGGGGTATACTGACCTGTCTGATTTGGATTTAACAAGTTGTCATTTTAAAGGTGACGTTATTTCGAAGGTGTCTTTCATATCATCAAATCTACAACATGTAACATTCGAATGTAAAGAAATAGGGGATTGCAATTTTACTACTGCAACAGTTGATAATGTCATATTTAAATGTCGACGTTTACACAATGTGATTTTTATCAAAGCGACTGGCGAATATGTCGATTTTAGCCAAAGTATTCTTGATACAGTTGACTTCTCGCGGAGCCAGCTTACTCATAGTAATTTTCGTGAATGTCAGATTAGAAATTCAAAGTTCAATAATTGTTATCTTTATGCTTCGCACTTCACCAGAGCAGAATTTCTTTCTACCAAAGAAATATCATTTATTAAATCGAAT
The DNA here is from genome assembly GCF_046486595.1 of Escherichia sp. WS3063. Classification (NCBI taxonomy): domain Bacteria; kingdom Pseudomonadati; phylum Pseudomonadota; class Gammaproteobacteria; order Enterobacterales; family Enterobacteriaceae; genus Escherichia; species Escherichia sp. WS3063. The sequence goes on from NZ_JBJQKY010000009.1 coordinate 58,904, forward strand.
CTGACAGCTGTTATGTTTGATCATGTGCGAATGTCGACAGGGAATTTTAAAGATTGCATTACAGAACGATTGGAATTAACTATTGATTATTCAGATATATTTGGGAATGAAGAACTTGATGGTTATATCAATAACATTATAAAAATGATTGATACATTGCCAGATAATGCAATGATATTGAAATCCGTTCTGGCAGTAAAATTGGTGATGCAATTAAAAATTCTTAATATTGTTAATAAAAACTTTATTGAGAATATGAAGAAAATATTTAGCCATTGTCCTTATATAAAAGATCCAATTATACGTAGTTATATCCATTCTGATGAAGATAACAAGTTCGATATTTTTATGCGTCAACATCGATTCAGTAAAGTGAATTTCGATACCCAACAGATGATCGATTTTATTAACAGATTTAATATGAATAAAGGGCTGATTGATCAAAATAACAATTTTTTTATCCAACTTATCGATCAGGCTCTACGATCAACGGATGATACGATCAAAGCAAATGCCTGGCATCTTTATAAAGAGTGGATTCGTAGTGATGATGTTTCACCTATCTTTATAGAAACTGAAGATAATTTAAGAACCTTTAACACGAATGAACTAACACGAAACGATAATATCTTTATCCTGTTCTCCTCTGTCGATGATGGGCCAGTTATGGTGGTAAGCTCCCAGCGTTTACATGATATGTTGAATCCTACAAAAGATACCAATTGGAATTCCACGTATATCTACAAATCCAGACATGAGATGTTGCCTGTTAATCTTACTCCGGAAAAACTTTTCGGCTCCAAATCTCAGGATAAACATGCGCTTTTCCCCATTTTTACTGCGAGTTGGCGAGCTAATCGTATAAAGAATAAAGGTATTTAAGTAAAGGAAAACATCACCGTTCCTGGCATCCTGGGCGGTGATGCCCCTATGGTTGCCCTCGTCAGCACGGGCATCGGCAAAGCGTAAGGTTCAACAGCGTTTTACCACTTCATGCGATTGTTGCGTTTTTGTTGCGCATTAGATCACTTAATTTGCTTTACATCTCCCGTAAACACTTTTCTGCGATACAATGCCTTTACGTTATGTAACGGAGAGTTCGGCATGTCACACCCCGCGTTAACGCAACTGCGTGCGCTGCGCTATTTTACAGAGATCCCTGCTCTGGATCCGCAACTGCTCGACTGGCTGTTGCTGGAAGATTCCATGACAAAACGTTTTGAACAGCAGGGAAAAACGGTAAGCGTGACGATGATCCGCGAAGGGTTTGTCGAGCAGAATGAAATCCCCGAAGAACTGCCGCTGCTGCCGAAAGAGTCTCGTTACTGGTTACGTGAAATTTTGTTATGTGCCGATGGTGAACCGTGGCTTGCCGGTCGTACCGTCGTTCCTGTGTCAACGTTAAGCGGGCCGGAGCTGGCGTTACAAAAATTGGGTAAAACGCCGTTAGGACGCTATCTGTTCACATCATCGACATTAACCCGGGACTTTATTGAGATAGGCCGTGATGCCGGACTGTGGGGGCGACGTTCCCGCCTGCGATTAAGCGGTAAACCGCTGTTGCTAACAGAACTGTTTTTACCGGCGTCACCGTTGTACTAAGAGGAAAAAAATATGGAGTGGAGTCTGACGCAGAATAAGCTGCTGGCGTTTCATCGCTTAATGCGTACGGATAAGCCAATTGGCGCGTTACTGCTGCTCTGGCCAACATTATGGGCGTTGTGGGTGGCGACACCGGGCGTTCCCCAGCTCTGGATCCTGGCGGTGTTTGTCGCGGGTGTCTGGCTGATGCGCGCTGCCGGATGTGTGGTGAATGATTATGCTGACCGCAAGTTTGATGGTCATGTTAAGCGCACGGCGAACCGACCACTTCCCAGCGGTGCGGTAACAGAGAAAGAGGCGCGCGCGCTGTTTGTAGTGCTGGTACTGATTTCGTTTTTACTGGTGCTGACGCTGAATACGATGACCATTCTATTGTCGATTGCCGCGCTGGCGCTGGCGTGGGTGTACCCGTTTATGAAGCGGTATACCCATCTACCGCAAGTGGTGCTGGGCGCGGCGTTTGGCTGGTCGATTCCAATGGCTTTTGCTGCTGTGAGTGAGTCGGTGCCATTGAGTTGCTGGTTAATGTTCCTCGCCAATATTCTCTGGGCGGTGGCATACGACACGCAGTATGCGATGGTTGACCGCGATGATGATGTGAAGATTGGCATTAAATCCACAGCAATCCTGTTCGGCCAATACGATAAATTGATTATTGGTATTTTGCAGATTGGCGTACTGGCACTGATGGCGATCATCGGTGAGTTAAATGGCTTAGGCTGGGGATATTACTGGTCAATTCTGGTGGCTGGCGCGCTGTTTGTTTATCAACAAAAACTGATTGCCAACCGCGAGCGTGAAGCCTGCTTTAAAGCATTTATGAATAATAACTATGTTGGTCTGGTACTGTTTTTAGGGCTGGCAATGAGTTACTGGCATTTCTGATGATGTAAAAAAGCCGGATGATCATCCGGCTTTCTTCTTGGCTGCCTGATGCGCTGCGCTTCTCAGGCCTACACAACAGATCGCAATTTATTGAATTTGCAGATCATGGTAGGCCGAATAAGGCGTTTACGCCGCATCCGGCAATTCTCACTGATTACCCTTCGCCCTGCGTCGCACTCTCAATCGTCAAACGCACGTCTGATGTAATCAACTCCGCCAGCAACTGATAAACCTTCATCGTTTCTGCCGGTTCGGCATCGCCGCTATCGCTGATATACCCTTCATCACGCAGCGTCAGCACCAGCGAACTGAACACCGCTTTGTCGAAGAACTCCGGCGCGTTGATACCGTGCAGCACGGAGAGACGTTGCGCGACGGTGCGGCTCTCTTTTTCCAGCGTACCGCGGTTGATCGACGGGTTGGCGCTCAACAGCCAGAAGGTAATGGCATAACGTTGCAGCGTTTCGCGCGCGCCTGCGGCCAGCAGCTGTAGCGTGCGAGAATGCGCCGGGTTGATATGCAACTCATCATCTTGCAGGGTAATCAGCCCCTGACGTTGCATCTCATTTGCCAGTGCATCAATAACGTCCGGCAACTCGTCGCGATCCCAGCGCAGGAACAGCTCCGCTTTCAGCATTGGGTAAAGCACATTGACGTGCTCCATCAATACGTCGCGGGAGATGTGGCGATGCTGGGTGACAATTGCCGCCATCAGCGAAGGCAGCACCAACATATGCGCAATGTTGTTGCGATAGTAGGTCATCAACACCGCTTGCTCGCGCGGCAGAATGATGATGTCGCCGATAGTGTCTTTCTCGACTTCAAACTTGTTCATTTGCAGCGCGTGATCGATAAGCTCGCTGGCGCTGGCTGAAGGAACGGTAGAGTCCGTGGAGTAAGGTACGTTGCGCATCAGATCCAGGTAGCAGTTGAGTTGCTCGGTTAACTGCTCGCGGGTGAGTGAGCGCTGACGTGACGCCAGAAGCGCAGTACAGCACAGGTTCATGGCGTTTGCCGCGCCTGCGTTGTTAATGCGTACCATCAGATCGGCAGCAATATTATTGACCGTCGGCGTTAACCAGGCCGGACGCACCGCTTCGATGGGATCGATAGATTCACGCCAGTCTGGTACGTGCTGGTTAAGGTAGGTCATCAACGGCATTGGTTCACCGAAGTTGACGTAACCCTGACCGAGATTACGCAGCTTGCTTAAACCGCGCAGCATCTGCGGCAGGCTCTCTTTCTCTTTCGTTGCACCGCGCAGTTCTTTGGCGTAAGTACCCACTTCCATGACGTGCTCATAACCGATATAGATCGGAATCAGCGTAATCGGACGCGTGCCGCCACGCAGCATCGCCTGAATGGTCATCGACAGCGTACCGGTTTTCGGATCCAGCAAACGCCCCGTACGGGAACGACCGCCTTCCACGAAATACTCGACGGAATAACCACGGCTGAACAGTTCGCCGAGATACTCACGGAAAACGGTGGAATAGAGCTTATTGCCTTTAAACGTACGGCGAATAAAGAACGCACCCAGACGGCGGAAAATCGGCCCGGCCGGCCAGAAGTTCAGGTTGATCCCGGCGGCGATATGCGGCGGCACCAGCCCCTGGTGATACAGCACGTAAGAAAGCAGCAGGTAGTCCATGTGGCTGCGGTGGCAAGGCACATACACCAGCTCATGACCGTCGTGGGCCAGCTGACGAACGCGCTCGGCGTTATGGACGTTGATGCCCTGGTAAAGGCGGTTCCAGGTGAAGCCCAGAATACGGTCAGTCAGGCGGATCATCTCGTAAGAGAAATTCGCCGCAATCTCTTCCATCAGCGCAATCGCGTTCTGCTGCGCTTTTTCATGGGAGATTTTTTTGCTGCGCGCTTCATCTTCTACCGCTTTGGCAATGGCGCGGGAGGCGAGCAGCTTATTAAACAGATCCTGACGAGCAGGCAGACGTGGGCCTACGGCAGCCAGACGTTGACGGGCAAAGTGCATACGCGCCACGCGCGCCAGTTTCTGCGCGATAGTTTTATCCGTGCCGTGTTCATCCGCCATACGGCGCAGCGAAACTGACGGCGAGAAACGCACAAAACTGTCGCGACCGAGCCACAGTACAGCGAAAAATTTCTGTACGCCGTTAAGCATACGCAGCGGCGGGTTCACTTCGCCTTTTTCACGCCCCGGCGCGCGACCAAACATCACCGATACTGGCACCATCTGCACATCCAGATTTGGGTTGCTACGGTGCAAATCGAGATAGTCGTGGAACAGCTTAATAGACTCTTCTTTCGGCGTGTAATAGGTGAACACACGCGGCCCGCCGTGAATGAACACATAGCGCGGCAGTAGCGTGCCGTCGATTTCCAGCGGCTCTAACGGGTCAGGCAGGTCATGTGCCAGACACTGGGCGCGCAACGTCAGCAAGTCAGCTTTCGAGTTGTACGGTAAAACGTACATAATTGGACGAGAGGTATCCAGCCCCAGTTCCGGGGCAGGATCTGCCGGAATAGACTTGCTTTTTACCAGGATGCTTAATGGTAAATTCAGTAATTTGTAGTAAATTCGTGGCCAGCCGGACATAAACGATGTAAAGCCTCTGGTTAATAATGCAAATGCGCGGCAAGGATAGCAGAAAGTCATGGGAAATTCTGTGGTATCCGCTCATGTTTCGCGCGGCGTTACGCAAACCCGAATCATCGGATTTAACGGTACACTGATATTGACGCTCATAATGTAAAAAGGTTCTTTCAATGGCCAATAATACCACTGGATTCACCCGAATTATCAAAGCTGCTGGCTATTCCTGGAAAGGTTTACGCGCTGCATGGATCAACGAAGCGGCATTCCGTCAGGAAGGCGTAGCGGTATTGTTGGCGGTGGTCATCGCCTGCTGGCTGGATGTGGACGCAATTACCCGCGTGCTGCTTATCAGCTCCGTGATGCTGGTGATGATTGTGGAAATCCTCAATAGCGCCATCGAAGCAGTGGTTGACCGAATTGGCTCTGAATACCATGAGCTTTCCGGACGCGCTAAAGATATGGGATCCGCCGCGGTTCTGATTGCGATTATCGTCGCCGTGATTACCTGGTGCATCCTGTTATGGTCGCATTTTGGATAACCCTTCCAGATTTCGATAAATCTCTGGTTTATTGTGCAGTTTATGGTTCCAAAATCGCCTTTTGCTGTATATACTCACAGCATAACTGTATATACACCCAGGGGGCGGAATGAAAGCGTTAACGGCCAGGCAACAAGAGGTGTTTGATCTCATCCGTGATCACATCAGCCAGACAGGTATGCCGCCGACGCGTGCGGAAATCGCGCAGCGTTTGGGGTTCCGTTCCCCAAACGCGGCTGAAGAACATCTGAAGGCGCTGGCACGCAAAGGCGTTATTGAAATTGTTTCCGGCGCATCACGCGGGATTCGTCTGTTGCAGGAAGAGGAAGAAGGGTTGCCGCTGGTAGGTCGTGTGGCTGCCGGTGAACCGCTTCTGGCGCAACAGCATATTGAAGGTCATTATCAGGTCGATCCTTCCTTATTCAAGCCGAATGCTGATTTCCTGCTGCGCGTCAGCGGGATGTCGATGAAAGATATCGGCATTATGGATGGCGACTTGCTGGCAGTGCATAAAACTCAGGATGTACGTAACGGTCAGGTCGTTGTCGCACGTATTGATGACGAAGTTACCGTTAAGCGCCTGAAAAAACAGGGCAATAAAGTCGAACTGTTGCCAGAAAATAGCGAGTTTAAACCAATTGTCGTTGACCTTCGTCAGCAGAGCTTCACCATTGAAGGGCTGGCGGTTGGAGTTATTCGCAACGGCGACTGGCTGTAACATATCTCTGAGACCGCGATGCCGCCTGGCGTCGCGGTTTGTTTTTCATCTCTCTTCATCAGGCTTGTCTGCATGGCATTCCTCACTTCATCTGATAAAGCACTCTGGCATCTCGCCTTACCCATGATTTTCTCCAATATCACCGTTCCGTTGCTGGGACTGGTCGATACGGCGGTTATTGGTCATCTTGATAGTCCGGTTTATTTGGGCGGCGTGGCGGTTGGTGCAACGGCGACCAGCTTTCTCTTTATGCTGTTGCTGTTTTTACGCATGAGCACCACCGGGCTTACTGCGCAGGCTTATGGTGCCAAAAATCCTCAGGCATTAGCCCGTGCGCTGGTGCAACCGTTGCTGTTGGCGTTGGGGGCTGGGGCGTTAATTGCGCTGCTGCGTACGCCGATTATCGATCTGGCGCTGCATATTGTTGGCGGCAGCGAAGCGGTGCTAGAACAGGCGCGGCGCTTTCTTGAAATCCGCTGGTTAAGTGCACCGGCGTCGCTGGCGAATCTGGTATTACTTGGTTGGTTACTCGGTGTGCAATATGCCCGTGCGCCAGTAATTTTGTTAGTGGTCGGCAATATCCTCAACATTGTGCTGGATGTCTGGCTGGTGATGGGGCTGCATATGAACGTGCAGGGCGCGGCGCTGGCGACGGTTATTGCGGAATATGCAACATTGCTGATTGGTCTGCTAATGGTGCGTAAAATCCTCAAACTACGCGGAATCTCCGGCGAAATGCTGAAAACTGCCTGGCGAGGAAACTTCCGTCACTTGCTGGCGCTTAACCGCGATATCATGCTGCGCTCGCTGTTGCTGCAACTCTGTTTCGGCGCGATCACTGTACTTGGCGCGCGACTGGGAAGTGACATTATCGCTGTTAACGCGGTTCTGATGACGCTACTCACCTTTACCGCCTATGCGCTGGATGGTTTTGCCTACGCGGTTGAAGCACATTCCGGTCAGGCATACGGTGCGCGCGATGGTAGTCAATTGCTGGATGTCTGGCGGGCAGCGTGCCGCCAGTCGGGGATCGTAGCGTTACTGTTTTCGGTGGTTTATTTGCTGGCAGGGGAACACATCATTGCATTGCTGACGTCGTTAACCCAGATTCAGCAGCTGGCCGACCGCTATCTTATCTGGCAGGTGATTTTGCCGTTGGTCGGCGTCTGGTGTTATCTGCTCGACGGCATGTTTATAGGTGCAACGCGCGCCGCCGAAATGCGTAACAGTATGGCGGTGGCCGCCGCAGGTTTTGCGCTGACGCTCCTTACGCTGCCGTGGCTGGGTAATCATGGTTTGTGGCTGGCATTAACCGTCTTTCTGGCGTTGCGCGGGCTTTCTCTGGCGGCTATCTGGCGGCGTCACTGGCGCAACGGTACCTGGTTTGCCGCAACGTGACGGTTAAAAATTCTGAATAAATAATCCTAAGCCAAATTGCTGACTACACTTAATCTCACGTTCAGAAGAAAAGTGAACGTACTCTCATTCACAACCTAACGATGAGGTCTTGATTATGAATAAAGATGAAGCCGGCGGTAACTGGAAACAGTTTAAAGGTAAAGTGAAAGAGCAATGGGGCAAACTGACCGATGATGATATGACGATCATTGAAGGTAAACGTGATCAACTGGTCGGTAAAATCCAGGAACGCTACGGTTATCAGAAAGATCAGGCAGAAAAAGAGGTTGATAGTTGGGAAAAACGCCATGATTACCGCTGGTAATTAATCCCTCCTGCCCGACGTGTACAAGGATGTACGCCCTCTTAACGTGATTTCTTTTTCACCTGTACAGAGTGATCATGCTGGCACTGTTCAGGATGACGACACGCTTCCACTTCCACGCATGCCGCACAGAGTCCATGTGCTTCAATCACATTATGCCGCAGGGCAAACCCCATTTTTGCCGCCAGCGTATGCATAATGTCTTCCACGCCTTCTGCACATTCTTCTTTCACTGCGCCGCAGCGATCGCAAATAAACATGGCTGACGTATGCGTGGGCTGGTCGAACAGATGACAGAGCACATAACTGTTGGTGGATTCCACCTTATGCACAAAACCTTGCTCAAGCAGAAAATCCAGCGCGCGATAAACCGTTGGCGGCTTGGCTTGCGGTTCAGATTCGCGCAGCAAATCAAGCAGATCGTAAGCGCTGATAGCGCCATCCTGCAGACTCATCAGGCGCAACACTTCCAGGCGCTGTGGAGTCAGGCGCACATTACGCTGCGCGCAGATTTTTTCAGCCTGCGCTAATAACTCCTGCGTTGTGGTCTTTTCCATCGGGCACCTCAAAGTGGGGGTTAAGAATGTCCTTACTTTACCATGTTCCAGGAAAAACACCGAGAACCCTTATTGTTGCCGTAATGTTGATTTTCTGTTTTGTACGTAAGGTGTTGTGTTGCCTGGCCGTACCATTATCAACACGATAATAATTAATACTTCATTTTTAAATAAATTGCTTTAAGTTAACTCGCTATTTATTTAACTGGGGTTGATCGCATACCTGTACTTCAGAAATTATGAGCGATTTTTGATAGTGAGCAGATGGCAAAAGAATTATAAGGAGGACACGGTACGACAAAAAAGGTGCGTATATCATGTCAGGTATAATTTCAAGTGCAACAGAATTCTTCAATAATACACTCCATTCAAATCAATACGAAATTAAAGATGCGAGCAAAGAAAAAATAAAGGATATATATAATAAATCGGTTGATTATGCAACGATGAGTAATCGCGCTGCGATTATTGCAAAAATAGATTTGTTTATTCAGAGAATCACCCATAATTTATGGACTGCAAGTGATAATAATGTTTCCTTAATTAAGCGAATAGATGCTCTCAAAAATTGGGTTGAGGAGTGTATTGATCAGTGCACTAATGAGCAATTAGGTGATCGTGACTATATTTCTGCATTTGTGGATCGGGCGATTTTTCATTACGCGATGAATTTTGTTTGTAATCCAATGGAAAATAGCGATGTAACTCTAATAGACAAGTGTACTTTCGACGTAATAAATCATAATGGCCTTCCCTCCACGATTCAGCTATTTTATGATAAATCCTATTGTAAAGCACCTGTAGCGTCATTACATCTAAAAACAGTAAGCGAAGGCTTTTTAAATTTGGAAAATGCATATAATGTAAAGAAAGATACTCGCTTAAAACCCCTGGCCTCCCTTTTACTTTCATTTTCATATGATAGTGCATCAGCAGATATCATAGGAGCAGCAGAGAGAGTTAATGATGATTGTGAAAACTACATAAAAAGTCAGATAAAAATATTATCTCGTCAAGTGATGAAAAAAAACCTGGCGGAGATGAAAGACTTGATAGATAAAAAAGAATTGGATTTTAATGTAATTCTGCAGGAGATGAAAAATCAGGCCGGAGAAGAAAAAGAAGACATCAAAAACATTACAAAAATGCAGGCTGCAGGTGAGACTTTAATTAAATTTATTCAATCATTTGACCCGGACTCAACGGGACCAATTATAATTGGTAAAGATATGGATGACAAAAATATAAATGACAACGATCTAATTAACGAAGATATTATTAAGTTCATTTATGTCCTATTAGGTACTGAGTTAGAAAAATAAAATGTGAATTTTCCCTATAGCATGGAAGTTTTTACATAAAAGAACCCAATATTGATTGGGTTCTTTTTTCTCTATCAGTGCTATTAGCAGGGAGAGATATCACCGTAGTTTAATGTGTGATTTTTATTTATCGTCGAACCTGGATTGTTTATCATTGGCCTTAACAAAGCTAACGGCTAATAAGATTATTTCCATCACTTCGTGAGAGCTTCATGCCTTGAGAGGATCTCAATTTTCTTTTGCAATGAGACAGGCGCTTCCTGTTGTTATGGTATAGTACCCCGCTATTGAGCCTCCTGAACAGTGATGCTGAATAACATAACCCCATGATATATCGATAAAATAATCTCTACATTTGAAAATGCACGGTAATTCTGAAATGCAAAAAATCAACCAAACCAGCGCAATGCCTGAAAAAACTGACGTTCACTGGAGTGGTCGGTTTAGCGTTGCACCAATGCTCGACTGGACGGACAGACATTGCCGCTATTTCTTGCGTCTGCTTTCCCGCAATACGTTGCTGTATACCGAAATGGTGACCACAGGGGCGATTATTCACGGTAAAGGTGATTATCTGGCGTACAGTGAAGAAGAACATCCGGTAGCATTGCAACTGGGCGGTAGCGATCCGGCGGCGCTGGCGCAGTGTGCAAAGCTGGCAGAAGCGCGCGGATATGATGAGATCAACCTGAATGTCGGCTGCCCGTCTGACCGGGTGCAGAACGGCATGTTTGGGGCGTGTCTGATGGGTAATGCGCAGCTGGTTGCCGACTGCGTGAAAGCGATGCGCGATGTGGTGTCGATTCCGGTGACGGTGAAAACGCGTATTGGCATCGACGACCAGGACAGCTATGAATTTCTCTGCGATTTCATCAACACCGTTTCCGGCAAAGGCGAGTGTGAGATGTTCATCATCCACGCACGTAAAGCCTGGCTTTCGGGGTTAAGCCCGAAAGAAAACCGTGAAATCCCGCCGCTCGATTATCCGCGTGTGTATCAACTGAAGCGTGACTTTCCGCATCTGACAATGTCGATTAACGGTGGTATCAAGTCGCTGGAAGAGGCTAAAGCGCATTTGCAACATATGGATGGCGTGATGGTCGGGCGCGAAGCGTATCAGAATCCGGGTATTCTGGCGGCGGTAGACCGAGAGATCTTTGGTTCCTCGGATACCGATGCCGATCCGGTGGCGGTAGTGCGCGCCATGTATCCGTACATTGAGCGTGAACTCAGCCAGGGGACGTATCTTGGCCATATTACCCGGCATATGTTGGGCTTGTTCCAGGGTGTTCCTGGCGCGCGGCAGTGGCGGCGTTATTTAAGTGAAAATGCCCATAAAGCGGGTGCAGACATTAATGTGCTGGAACACGCGCTCAAACTGGTGGCGGATAAGCGTTAACTTTTCACCAAAAAGTAGTCAAATTCACCACGCCCTGCGCACCGTCGCGGGGCGTTTTGCTGTTAAATCAATAGATTATTTTTGGCATGATTCTTGTAATGCCTGCAAGAGATTTCATATTTGGGAGAGCATCATGCTGGAACTACTTTTTGTGATTGGCTTTTTTGTCATGCTGATGGTCACCGGCGTTTCGTTGCTGGGCATTATCGCCGCGCTGGTTGTGGCGACGGCCATTATGTTCCTCGGCGGTATGCTGGCATTGATGATTAAGTTGCTGCCGTGGTTACTACTGGCGGTTGCGGTGGTGTGGGTTATTAAGGCGATTAAAGCACCAAAAGTGCCGAAATATCAGCGTTATGACCGCTGGCGTTACTAAGGGATTGTGCGGATGATCACAACCTAAGGTTTTATCCTTAGAACAAAATAGGAATTGATAATCAAATCTGTCACTATTGCGCCTCTAACAGATTCATCGTGCTGTACCCTACATACAGCCGAACTATAAAAAGAAAGGGCTTCCCAGGTGGAAGCCCTATTTCTTTTATGGAATCAACAGGCTGGAACCTTGCGTCGCCCGGCTTTCCAGAATCTCATGCGCACGCTGCGCATCCTTCAGCGGATATTTCTGCTGCTCGGCGACATCGACCTTAATCACACCGCTGGCAATCAAAGAGAACAGTTCATTACTGGCCTCGGTTAATTCCTCCCGCGTGGTGATATAGCCTTGCAGGGAAGGGCGTGTCACATACAACGAGCCTTTCTGATTGAGAATGCCTAAGTTCACACCGGTAACCGCACCTGATGAGTTGCCAAAACTCACCATTAAGCCGCGGCGTTGCAGGCAATCCAGCGACCGTTCCCAGGTGTCTCTGCCCACGGAATCGTACACCACGCGCACTTTCTTACCAGCGGTGATCTCTTTCAATCGCTCGACCAGATTCTCTTCGCGATAGTTAATAACCTGCCATGCGCCCGCTTTTAGCGCACTCTGCGCTTTTTGCGCCGTTCCCACGGTGCCGATAAGTTTCGCCCCAAGGGCTTTTGCCCACTGGCAGGCAATTAAGCCAACGCCGCCAGCCGCTGCGTGGAACAGGAACTGCTCATCGGGTTTAATTTCATAGGTTTTGCGCAGCAGATAATAAACCGTTAAGCCTTTCAGGAAGGATGCCGCCGCTTGCTCAAAAGAAATTGCCGCAGGCAGAATCGCCGCTTTATCCGCATTAACGTTATGCACAGAGCTGTAAGCGCCTAACGCCGACTGCGCATAGACTACACGATCGCCTGCCTTAATATGCTTTACACCACTGCCGACTTTACTCACGATGCCTGCCGCTTCGGTACCTAATCCGCTGGGTAGCGATGGCGGCGGGTAAAGGCCGCTGCGGATATACGTGTCGATAAAATTGATGCCAATGGCTTTATTTTCGACCTGGATTTCATTCTCCGCCGGATCGGCAGGAGTGAACTCTACGGCTTGAAGTACTTCCGGGCCACCGTGCTTGTGAAATTCAATTCGTGTTGCCATGTGTCCTCCAGAACGTATCGTCAGGGTCTGCTTCATATGGTAAAGTTTCGACCCATTCTTTATCTCGGTAACTCCATTCACTATGGCAGGAAATAAACCCTTCAACAAACAGCAGGCTGAACCCCGCGAACGCGATCCACAAGTTGCCGGGCTGAAAGTGCCTCCGCACTCGATCGAAGCGGAGCAGTCGGTGTTGGGCGGTTTAATGCTGGATAACGAACGCTGGGATGATGTAGCCGAGCGTGTGGTGGCAGACGACTTTTACACCCGCCCACACCGTCATATCTTTACTGAAATGGCGCGTTTGCAGGAAAGCGGTAGTCCTATCGATCTGATTACCCTTGCGGAATCGCTGGAACGCCAGGGGCAACTCGATAGCGTCGGTGGTTTTGCGTATCTGGCAGAGCTGTCAAAAAATACGCCAAGTGCGGCGAACATCAGTGCCTATGCGGACATCGTGCGTGAACGTGCCGTTGTTCGCGAGATGATTTCGGTTGCGAATGAGATTGCCGAAGCCGGTTTTGATCCGCAGGGGCGAACCAGCGAAGATCTGCTGGACCTGGCTGAATCCCGCGTCTTTAAAATTGCCGAAAGTCGTGCAAACAAAGACGAAGGGCCGAAGAACATCGCCGATGTGCTCGACGCCACGGTGGCGCGTATTGAGCAGTTGTTTCAGCAGCCACACGATGGCGTTACCGGGGTAAACACCGGTTATGACGATCTCAACAAAAAAACCGCTGGCTTGCAGCCGTCGGATTTGATCATCGTTGCCGCGCGTCCGTCGATGGGTAAAACCACATTTGCGATGAACCTCGTCGAAAACGCGGCGATGTTGCAGGATAAACCAGTACTTATCTTCTCGCTGGAGATGCCATCAGAACAGATTATGATGCGTTCTTTGGCGTCGCTGTCGCGCGTTGACCAGACGAAAATCCGTACCGGGCAGCTCGATGATGAAGACTGGGCACGTATTTCCGGCACCATGGGTATTTTGCTCGAAAAACGTAATATCTATATCGATGATTCCTCCGGCCTGACGCCAACGGAAGTGCGTTCCCGCGCGCGCCGTATTGCCCGTGAACACGGCGGCATCGGGCTTATCATGATCGACTACCTGCAACTGATGCGCGTACCGGCGCTTTCCGATAACCGTACGCTGGAAATTGCAGAAATCTCCCGCTCGCTGAAAGCACTGGCGAAAGAACTGAACGTGCCGGTGGTGGCGCTGTCCCAGTTGAACCGTTCTCTGGAACAACGTGCCGACAAACGCCCGGTCAACTCCGACCTGCGTGAATCTGGCTCTATCGAGCAGGATGCGGACTTGATCATGTTTATCTATCGTGATGAGGTGTATCACGAAAACAGTGATTTAAAAGGCATCGCGGAAATTATTATCGGTAAACAACGTAACGGCCCAATCGGGACGGTACGCCTGACCTTTAACGGTCAATGGTCGCGCTTCGACAACTATGCGGGGCCGCAGTACGACGACGAATAATAATTATTTTATGAATTAGGTAATTAAAGCAAACACTTATCAAGGAACACAAATGCAAGCGGCAACTGTTGTGATTAACCGCCGCGCTCTGCGACACAACCTGCAACGTCTTCGTGAACTGGCACCTGCCAGTAAAATGGTTGCGGTGGTGAAAGCGAACGCTTATGGTCACGGTCTTCTTGAGACCGCGCGAACGCTCCCCGATGCTGACGCCTTTGGCGTAGCCCGTCTCGAAGAAGCTCTGCGACTGCGTGCGGGGGGAATCACCAAACCTGTACTGTTACTCGAAGGCTTTTTTGATGCCAGAGATCTGCCGACGATTTCTGCGCAACATTTTCATACCGCCGTGCATAACGAAGAACAGCTGGCTGCGCTGGAAGAGGCTAGCCTGGACGAGCCGGTTACCGTCTGGATGAAACTCGATACCGGTATGCACCGTCTGGGCGTAAGGCCGGAACAGGCTGAGGCGTTTTATCATCGCCTGACCCAGTGTAAAAACGTTCGTCAGCCGGTGAATATCGTCAGCCATTTTGCGCGCGCGGATGAACCAAAATGCGGCGCAACCGAGAAACAACTCGCTATCTTTAATACCTTTTGCGAAGGCAAACCAGGTCAACGTTCCATTGCCGCATCGGGTGGCATTCTGCTGTGGCCACAGTCGCATTTTGACTGGGTGCGTCCGGGCATCATTCTTTACGGCGTCTCGCCGCTGGAAGATCGTTCCACCGGTGCCGATTTTGGCTGTCAGCCAGTGATGTCACTAACCTCCAGCCTGATTGCCGTGCGTGAGCACAAAGCCGGAGAGCCTGTCGGTTATGGTGGAACCTGGGTAAGCGAACGTGATACCCGCCTGGGCGTAGTCGCGATGGGTTATGGCGATGGTTATCCGCGCGCCGCGCCGTCCGGTACGCCAGTGCTGGTGAACGGTCGCGAAGTGCCGATTGTCGGGCGAGTCGCGATGGATATGATCTGCGTCGACTTAGGTCCACAGGCGCAGGATAAAGCCGGGGACCCGGTCATTTTATGGGGCGAAGGTTTGCCCGTAGAACGTATCGCTGAAATGACGAAAGTAAGCGCTTACGAACTTATCACGCGCCTGACTTCAAGGGTCGCGATGAAATACGTGGATTAATCGTTCTGTAATATTTGATTGTCTGTGCCGGATGCGGCGTGAATGCCTTATCCGGCCAATAAAATCCTACCAATTCAATAAGTTGATTTTCTTTCATGCTCTTATGAAGGTCGTGCCTCTGGCGGATGTACGTTTGTCATGAGTCTCACTCTGTTGCTAATTGCCGTTCGCCCCTGAACATCCACTCGATCTTCGCCTTCTTCCGGTTTATTGTGTTTTAACCACCTGCCCGTAAACCTGGAGAACCATCGCGTGTTTCAAAAAGTTGACGCCTACGCTGGCGACCCGATTCTTACGCTTATGGAGCGTTTTAAAGAAGACCCTCGCAGCGACAAAGTGAATTTAAGTATCGGTCTGTACTACAACGAAGACGGAATTATTCCACAACTGAAAGCCGTGGCGGATGCGGAAGCGCGCCTGAATGCGCAGCCTCATGGCGCTTCGCTTTATTTACCGATGGAAGGGCTTAACAGCTATCGCCATGCTATTGCGCCGCTGCTGTTTGGTGCGGACCATCCGGTACTGCAACAACAGCGCGTAGCAACCATTCAAACCCTTGGCGGCTCAGGGGCATTGAAAGTGGGCGCAGATTTCCTGAAACGCTACTTCCCGGAATCAGGCGTCTGGGTCAGCGATCCTACCTGGGAAAACCACGTAGCAATATTCACCGGGGCTGGATTCGAAGTAAGTACTTACCCCTGGTATGACGAAGCGACTAACGGCGTGCGCTTTAATGACCTGTTGGCGACGCTGAAAACATTACCTGCCCGCAGTATTGTGTTGCTGCATCCATGTTGCCACAACCCAACGGGTGCCGATCTCACTAATAACCAGTGGGATGCGGTGATTGAAATTCTCAAAGCCCGCGAGCTTATCCCATTTCTTGATATTGCCTATCAAGGATTTGGTGCCGGTATGGAAGAGGATGCCTACGCCATTCGCGCCATTGCCAGCGCTGGATTACCCGCTCTGGTGAGCAATTCGTTCTCGAAAATTTTCTCCCTTTACGGCGAGCGCGTCGGCGGACTTTCTGTTCTGTGTGAAGATGCCGAAGCTGCAGACCGCGTACTGGGGCAATTGAAAGCAACAGTTCGCCGCAACTACTCCAGCCCGCCGAATTTTGGTGCGCAGGTGGTGGCAGCGGTGCTGAATGACGAGGCATTGAAAGCCAGCTGGCTGGCGGAAGTAGAAGAGATGCGTACTCGCATTTTGGCAATGCGTCAGGAACTGGTGAAGGTATTAAGCACAGAGATGCCAGAACGCAATTTCGATTATCTGCTTAATCAGCGCGGCATGTTCAGTTATACCGGTTTAAGTGCCGCTCAGGTTGACCGACTACGTGAGGAGTTTGGTGTTTACCTGATTACCAGCGGGCGCATGTGTGTCGCCGGGTTAAATACGGCAAATGTACAACGTGTGGCAAAGGCGTTTGCTGCGGTGATGTAATGCAGGAAAGCAGGCTGGAGCTACCCAGCCTGCAGTGAAATTAAACTGTCGTCGCTTTCACTCTTGCTTTATAGATGATTTTTTTGATGCCATCGTTTTACGTGAGGGATAATAAAAGGTTGTCAGTTCTTTTATTGTTAAGTTTATCCCAATTATCTGGAATTCCTTTCCCTGTTTTTTCGTGTGGAGTAATAATTTTTGCACATCTAACCATTATTAAATTTAATAATAAGTATCGGGTTTGTTACGATAGAATATTTCTATATCCTCAAGAATATGCTTTGCCTTATTGCCTGTGACTTTCTGAGATTCAATTATAGTATCGTTAAATTCTAATGTTAAAGAGAACTCTTTTTTTCCGCTTTGTGTAAGTTTAACCTTATATTGATTACCAATATCAAATAAAAAGGTCCTGTAATGAGAATAATCACCTTTAACCTCCTCGGCAAAACAGCAAAGTGTGCAAATATACATACAATCTTTCTTGCCTCTGATTTTGTTAACTAAATCAATAAATGCATGAAAAACTGTACTTGCAATAGAACTTGATACTTCTTCTCCAGGTCTACAAAAATCTTTTGCAATTTTTAACTGTGTTTCTATATATAAAAAGAAATCTTTGGCATAAGAAAAATCTTTGGAATAAGAGATATCTTTATTATTTAGTGCATCTAGCTCAACAGGTAAAGATGTCATTTTGTTGCTATTCACATATGATATATTCATATCATCATCTCCTTCGAGAGTAATAAAATTAGTCACCATTGTAGGGTAGGGTTCTGGTCAACCAGAAATCATCTTTATAAACTTCGATTGTTTTTGTAATGCTGTATCATTAAGTTCATTAAATCGTACAGCAGATAAATGTTCTATCAAATTTCGCTCATTTGCAGAGGATTCATCATAATAAACGTAAAATTAATGTATCCTTCATTGAGGAATAAACATTTTTTTACAAAAAAACGACAGGAACGTATTTACTGGGTTAAATATAATCATCCTGCTTTTCATCACAAAAACCGCAGATAATCCTTCCTTTCCCCTGCTGCTGGCGTTATGGTCAGATGGTTTTTGCAACAAATCTCACAATAAAAAGTTTCAACATACTGACTATTTAGGGAAAAATATGCGCAAGATCACACAGGCAATCAGTGCCGTTTGCTTATTGTTCGCTCTAAACAGTTCCGCTGTTGCCCTGGCCTCATCTCCTTCGCCGCTTAACCCTGGTACTAACGTTGCCAGGCTTGCTGAACAGGCACCAATTCATTGGGTTTCGGTCGCACAAATTGAAAATAGCCTCGCAGGGCGTCCGCCAATGGCGGTGGGGTTTGATATCGATGACACGGTACTTTTTTCCAGTCCGGGCTTCTGGCGCGGCAAAAAAACCTTCTCGCCAGAAAGCGAAGATTATCTGAAAAATCCTGTGTTCTGGGAAAAAATGAACAATGGCTGGGATGAATTCAGCATTCCAAAAGAGGTCGCTCGCCAGCTGATTGATATGCATGTACGCCGCGGTGACGCGATCTTCTTTGTGACTGGTCGTAGCCCGACGAAAACAGAAACGGTTTCAAAAACGCTGGCGGATAATTTTCATATTCCTGCCACCAACATGAATCCGGTGATCTTTGCGGGTGATAAACCAGGGCAAAATACAAAATCGCAATGGCTGCAGGATAAAAATATCCGAATTTTTTATGGCGATTCCGATAACGATATTACCGCCGCACGCGATGTCGGCGCTCGTGGTATCCGCATTCTGCGCGCCTCCAACTCTACCTACAAACCCTTGCCACAAGCGGGTGCGTTTGGTGAAGAGGTGATCGTCAATTCAGAATACTGACAGAGCGGGAGAGCGTGACACTCTCCCGAATGCTGTTTTTTTAATCACACCTTTATCCTTTCTCTGTCTTGCTGCAAACTGATTAAGAGAGTTTTATCAAGGAGCAGCACATGTGGTATCAAAAGACGCTCACGCTTAGCGCCAAATCTCGTGGGTTTCATCTGGTAACGGATGAAATTCTGAATCAGCTGGCTGATATGCCGCGCGTTAACATCGGTTTACTGCATCTGTTGCTGCAACATACCTCCGCCTCTCTGACACTTAATGAGAACTGCGATCCCACCGTACGCCACGACATGGAGCGTTTTTTCCTCCGCACCGTTCCCGACAACGGAAATTATGAGCATGACTATGAGGGAGCAGACGATATGCCTTCTCATATCAAATCCTCAATGCTGGGAACATCGCTTGTATTGCCGGTGCATAAAGGGCGTATTCAGACCGGCACCTGGCAAGGCATCTGGCTGGGGGAACATCGCATCCACGGCGGATCGCGTCGCATTATCGCGACACTACAAGGGGAGTAAAAAATGACCATTTCGGAGTTGCTACAATATTGCATGGCAAAACCAGGCGCAGAACAGAGCGTGCATAACGACTGGAAAGCGACGCAGATCAAAGTGGAAGATGTACTGTTTGCGATGGTGAAAGAAGTAGAAAATCGCCCGGCGGTTTCGCTGAAAACCAGCCCGGAGCTGGCGGAGCTGCTACGTCAGCAGCACAGCGATGTGCGTCCAAGCCGCCATCTGAATAAAGCGCACTGGAGCACCGTGTATCTCGACGGTTCGCTGCCAGATTCGCAAATCTATTATCTGGTGGATGCGTCTTATCAGCAGGCGGTGAATTTGCTGCCGGAAGAAAAACGTAAATTGCTGGTGCAACTCTGAAAGGAAAAGGCCGCTCAGAAAGCGGCCTTAACGATTACAGCATCGGCTTGAGGAAGCGTGCCGTATGCGAAGCTTCGCACTCCGCGACGGTTTCTGGCGTACCGGAGACGAGGATCTCGCCGCCGCCACTGCCGCCTTCCGGTCCCAGGTCGACAATCCAGTCAGCGGTTTTGATCACGTCGAGATTGTGTTCAATCACCACAATGGTATTGCCCTGATCGCGCAGTTTATGCAGTACGTCGAGCAGTTGCTGAATATCGGCGAAGTGCAGACCGGTGGTCGGCTCGTCGAGAATATACAGTGTCTGCCCGGTGCCGCGTTTTGACAGCTCACGCGCCAGCTTCACGCGCTGGGCTTCACCGCCTGAAAGGGTGGTTGCGGACTGCCCCAGGCGAATGTACGTCAGGCCAACGTCCATCAACGTTTGCAGCTTACGCGCCAGTGCAGGTACGGCATCAAAGAACTCACGCGCCTCTTCGATGGTCATATCCAGCACTTCGTGGATGGTTTTGCCTTTGTACTTAATTTCCAGCGTTTCACGGTTATAGCGTTTACCTTTACACTGGTCGCACGGTACGTAAATGTCCGGCAGGAAGTGCATCTCCACTTTGATCACGCCGTCGCCCTGACAGGCTTCGCAGCGTCCGCCACGGACGTTAAAGCTGAAACGTCCCGGCGTATAGCCGCGCGCACGGGATTCCGGTACGCCCGCAAACAGTTCGCGCACAGGCGTAAACACGCCGGTATAGGTCGCTGGGTTAGAACGCGGAGTACGACCAATTGGGCTTTGGTCGATATCGATCACTTTATCGAAATGCTCCAGCCCCTGAATATCGCGATACGGTGCCGGTTCGGCGATGGTCGCACCATTCAACTGGCGTTGGGCAATCGGGAACAGTGTGTCGTTAATCAGTGTCGATTTACCGGAACCTGAAACCCCTGTGATGCAGGTAAACAGACCGACTGGCAGCGTTAGCGTCACGTCTTTCAGGTTATTACCGCGTGCACCCGTCAGCTTCAGCACTTTTTCCGGATTCGCCGGAACGCGTTTCTTCGGCACTTCAATCTTGCGTTTACCGCTCATGTACTGTCCGGTCAACGACTCCGGCACCGCCATAATCGCTTCCAGTGGACCTTCCGCGACCACTTCACCGCCGTGAACACCCGCACCAGGACCGATATCGATCACATGGTCAGCCGCGCGAATCGCGTCTTCGTCGTGCTCCACCACAATCACGGTATTACCGAGATCGCGCAGATGGATAAGCGTACCCAACAGGCGCTCGTTATCGCGCTGGTGCAGGCCGATAGACGGCTCATCCAGCACGTACATAACGCCAACCAGGCCCGCACCAATCTGGCTCGCCAGACGAATACGCTGGGCTTCACCGCCAGAAAGCGTTTCTGCCGAGCGGGAAAGCGTCAGGTAATTCAGGCCGACGTTAACGAGGAATTTCAAACGATCGCCGATCTCTTTAAGAATTTTTTCCGCAATCTTCGCCCGCTGACCTGCGAGTTTGAGATTGTTGAAGAATTCCATCGCATGACCAATGCTCATGTCGGAAATGGCGGGCAGCGGCGTATTCTCGACATACACGTGGCGCGCTTCCCGACGCAGACGCGTCCCTTCGCAGCTGGCGCACGGGCGATTGCTGATGAACTTGGCTAATTCTTCGCGTACCGCGCTGGACTCCGTCTCTTTATAACGGCGCTCCATATTGTGCAGCACGCCTTCAAACGGATGACGACGAATGGAGGTATCGCCACGATCGTTCATGTATTTGAATTCAATGTTTTCTTTGCCAGAACCGTACAACACCACTTTATGCACGTTCGCGCTCAGGCTGCCCCACGGCGCTTCGACGTCGAACTTATAGTGATCTGCCAGCGATTTCAGCATCTGGAAATAATAGAAGTTGCGGCGATCCCAGCCACGGATCGCACCGCCAGCCAGCGACAGTTCCGGATTCTGGATCACGCGGTCAGGATCGAAATATTGCTGTACGCCAAGGCCGTCGCAGGTCGGGCAGGCCCCCGCCGGGTTGTTAAACGAAAACAGTCGCGGCTCCAGCTCGCGCATACTGTAACCGCAAATTGGGCAGGCGAAGTTGGCGGAGAACAGCAGCTCTTCCGCTTTCGGGTCGTCCATATCCGCCACTACCGCGGTACCACCGGAAAGCTCTAGCGCGGTTTCAAACGACTCGGCCAGACGTTGGGTAAGATCGTCACGCACCTTGAAGCGATCAACCACCACTTCAATAGTGTGTTTCTTTTGCAGTTCCAGTTTCGGCGGATCGGAAAGATCGCAGACTTCGCCATCAATACGAGCACGGATGTAACCTTGGCTTGCCAGGTTCTCCAGCGTTTTGGTGTGTTCGCCTTTGCGCTCTTTAATGATTGGCGCAAGCAGCATCAGACGCTTGCCTTCCGGCTGTGACAGCACGTTATCCACCATCTGGCTGACGGTTTGCGCCGCCAGCGGGACGTCGTGGTCCGGACAGCGCGGCTCGCCGACGCGGGCGAACAACAAACGCAAATAGTCGTGGATTTCGGTGATTGTCCCCACCGTAGAACGCGGGTTATGAGACGTTGATTTCTGCTCAATTGAGATGGCAGGAGAAAGCCCCTCAATATGATCGACGTCCGGCTTTTCCATCAGTGACAGAAACTGCCGCGCGTAGGCGGAAAGGGATTCAACGTAACGGCGCTGCCCTTCGGCATATAAGGTGTCGAAAGCGAGCGAGGATTTGCCAGAACCCGAAAGCCCGGTCACGACAATGAGCTTGTCGCGGGGGATAACGAGGTTGATGTTTTTGAGATTATGGGTGCGGGCGCCCCGAACTTCGATCTTATCCATTCACCTTTCCCGGATTAAACGCTTTTTTGCCCGGTGGCATGGTGCTACCGGCGATCACAAACGGTTAATTATGACACAAATTGACCTGAATGAATATACAGTATTGGAATGCATTACCCGGAGTGTTGTGTAACAATGTCTGGCCAGGTTTGTTTCCCGGAACCGAGGTCACAACATAGTAAAAGCGCTATTGGTAATGGTACAATCGCGCGTTTACACTTATTCAGAACGATTTTTTTTCAGGAGACACGAACATGGCCAGCAGAGGCGTAAACAAGGTTATTCTCGTTGGTAATCTGGGTCAGGACCCGGAAGTACGCTACATGCCAAATGGTGGCGCAGTTGCCAACATTACGCTGGCTACTTCCGAATCCTGGCGTGACAAAGCGACCGGCGAGATGAAAGAGCAGACTGAATGGCACCGCGTTGTGCTGTTCGGCAAACTGGCAGAAGTAGCCAGCGAATATCTGCGTAAAGGTTCTCAGGTTTATATCGAAGGTCAGCTGCGTACCCGCAAATGGACCGATCAATCCGGTCAGGATCGCTACACCACAGAAGTCGTGGTGAACGTTGGCGGCACCATGCAGATGTTGGGTGGTCGTCAGGGTGGTGGCGCTCCTGCAGGTGGCAATATCGGTGGTGGTCAGCCGCAGGGCGGTTGGGGTCAGCCTCAGCAGCCGCAGGGTGGCAATCAGTTCAGCGGCGGCGCGCAGTCTCGCCCGCAGCAGTCCGCTCCGGCAGCGCCGTCTAACGAGCCGCCGATGGACTTTGATGACGATATTCCGTTCTGATTTGTCTTTAAAACAATAGGGTATATTGTTTTAAGGTGGATGATTAAAGCATCTGCCAGCCATAAAAAAGAAGCCTCCGTTTTGGAGGCTTCTACATATCAAGTCAAAATCATTGGCCATTGTGGCGGTGTCTGATTCATCTCTTCTATCATCACCGACTCGATGTTGTGCCAGATGGCGGTGATATCCGCCATTGTGATGCCAAGCAACCCCATTGCGAACCAGCAGGCGGAAACCACGCCCAGACCGCTGCTGATCACTGCAAGCCCGACATAATCAGACCGACGAAAACGGATGTTGAGTGTGCTGGCCAGAAACATCATTACGGCACTAAGAAGTTGCCAGCGAAGAAGAACCACGCCAGTGGTGAGGGTAGCCATCAAACAATTCCTCTGAAAAGAGCCGATGCCTCGGACAGCGCGGCGTTGTTCACGGGAGGCGTGATACACTCTGGCTATCGCGGGGCTTGCAGAACACAAAAAAGAAACACTCTGTTTGTTTCATTAATTTTGTGAACTATATCACAATTGATTGTTTGTTAGCCAGATTAGGCCGTGACTTTTATTGCCGTACAGATTATGTGTTTTTTCAGCGGCATTAAGGGTATATCTTCCCACCGCCTCTGCATTCCTGTAGGAAATTAGTTTTGAATATCAATGAATTATTTTTATTCAGGTGACGATTAAAAAGGTATCAATTTCAAATCAGGCAAAAGTGCTATTTATACCGTAAGATTTATCTAAAGACGTCGATAACCAGGGTTCTCGCCTTGCAATGACCGGGTATAAACAGGCAGGAAATTGATAGCAATGAGTCATCGTGCACGACACCAATTACTGGCGTTGCCGGGCATTATCTTTTTAGTTCTCTTTCCCATCATTCTTTCGCTATGGATTGCCTTCTTTTGGGCAAAATCAGAAGTGAATAATCAGCTCCGAACCTTTGCTCAGCTGGCGTTGGATAAATCTGAGCTGGTCATTCGTCAGGCAGATTTAGTGAGCGATGCAGCTGAACGCTATCAGGGGCAAGTTTGCACTCCAGCCCATCAAAAGCGATTGTTGAATATTATTCGTGGCTATCTTTATATTAATGAATTGATCTATGCCCGTGATAACCATTTTTTATGCTCATCGCTGATAGCGCCTTTAAACGGCTATACGATTGCACCGGCCGATTATAAGCGTGAACCTAACGTTTCTATCTATTATTACCGCGATACGCCTTTTTTCTCTGGCTATAAAATGACCTATATGCAGCGGGGAAATTATGTGGCGGTCATCAACCCTCTCTTCTGGAGTGAAGTGATGTCTGATGATCCGACATTGCAATGGGGTGTATATGATACGGTAACGAAAACCTTTTTCTCGTTAAGCAACGAGGCCTCGGCAGCAACGTTTTCTCCACTGATTCATTTGAAGGATTTAACTGTACAAAGAAATGGCTATTTATATGCGACAGTTTATTCGACAAAACGCCCAATTGCGGCCATTGTTGCGACTTCATATCAACGTCTTATAGCGCATTTTTATAATCATCTTATTTTTGCGTTACCCGCCGGTATTTTGGGGAGTCTTGTTCTGCTATTACTCTGGCTACGTATTCGACAAAACTATTTGTCTCCCAAACGCAAATTGCAACGCGCCCTCGAAAAACATCAACTTTGCCTTTATTACCAGCCAATAATCGATATCAAAACAGAAAAATGTATCGGGGCTGAAGCATTGTTACGTTGGCCTGGTGAGCAGGGGCAAGTAATGAATCCGGCAGAGTTTATTCCGCTGGCAGAAAAGGAGGGGATGATCGGACAGGTAACTGATTATGTTATTGATAATGTCTTCCGCGATCTGGGCGCATACCTGGCAACACATGCCGATCGCTATGTTTCTATTAACCTGTCGGCCTCCGATTTTCATACGTCACGGTTGATAGCGCGAACCAATCAGAAAACAGAGCAATACGCGGTGCGTCCACAGCAAATTAAATTTGAAGTGACTGAACATGCATTTCTTGATGTCGACAAAATGACACCAATTATTCTGGCTTTCCGCCAGGCTGGTTACGAAGTGGCAATTGATGATTTTGGTATTGGCTACTCTAACTTGCATAACCTTAAATCATTGAATGTCGATATTTTGAAAATCGATAAATCGTTTGTTGAGACGCTGACCACCCATAAAACCAGTCATTTGATTGCGGAACACATCATCGAGCTGGCGCACAGTCTGGGGTTAAAAACGATCGCTGAAGGCGTCGAAACTGAGGAACAGGTTAACTGGCTGCGCAAACGCGGCGTGCGCTATTGCCAGGGATGGTTCTTTGCGAAGGCGATGCCGCCGCAGGTGTTTATGCAATGGATGGAGCAATTACCCGCGCGGGAGTTAACGCGCGGGCAATAAAACTACAGGCGGTGGCGATAATCGCTTGGAGTGCGATCAAACTGCCGACGGAAAACGCGGGAGAAGGTCTGCTGCGAGACATAACCCAGGTCCATTGCGATATCAAAAATCGGACGCTCGGTGGTGCGCAACTCAACGGCGGCCAGTAACAGGCGGCGTTGGCGAATGTAATCACCAAGTGTCTGATGCGTCACCGTGCGGAACATCCGTTGCAGGTACCACTTTGAATAGCCTGATTTTTTTGCGACGACATCAATGTTAAGTGGCTGGTCAATATGCTCGTCAATCCATGCGATAAGATCCTGAATAATTTTCTGATGGGACATAAATCTGCCTCTTTTCAGTGTTCAGTTCGTTAATTCATCTGTTGGGGAGTATAATTCCTCAAGTTAACTTGAGGTAAAGCGATTTATGGAAAAGAAATTACCCCGCATTAAAGCGCTGCTAACCCCCGGCGAAGTGGCGAAACGCAGCGGTGTGGCGGTATCGGCGCTGCATTTCTATGAAAGCAAAGGGTTGATTACCAGTGTCCGTAATAGCGGCAATCAGCGGCGATATAAACGTGATGTGTTGCGATATGTCGCAATCATCAAAATTGCTCAGCGTATTGGCATTCCGCTGGCGACCATTCGTGAAGCATTTGGCGTGTTGCCCGAAGGGCATACATTAAGTGCGAAAGAGTGGAAACAGCTTTCGTCCCAATGGCGAGAAGAGTTGGATCGGCGCATTCATACCTTAGTGGCGCTGCGTGACGAACTGGACGGATGTATTGGTTGTGGCTGCCTTTCGCGCAGTGATTGCCCATTGCGTAACCCGGGCGACCGCTTAGGAGAAGAAGGCACAGGCGCACGCTTGCTGGAAGATGAACAAAACTAAAGCGCCACAAGGGCGCTTTAGTTTGTTTTCCGGTCTTTGTCTTTCTCTCTATCCCGCTGGTACACAGGAGGGTTTCCCCCGACGTCAACACACCTCATTCGAGCACGTGGTGGAGGTTCCGGTTGGTGTTGATGCTTTAATTGTATGTCACCGGCGTTTCTTCGCCAGTGTAAAAGTACACTTTTTAGCCGCAATATTTTTGTCATCTCAGACGATTTTTTATCGCAATCCTGAACGGTATACGGTTCGATAACGCTGCAATCTTGCGCATCGACGATAACGTTTGCGCATCAATTGCCTGGTTTTTCATCGTCAAGACAATAAAAGAGAAAAAAGCAGCAAACTTCGGTTGAAAAAGCCGCTATGATCGCCGGATAATCGTTTGCTTTTTTTACCACCCGTTTTGTATGCGCGGAGCTAAACGTTTGCTTTTTTGCGACGCACCAATTTGTCGCAAACCTGGAGCAGGAAGATAACGTTTCGCTGGCAGGGGATTGTCCGCCACGCATCTTGACGAAAATTAAACTCTCAGGGGATGTTTTCTTATGTCTACGCCATCAGCGCGTACCGGCGGTTCACTCGACGCCTGGTTTAAAATTTCACAACGTGGAAGCACTGTCCGTCAGGAAGTGGTTGCCGGGTTAACAACGTTTCTGGCGATGGTCTACTCGGTTATCGTCGTTCCAGGCATGTTGGGTAAAGCGGGCTTCCCGCCTGCGGCAGTTTTCGTTGCGACCTGTCTGGTTGCCGGACTCGGTTCTATCGTGATGGGTCTGTGGGCTAATCTGCCGTTGGCGATTGGTTGCGCCATCTCCCTGACGGCGTTTACCGCATTCAGTCTGGTGCTGGGGCAACATATTAGCGTACCTGTCGCGCTGGGTGCCGTGTTCCTGATGGGTGTGCTGTTTACGGTCATTTCTGCCACGGGTATCCGTAGCTGGATTTTGCGCAACTTGCCGCACGGTGTGGCGCACGGCACGGGGATCGGTATCGGTCTGTTCCTGCTGCTGATTGCTGCGAATGGTGTCGGTCTGGTGATTAAAAACCCGCTTGATGGTCTGCCCGTTGCGCTGGGTGATTTCACGACCTTTCCGGTGATGATGTCACTGGTAGGTCTGGCGGTGATCATCGGCCTGGAAAAACTGAAAGTCCCTGGTGGCATTCTGCTGACCATTATCGGTATCTCAATTGTCGGTTTGATCTTCGATCCTAACGTCCATTTCTCCGGCGTTTTCGCCATGCCTTCATTGAGCGATGAAAACGGCAATTCACTGATTGGCAGCCTGGACATTATGGGGGCGCTGAATCCTGTAGTCCTGCCAAGTGTTCTGGCACTGGTGATGACGGCAGTATTTGATGCCACCGGAACTATCCGCGCCGTCGCCGGTCAGGCGAACCTGCTGGATAAAGATGGGCAGATCATCGACGGCGGGAAAGCACTGACCACCGACTCCATGAGCAGCGTTTTCTCTGGCCTGGTGGGTGCAGCTCCGGCAGCGGTATACATCGAGTCTGCGGCGGGTACGGCGGCGGGCGGTAAAACCGGGTTGACGGCTATCACCGTTGGCGTGCTGTTCCTGCTGATTCTGTTCCTCTCTCCGCTCTCTTACCTCGTTCCGGGGTACGCAACGGCTCCGGCGCTGATGTACGTTGGCCTGCTGATGCTGAGCAACGTGGCGAAAATCGACTTTGCTGATTTTGTTGATGCGATGGCGGGTCTGGTTACGGCGGTATTCATCGTGCTGACCTGTAACATCGTAACAGGCATCATGATCGGCTTCGCGACTCTGGTGATTGGTCGTCTGGTTTCCGGCGAATGGCGCAAGTTGAACATCGGTACGGTCGTTATTGCCGTGGCGCTGGTGACCTTCTATGCGGGTGGCTGGGCTATCTAATCTTACATAGGATTCTGAAAACGGGTGGCAATGGCTGCCCGTTTTTATTTTCTCCGCACATTGTGTGAGCTTTTGCGATATTCTGAAAAAATGAGAATTCAGGCATAACGCCTTTCTCAGATCATAAAAAACATCGCAAACAGGGAACGCATGGAAATCTTCTTCACCATACTGATAATGACCCTCGTGGTCTCGCTGTCCGGGGTGGTCACTCGTGTCATGCCCTTTCAGATCCCGCTTCCGCTTATGCAAATCGCCATCGGTGCGCTACTGGCGTGGCCGACGTTTGGTTTGCATGTGGAGTTTGATCCTGAACTCTTTTTAGTCTTGTTTATCCCGCCGTTGCTGTTCGCTGATGGCTGGAAAACGCCGACCCGTGAATTTCTCGAACATGGTCGAGAGATTTTCGGCCTCGCGCTGGCGCTGGTGGTGGTCACCGTGGTCGGCATTGGCTTCCTTATTTACTGGGTGGTGCCGGGCATTCCGCTGATCCCCGCCTTTGCGCTGGCGGCGGTGCTTTCTCCGACCGATGCTGTGGCGCTCTCCGGGATTGTTGGCGAAGGGCGCATCCCGAAAAAAATCATGGGCATTTTGCAGGGCGAAGCGTTGATGAATGACGCCTCTGGCCTGGTGTCGTTGAAGTTTGCCGTAGCAGTGGCGATGGGGACGATGATCTTCACCGTCGGCGGTGCGACGGTCGAATTTATGAAAGTGGCCATTGGCGGTATTCTCGCCGGTTTTGTGGTGAGCTGGCTGTATGGTCGCTCGCTGCGATTCCTCAGCCGCTGGGGCGGTGATGAACCCGCGACGCAGATTGTTCTGCTGTTCCTGCTGCCATTCGCTTCTTATCTGATTGCCGAACATATTGGCGTTTCCGGCATCCTCGCTGCGGTTGCCGCCGGGATGACCATCACCCGTTCCGGTGTGATGCGCCGTGCGCCGCTGGCAATGCGCCTGCGCGCAAACAGTACCTGGGCGATGCTGGAATTTGTCTTTAACGGCATGGTATTCCTGCTGTTAGGTCTGCAGCTGCCGGGTATTCTGGAGACGTCGCTGATGGCGGCAGAAATCGACCCTAACGTCGAAATCTGGATGCTGTTTACCGATATCATTCTGATTTATGCGGCGCTGATGCTGGTCCGTTTCGGCTGGCTGTGGACGATGAAAAAGTTCAGCAACCGCTTCCTGAAGAAGAAGCCGATGGAGTTTGGTTCGTGGACCACACGAGAAATCCTGATCGCGTCTTTCGCCGGGGTGCGTGGGGCGATCACTCTGGCTGGTGTGCTCTCAATCCCGCTGCTCTTGCCGGATGGTAACGTCTTCCCGGCGCGCTATGAGCTGGTGTTCCTGGCGGCTGGTGTCATTCTCTTCTCGCTGTTTGTCGGCGTGGTGATGTTGCCTATTCTGCTACAACACATTGAAGTCGCGGACCATTCGCAACAATTGAAAGAGGAACGTATTGCACGAGCGGCAACGGCAGAAGTGGCGATTGTGGCGATCCAGAAAATGGAGGAGCGTCTGGCGGCGGATACCGAAGAGAATATCGATAACCAGCTGCTCACAGAGGTTAGTTCTCGCGTCATTGGTAACCTGCGTCGTCGCGCCGATGGACGTAATGATGTAGAAAGTTCAATCCTGGAAGAGAACCTGGAGCGTCGCTTCCGTCTGGCGGCATTGCGTTCTGAACGTGCTGAACTGTACCACCTGCGCGCCACGCGGGAGATCAGTAACGAAACGCTGCAAAAATTATTGCACGATCTCGATTTGCTTGAAGCGTTGCTGATTGAAGAGAACCAATAACGCTTGGCGGTGTAATCGGTAAAAAGGTGCAGTACATCGCACCTTTTTACCGTTGGTCAGGTGACCAGAGGCTAGTGGAGATTAATGCGCGCGGCCTTGCTCAACGCCAAAGCCGGTCTGGGAACGGATAAACTGCGCACGGAACAGTTCACGCTCACGCGCGCCTTCCGCTGAGTTATCGGTTGCCGAGAAGAACCAGATGCCGAGGAATGCCACGCTGATAGAGAACAGCGCCGGGTATTCATACGGGAAGATGGCTTTTTCGTGACCGAGGATCTGTACCCAAATCGTCGGGCCGAGGATCATCAGCACCACCGCAGTAATCAGTCCTAACCAGCCGCCCAGCATCGCGCCACGGGTAGTCAGTTTCGACCAGTACATGGAAAGCAGAATGATCGGGAAGTTACAGCTCGCCGCGATGGCAAACGCCAGCCCCACCATAAAGGCGATGTTCTGATTCTCAAACAGCACGCCGAGGATAATGGCAATCACACCGAGGATCAGTACGGTGATTTTCGATACCCGCAGCTCTTCACGTTCGGTCGCACCTTTTTTGAAGACGTTAGCGTACAGGTCGTGAGACACCGCCGATGCGCCCGCCAGCGTCAGACCCGCAACCACCGCAAGAATGGTGGCGAAAGCAACCGCTGAAATAAAGCCGAGGAACAGGTTGCCGCCCACCGCATTGGCCAGGTGAACTGCTGCCATGTTGTTACCACCAATCAGATGGCCCGCCGCGTCTTTATATTCCGGATTCGCACCGACCAGCATGATCGCGCCAAAGCCGATAATAAAGGTCAGGATGTAGAAGTAGCCCATAAATCCGGTGGCGTAGAACACGCTCTTACGTGCTTCGCGGGCATCGCTGACCGTAAAGAAGCGCATCAGAATATGCGGCAAGCCCGCCGTACCAAACATCAGTCCTAGCCCCAACGACAGTGCTGAGATCGGATCTTTCACCAGCCCGCCCGGCTTCATGATGTCGACACCTTTCGGGTGTACCGCCATCGCTTCGCTGAACAGGTTGTTGAAGCTAAAGCCGATGTGTTTCATCACCATAAAGGCCATAAAGCTGGCACCGAACAGCAACAGAACGGCTTTGATAATCTGTACCCAGGTGGTCGCCAGCATGCCGCCGAACAGGACGTACATCATCATCAGCACGCCCACCAGCACCACTGCAATGTGATAGTTAAGGCCAAACAGCAGCTCGATGAGTTTACCTGCCCCCACCATCTGGGCGATAAGGTAAAGCGCCACCACCACCAGAGAACCACAGGCCGAAAGAATACGAATCGGCCCTTGTTTCAGGCGGTAAGAGGCCACATCGGCAAAGGTGTAGCGACCGAGGTTACGCAGACGTTCGGCAATCAGGAACAGAATGATCGGCCAGCCCACCAGGAAGCCCAGCGAATAAATTAAGCCGTCATAGCCGGAGGTAAACACCAGCGCGGAGATACCCAAGAATGAGGCGGCGGACATATAGTCCCCGGCAATCGCCAGCCCGTTCTGAAAACCGGTGATATTGCCGCCTGCGGTGTAGTAGTCATTACGCGAACGTACGCGTTTTGACGCCCAGTAGGTAATGCCGAGCGTAAACACAACGAAAATCAGGAACATAATAATCGCCTGCCAGTTCGTTGGCTGGCGCTCTACGGCCCCGCTAATAGCATCCGCGGCGTTAGCTGCGAAAGGGAGTGTGGCGGCAAGCGCCGTCAGAACTCTTTTCATGATGCTTGTACCTCATGCAGGACTTCATTATTAAGACGGTCGAATTCGCCGTTCGCCCGCCAGATGTAGATACCAGTGAGAACAAAGGAGATCACAATTACTCCAACACCAATCGGAATACCGCGTGTGACGCTGGTGTTCGGATTCAGCGGGGTGCCCAGCCAGCCGGGCGCGAAGGCGATCAGTAAAATAAAGCCGATATAAACTGCCAGCATAATAATCGACAGGATGGTGGCAAACCGTTGCCGTTTTTCGACTAACTCCCTGAAATGCGCATTGTCTTCTATCCGCTGATAAATAGTGCCATTCATCACAGATTCTCCAGAGGTAATGTAGGGATTGTTTTAATTCCCGCTCCCTTATGGGAGAAGGTTAACGCTCGGGTAACCCTTGCCGAATGTAGGCCGGATAAGGCGTTATACGCCGCATCCGGCAATCAATGCCTGATGCGACGCTGTCGCGTCTTATCAGGCCTACAAACCGTTACCGACTCGCATCCGGCAATTGTGGGTTACGATGGCATCGCGATAGCCTGCTTCTCTTCAAGCAGCTTCTCGACTACACCAGGATCGGCAAGCGTCGAGGTATCGCCCAGGTTGCTGGTATCGCCCGCCGCAATTTTGCGCAGAATACGGCGCATAATTTTGCCGGAGCGGGTTTTAGGCAGGGAGTCGGTCCAGTGCAGCACGTCTGGCGTCGCCAGCGGGCCAATCTCTTTACGCACCCAGTTGCGGACTTCTGCGTACAGTTCTGGTGACGGTTCCTCCCCGTGATTAAGCGTGACGTAGGCGTAGATCGCCTGACCTTTAATATTGTGCGGAATACCGACGACAGCGGCTTCGGCAATCTTCGGATGGGCCACCAGCGCCGACTCAATCTCCGCCGTCCCCAGACGGTGACCAGAGACGTTCAGCACGTCGTCCACGCGCCCGGTGATCCAGTAATAGCCATCTTCATCGCGACGCGCGCCGTCGCCGCTGAAATACATATTTTTGAAGGTGGAAAAATAGGTCTGCTCAAAACGTTCGTGATCGCCAAACAGCGTACGCGCCTGACCCGGCCAGGAGTCGGTGATCACCAGACTGCCTTCGGCGGCCCCCTCCAGCGGATGACCTTCGTTATCGACCAGCGCCGGTTGTACGCCGAAGAACGGACGTGTTGCCGAACCGGCTTTCAGCTCGGTAGCGCCAGGCAGTGGGGTGATCATGAAACCGCCAGTTTCGGTCTGCCACCAGGTGTCGACCACCGGGCATTTCTCGTTGCCGATCTTCTTCCAGTACCACTCCCACGCTTCCGGGTTGATTGGCTCGCCCACGGAACCGAGAATGCGCAGCGACGAACGGTCAGTGCCTTCGATCGCTTTATCGCCTTCCGCCATCAGCGCGCGGATCGCCGTGGGCGCGGTATAGAGAATATTGACCTGATGCTTGTCCACCACCTGGGCCATACGGGCAGGCGTCGGCCAGTTCGGTACGCCTTCAAACATCAGCGTGGTCGCGCCGCAGGCCAGCGGGCCATACAACAAATAACTGTGTCCGGTAACCCAACCCACATCGGCGGTGCACCAGTAGATATCGCCCGGATGATAATCAAAGACATATTTAAAGGTCAGCGCCGCGTACACCAGATAACCGCCGGTAGTGTGCAGTACGCCTTTCGGCTTACCGGTAGAACCGGAGGTATAGAGAATAAACAGCGGATCTTCGGCGTTCATCTCTTCCGCCTGGTGCTGATCGCTCGCTTGCTCAACCAGGTCGTGCCACCACAGGTCGCGCCCTTCCTGCCAGTCAATTTTTCCGCCAGTACGCTTCAGTACCACCACATGCTCTACGCTGGTGACGTTCGGGTTTTTCAGCGCGTCATCAACGTTTTTCTTCAGCGGAATACTACGCCCGGCACGCACACCTTCGTCGGAAGTGATCACCAGTCGTGAACTGGAGTCGATAATGCGTCCGGCAACGGCTTCCGGCGAGAAGCCGCCGAAAATCACCGAATGTACCGCGCCAATGCGGGCGCAGGCCAGCATCGCGACCGCGGCTTCCGGTACCATCGGCATATAAATCGCAACTACGTCACCTTTTTTAATGCCCAGTTCGAGCAGGGTATTGGCGAAGCGGCAGACGTCGCGGTGCAGCTCTTTATAGCTAATATGTTTGCTCTGGTGGGCGTCGTCGCCTTCCCAGATGATGGCGGTACGATCGCCGTTTTCTTGCAGATGGCGGTCAAGGCAGTTTGCCGCCAGATTCAGCGTGCCGTCCTCGTACCATTTAATGGACACATTACCGGGGGCAAAGGAGGTGTTTTTCACCTTCTGGTACGGTGTGATCCAGTCGAGAATTTTTCCCTGTTCGCCCCAGAAGGTATCTGGTGCGTTAATAGATTGTTGATACATCGCCTCGTACTGCTGAGGGTTTATCAGGCAACGGTCTGCGATGTTGGCAGGAATGGTGTGTTTGTGAATTTGACTCATGCTTTTGTTCTCCTTGTAAGATGTTAATAATATGTGGCATAAGCGTTAAATGTAGGGGTATTGGCAGTTTTGTTTAGTATTTGGGCGACAGATCACGCAAAAGTAGAATTGTGCAAATAAACGGCAGGGTAATTTTTGAAGGTCAGCAACAAAAGTTGATTAATTCTTTGAGGAACATGCAGTTATACATGCTGTTGAAAAAGAGGAAGATACTGACTAACTCTAAAGTGGTATTTTACATGCACTTACAATTGATTAAAGACAACATTCACAGTGTGGTTATTTGTTACACATAGGGGCGAGCAATGTCATGACAGTGTAGGTGCGGTTACTGTCGTGAAAAACAATAAAAACCGCCATTGCAACAATGGCGCAATTCGGATGAAGCCCCTATGACAAGGATAAAAATAAACGCACGCCGTATCTTCAGCTTATTTATTCCTTTTTTCTTTTTCACTTCTGTTCACGCTGAACAAACGGCAGCTCCCGCAAAACCTGTAACTGTGGAAGCGAAGAATGAAACCTTTGCCCCGCAGCATCCCGATCAATATCTCTCCTGGAAAGCCACCTCGGAACAGTCAGAGCGTGTTGACGCCCTGGCGGAAGATCCACGGCTGGTGATCCTGTGGGCGGGGTATCCCTTCTCGCGCGATTACAACAAGCCGCGTGGACATGCCTTTGCTGTGACCGATGTGCGTGAAACCCTGCGTACCGGTGCGCCGAAAAACGCTGAAGATGGTCCGCTACCGATGGCATGCTGGAGTTGTAAAAGCCCGGATGTGGCGCGTCTGATCCAGAAAGACGGCGAAGATGGCTACTTCCACGGAAAATGGGCGCGCGGCGGCCCGGAAATCGTCAACAACTTAGGTTGTGCCGATTGCCATAACACCGCCTCACCAGAGTTCGCCAAAGGCAAACCGGAGTTAACCCTTTCCCGTCCGTATGCGGCTCGCGCGATGGAAGCCATTGGTAAACCTTTTGAGAAAGCCGGACGTTTCGACCAGCAATCGATGGTTTGCGGTCAGTGCCATGTGGAGTATTACTTCGACGGCAAAAACAAAGCGGTTAAATTCCCGTGGGATGACGGCATGAAAGTCGAAAATATGGAGCAGTATTACGACAAAATTGCCTTCTCTGACTGGACTAACTCCCTGTCGAAAACGCCAATGCTGAAAGCGCAGCACCCGGAATATGAAACCTGGACAGCGGGCATTCATGGCAAAAATAACGTGACCTGTATCGATTGCCATATGCCAAAAGTGCAGAACGCCGAAGGCAAACTCTACACCGACCATAAAATTGGTAATCCGTTTGATAACTTCGCCCAGACTTGTGCGAACTGCCATACCCAGGACAAAGCTGCCTTGCAAAAAGTGGTCGCGGAACGTAAGCAGTCGATTAACGACCTGAAAATCAAGGTTGAAGATCAACTGGTTCACGCTCACTTCGAAGCGAAAGCGGCGCTGGATGCAGGCGCGACGGAAGCCGAAATGAAGCCGATTCAGGACGATATCCGTCATGCCCAGTGGCGTTGGGATTTGGCGATCGCTTCCCACGGCATTCATATGCACGCACCGGAAGAAGGTCTGAGGATGCTCGGTACGGCGATGGATAAAGCGGCGGATGCACGCACCAAACTGGCGCGCCTGCTGGCGACCAAAGGCATCATCCATGAAATCCAGATCCCGGATATCTCGACCAAAGAGAAAGCCCAGCAGTCCATTGGCCTGAACATGGAGCAAATCAAGGCCGAGAAGCAGGACTTCATCAAAACGGTGATCCCACAGTGGGAAGAGCAGGCACGTAAAAACGGTCTGTTAAGCCAATAACCCCGTTCCACCTCGCAAGGGGCGGAAAACACAATGGAGTGAATATGAGCGTATTACGTTCGTTATTAACTGCCGGGGTGCTGGCGTCGGGCCTGTTGTGGAGCCTGAACGGAATTACCGCTACCCCTGCGGCGCAGGCATCTGGTGATCGCTACGAAGTTACCCAGCAGCGTAACCCGGATGCCGCCTGTCTGGACTGTCATAAACCAGATACCGAAGGTATGCATGGCAAACATGCTTCCGTTATCAACCCGAATAACAAACTGCCGGTCACCTGCACCAACTGTCACGGCCAGCCATCACCGCAACACCGCGAAGGGGTGAAAGATGTGATGCGCTTTAACGAGCCGATGTACAAGGTTGGAGAGCAGAACAGCGTCTGTATGTCCTGTCATCTGCCGAAACAGTTGCAAAAAGCGTTCTGGCCGCACGATGTCCACGTAACCAAAGTGGCGTGCGCCAGCTGCCATTCCCTGCATCCACAGCAAGATACGATGCAGACGTTAAGTGACAAAGGACGGATTAAGATTTGCGTCGATTGCCACAGCGATCAGCGCACCAATCCGAACTTTAACCCGGCGTCTGTTCCGTTGCTTAAGGAGCAGCCATGACCTGGTCACGTCGCCAGTTTCTCACCGGCGTCGGTGTGCTGGCCGCCGTCAGCGGCACCGCAGGGCGCGTGGTGGCGAAAACGTTGAATATCAATGGTGTGCGTTACGGCATGGTGCATGACGAGTCGTTATGCATCGGCTGTACCGCCTGTATGGATGCTTGTCGGAAAGTGAACAAGGTGCCGGAAGGCGTCTCGCGCCTGACGATTATTCGTAGCGAGCCGCAGGGCGAATTTCCTGATGTGAAATATCGCTTCTTCCGTAAGTCTTGCCAGCACTGCGATCGTGCGCCGTGCGTTGACGTCTGCCCGACCGGTGCGTCTTTTCGCGACGCTGCCAGCGGGATTGTCGATGTTAACCCGGATCTCTGCGTCGGTTGTCAGTACTGCATCGCCGCCTGTCCGTACCGCGTGCGCTTTATCCATCCGGTCACGAAGACAGCGGACAAATGCGATTTCTGCCGTAAGACCCATTTGCAGGCCGGTAAGCTGCCCGCGTGCGTTGAAGCTTGCCCGACGAAGGCGCTGACGTTTGGCAATCTGGACGATCCCAACAGTGAGATTTCGCAACTGCTGTGCCAGAAACCCACTTATCGCTACAAGCTGGCGCTGGGAACCAAACCGAAGCTGTACCGCATACCGTTTAAATACGGGGAGGTGAGCCAATGACGCAGACTTCCGCATTTCATTTTGAATCGCTGGTGTGGGACTGGCCGATTGCCATCTACCTGTTTTTGATTGGTATTTCTGCCGGTCTGGTGACGCTGGCCGTGCTGTTACGTCGCTTCTACCCGCAGGCGGGCGGTGCAGACAGTACGTTGCTGCGCACCACGCTGATTGTCGGGCCGGGCGCGGTGATCCTTGGTCTGTTGATCCTCGTCTTCCACCTGACAAGACCGTGGACCTTCTGGAAGCTGATGTTCCACTACAGTTTTACCTCGGTGATGTCGATGGGGGTGATGCTGTTTCAGCTCTACATGGTGGTGCTGGTGCTGTGGCTGGCGAAAATCTTTGAACATGATTTGCTTGCCCTGCAACAACGCTGGTTGCCGAAGCTGGGGATCGTGCAAAAGGTTCTGAGCCTGCTGACGCCCGTTCATCGCGGACTGGAAACATTGATGCTGGTGCTGGCGGTGTTGTTGGGGGCTTATACCGGCTTTCTGCTGTCGGCGCTGAAATCGTATCCGTTCCTTAATAACCCGATCCTGCCGGTGCTGTTCCTCTTCTCCGGCATCTCGTCCGGTGCGGCGGTGGCGCTGATCGCCATGGCGATATGTCAGCGCAAAAATCCGCATTCCACGGAAGCGCACTTTGTACACCGTATGGAGATCCCTGTGGTATGGGGCGAAATCTTCCTGCTGGTGGCGTTTTTTGTCGGTCTGGCGCTGGGCGATGACGGTAAAGTGCGTGCGCTGGTGGCGGCATTGGGCGGCGGTTTCTGGACGTGGTGGTTCTGGCTTGGTGTCGCCGGGCTGGGGTTGATTGTGCCAATGTTGCTCAAACCGTGGGTCAATCGCAGTTCCGGCATTCCTGCCGTGCTGGCGGCGTGTGGGGCCAGCCTGGTCGGCGTGTTGATGCTGCGCTTTTTCATTCTCTACGCCGGGCAGTTAACGGTGGCGTAAGCCAGAACAGAGGTGGTTTCTGGACGTATTCCTTCCTGAAGTCGGTTTTCTGGCGTTGTTGTTAAGTCTCGGGGTCAACGTGTTGACCCCGTTGACGGCCTTTGCGGGAGTGCGGTTGCGCTGGCCTGCCATGATGCGACTCACTTGCATCGGCATTCTGGCGCAGTTCGCGCTCCTGCTGCTCGCCTTTGGCGTACTGACGTATTGTTTTCTCATCAGCGATTTCTCGGTCATTTATGTCGCCCAACATAGCTACAGCCTGCTGTCGTGGGAACTCAAACTGGCGGCGGTGTGGGGCGGTCATGAAGGTTCGCTGCTGCTTTGGGTGCTGCTGCTTTCCGCCTGGAGCGCGCTGTTTGCCTGGCATTATCGGCAGCAAACCGATCCGCTATTTCCGCTGACGCTAGCCGTTT
This sequence comes from Escherichia sp. WS3063, assembly GCF_046486595.1. NCBI lineage: Bacteria > Pseudomonadati > Pseudomonadota > Gammaproteobacteria > Enterobacterales > Enterobacteriaceae > Escherichia > Escherichia sp. WS3063. The sequence goes on from NZ_JBJQKY010000009.1 coordinate 97,845, forward strand.
TATCTCTCATGCTCGCCGCACTGCTACTGTTTGTAGTGCTGTGGTCCGATCCCTTCGTGCGGATATTTCCGCCAGCAATCGAAGGCCGCGATCTCAATCCGATGCTGCAACATCCCGGTCTTATCTTTCATCCACCGCTGCTTTATCTCGGCTACGGCGGTTTGATGGTGGCGGCGAGCGTGGCGCTGGCGAGTTTACTGCGCGGCGAGTTTGATGGTACCTGCGCCCGAATTTGCTGGCGCTGGGCACTACCAGGCTGGGGGGCATTAACGGCGGGGATCATCCTCGGTTCCTGGTGGGCCTATTGCGAACTGGGCTGGGGCGGCTGGTGGTTCTGGGATCCGGTGGAAAACGCCTCTTTATTACCCTGGCTTTCTGCCACTGCGCTGCTGCACAGTTTGTCCCTGACACGCCAGCGGGGGATTTTCCGCCACTGGTCGCTGTTACTGGCGATAGTTACTCTGATGCTGTCGCTGCTGGGCACCTTAATTGTCCGTTCTGGCATTCTGGTTTCGGTTCATGCGTTCGCGCTGGATAACGTTCGCGCCGTGCCGTTGTTCAGCCTGTTTGCACTGATTAGCCTTGCGTCTCTGACTCTGTATGGCTGGCGAGCGCGGGACGGTGGCCCGGCGGTGCGTTTTTCGGGGTTATCGCGGGAAATGTTAATCCTCGCTACGCTGTTGCTGTTTTGCGCAGTGCTACTGATCGTGCTGGTGGGAACGCTTTATCCGATGATTTACGGCCTGCTGGGCTGGGGACGCCTCTCCGTTGGCGCGCCGTATTTTAACCGTGCGACGTTACCGTTTGGTCTGTTGATGCTGGTGGTGATTGTGCTGGCGACGTTTGTCTCTGGCAAACGCGTGCAGCTTCCGGCGCTGCTGGCGCATGCGGGCGTGCTGTTATTTGCCGCAGGGATCGTGGTCTCCAGCGTCAGCCGTCAGGAGATCAGCCTGAATTTACAGCCGGGTCAGCAGGTGACGCTGGCAGGATACGCCTTCCGTTTTGAGCGTCTCGATCTGCAAGCCAGAGGCAATTACACCAGCGAAAAAGCGATAGTGGCACTGTTTGACCATCAGCAACGTATTGGTGAACTGACGCCGGAGCGGCGTTTTTATGAAGCACGCCGTCAGCAAATGATGGAACCGTCAATGCGCTGGAACGGCATCCATGACTGGTATGCGGTCATGGGCGAGAAAACCGGACCGGATCGTTACGCTTTTCGTTTGTATGTACAAAGCGGTGTGCGCTGGATCTGGGGGGGAGGATTGTTGATGATTGCGGGCGCATTGTTAAGCGGATGGCGGGGGAGGAAGCGCGATGAATAAAGGGCTTCTCACGCTACTGCTGTTATTTACCTGTTTTGCGCGCGCTCAGGTTGTAGACACCTGGCAATTCGCCAATCCGCAACAACAGGAACAGGCGTTAACTATTGCCAGCCAGTTACGTTGTCCGCAGTGCCAGAATCAGAACTTACTGGAATCCAATGCGCCGGTGGCGGTCAGTATGCGCCATCAGGTTTACAGCATGGTGGAAGAGGGGAAAAGTGAAGTCGAAATCATTGGCTGGATGACCGAACGCTACGGAGATTTTGTTCGCTATAACCCACCGTTAACGGGTCAGACGCTGGTGTTGTGGGCGCTGCCAGTGGTGTTGTTACTGCTGATGGCACTGATCCTCTGGCGAGTGAGGGCGAAGCGATGAAACAGCCTCAAATACCGGTGAAAATGCTGACAACACTCACGATTTTGATGGTATTTCTCTGTGTCGGCAGTTATCTGCTAAGTCCAAAATGGCAGGCGGTGCGTGCGGAGTATCAGCGTCAGCGCGATCCGCTACATCAGTTTGCCAGCCAGCAGACCCCGGAAGCGCAGCTTCAGGCATTGCAGGATAAAATCCGCGCTAATCCACAAAACAGCGAACAATGGGCGTTACTGGGCGAGTATTATCTGTGGCAAAACGATTACAGCAATTCGCTGCTGGCGTACCGTCAGGCGTTGCAACTACGTGGTGAGAACGCTGAACTGTATGCGGCGCTGGCGACGGTGCTTTATTACCAGGCCAGCCAGCATATGACCGCCCAGACTCGCGCAATGATCGACAAAGCCCTCGCGCTGGACTCTAACGAAATCACCGCTCTGATGCTGCTGGCTTCCGATGCGTTTATGCAGGCGAATTACGCGCAAGCCATAGAACTATGGCAAAAAGTGATGGATCTCAACTCACCCCGGATCAACCGGACACAGCTGGTCGAGTCGATTAATATGGCGAAATTGTTGCAGCGGAGATCAGATTAATCATCTGGTGATGAAGATTATGTTATTGAGCTGCATAAAAAATAATCGAATGAACATATGCCAAAAATAATCACCAATCAGTATTATTGCAGATTAAACAAATAAAAATCTTTCCATAACAAATGGTTATTCATTAATCCTGCCATAAACTCGCGTTATTATGCATTAATGCAGCGAAAAGCTCTGTTGTTAAAGGGTTGCGCAACATACCGCGCAAATGATACTGATCATAAGCGTTAAAAAAATCTACAAACCAACGCAACACAATTCATGCCCTGGCAGTATGTCACGTTCTCGCGTTTCTGAACGGGGAACAGCGCTCCATTGAGGAAGTTATTCTGATGAAAAATATAAAATTCAGCCTGGCCTGGCAGATTCTATTTGCTATGGTGCTGGGCATTCTCCTGGGAAGCTACCTGCACTACCATAGCGACAGCCGCGACTGGCTGGTCGTCAATTTGCTCTCTCCGGCGGGTGATATCTTCATCCATCTGATCAAAATGATTGTTGTGCCGATTGTGATCTCCACGCTGGTGGTGGGTATCGCGGGTGTTGGTGATGCCAAACAGCTCGGGCGTATTGGTGCGAAAACCATTATCTACTTCGAGGTGATCACCACCGTCGCCATCATTTTGGGGATCACTCTGGCGAACGTCTTCCAGCCCGGTGCCGGGGTGGATATGTCGCAGCTGGCGACCGTCGATATCTCGAAATATCAGAGCACTACGGAAGCGGTACAAAGCAGTTCCCACGGCATTATGGGCACGATTTTGTCGCTGGTGCCGACGAACATTGTGGCGTCGATGGCGAAAGGCGAAATGCTGCCGATCATCTTCTTCTCGGTGCTGTTTGGTCTGGGGCTTTCCTCCCTGCCCGCGACGCATCGTGAACCGCTGGTGACCGTGTTCCGCTCCATCTCTGAAACCATGTTTAAAGTGACTCATATGGTGATGCGTTATGCGCCGGTGGGTGTGTTTGCGCTGATTGCGGTGACGGTGGCTAACTTTGGTTTCTCGTCTCTGTGGCCACTGGCGAAACTGGTGCTGCTGGTGCATTTCGCCATTCTGTTCTTCGCGCTGGTCGTACTGGGAATTGTGGCGCGCCTGTGCGGGTTAAGCGTCTGGATCCTGATTCGTATTCTGAAAGATGAGCTGATTCTGGCGTACTCCACTGCCAGTTCTGAAAGCGTGCTGCCGCGAATTATTGAGAAGATGGAAGCCTACGGTGCACCGGCGTCGATCACCAGTTTCGTGGTGCCGACCGGTTACTCTTTTAACCTTGATGGTTCGACGCTGTATCAAAGTATTGCCGCTATCTTCATCGCGCAGTTGTATGGCATTGACCTGTCCATCTGGCAGGAAATCATTCTGGTGCTGACGCTGATGGTGACCTCGAAAGGGATTGCTGGCGTGCCGGGCGTGTCGTTTGTGGTGTTGCTGGCAACGCTGGGCAGCGTAGGGATCCCGCTGGAAGGTCTGGCGTTTATTGCCGGTGTTGACCGTATCCTCGACATGGCGCGTACTGCGCTGAACGTGGTGGGTAATGCGCTGGCGGTGCTGGTGATTGCCAAGTGGGAACACAAATTTGACCGTAAGAAAGCGCTGGCTTATGAGCGCGAAGTGCTGGGCAAATTTGATAAAACTGCGGATCAATAATTGAAGATTGCCGGGGATATCCACCCGGCAATGTGTGGATGCCTGATGCGACGCTTGCCGCGTCTTATCAGGCCTACATTAACCGTTAGTTAATTTTTCAAACTCTTCACACCCGGTATCAAACCCTTCCATACAGCTCAGATTCAACCAGTGCAGCGCCTTTTGCTTGTTCTTCTCGATAAAACCTTCTTCACCGTTTAAGAACATCATTCCCGCCCAGTACTCGGAATAACCGGTTCGGGAAATCGCAGAGCTGCGTTTGAAATACCAGGTTGCCTTGTCATCGTCGGCCTTAATGCCCACGCCGTTGGCGTAAATCAAACCAAGCAGCATTTGGGCATCGACGGCAGAGTCGTTCTCCAGATCTTCCGAGGCGTTTTCTAACAGCGAAATCGCCTTTGGATAATCCGGTTTACCCGCTTGCGTATTTACCAGAATATGCGCCAGCGTTACTTCACCTTCTTTACTGCCCGCTTGCGCCGCTTTCTCTGCAAGAACTTTTGCTTGTGGATAGTCCAGACTGACCGGATTGGTGATTTTGATCTGCGCTAACAGCGCGCAGGCATCAGCATCACCGCTGTCGGCGGCTTTCTGTGCCCAATATTCGGCTTTGCTCAAATCGCCGGAGCTAAACCAGCTGTCGGCAAGAAAATATTGTGCGCGTCGGTCCCCGGCCTCTGCTGCCTTTAAATACTGGCTGCCAGGCTCGGAGTCGTTCGCGTGGGCAAAGAATGTCAAAAACAACATCAATGCGATAATTTTTTTCATTTTGATAATACGATTGGGTAGGGAGTAACCAGTATAAAGAGTTCGAATGGATAAAAAAACAGCCTCCGAAAGGAGGCTGTAGAAAGGACTGTATTACGCCAGTGCCGCTTCGCGCAGGCGAGTTTTCAACTTGTTGTACTCGTCAATCACGTACTGCTCGGCGGCGCGCTGATCGGCGATCGGCTCGACGCGCACGGCGCAGTATTTGTATTCCGGCGTTTTCGTAATCGGGCTTAAGTTTTCGGTAACCAGCTCGTTACAGGCACCAATCCACCACTGGTAGGTCATGTAAATCGCCCCTTTGTTCGGACGATCGCTGACCTGCGCACGGGTGATAATTTTGCCTTTACGCGAGTGCACCCAAACCAATGCCTCATCTTCAATACCCAGACGTTTGGCGTCTTCGGTATTGATTTGTGCGTAGCCAGGTTCATCAGCCAGCGCCGCCAGTGCCGCACAGTTACCGGTCATCGAACGGCAAGAGTAGTGACCAACTTCACGCACCGTTGACAGTACCATCGGATACTCGTCGGTGAGTTTGTCGATTGGCGCTACCCAGTCGCAGGTGAAGAACTGCGCCAGACCGTTCGGGGTATCAAACTTCTCTTTAAACAGATAAGAAGTCCCCTGATCGGCATCTGAAGTATCGCGGCAAGGCCACTGAATGAAGCCCAGTTCGCCCATTTTCTCGTACGTAGCACCGTAGAAATCCGGGCACAGATGACGCAACTCATCCCAGATCTCCTGGGTGTTGTTGTAGTGCATCGGATAACCCATACGGGTGGCGATTTCACTGATGATTTGCCAGTCCGTTTTCAAATCCCATTTCGGTTCAACTGCTTTAAAGAAACGCTGGAAGCCACGGTCAGCCGCAGTAAACACGCCTTCATGCTCGCCCCACGACGTTGACGGTAAAATGACATCCGCCGCCGACGCGGTTTTGGTCATAAAGATGTCCTGAACGATGACCAGTTCCAGATCTTCAAAGGCTTTACGTACTGCCGACAGCTCCGCGTCAGTTTGTAGCGGATCTTCGCCCATAATGTACGCGGCACGCACTTCACCATGCGCTGCGCGGTGCGGCAGCTCGCTGATGCGATAACCGGTATGAGCAGGCAGGCTTTCCACGCCCCAGGCTTTGGCGAATTTCTCGCGGTTAGCCGGATCTTTCACGTACTGGTATCCCGGATACGTATCCGGCAGCGCGCCCATATCGCAGGCACCCTGCACGTTGTTCTGACCACGAACCGGGTTTACACCCGCATGCGGCTTACCGAGGTTACCAGTCAGCATCGCGAGGCTGGTCAGAGAACGCACGGTTTCCACGCCCTGGTAGAACTGGGTTACACCCATGCCCCACAGGATGGCGGCGCTTTTCGCCTGGGCATACATCCGCGCCGCCTGACGAATCTCACTGGCGCTGACGCCGGTGATATCTTCAACCGACTCCGGCGTGTAGCCTTCAACGATTTTACGATACTCTTCAAAGCCTTCTGTACGGGAAGCGACGAACGCTTTGTCGTACAGATTTTCTTCAATAATGACATGGCCCATCGCATTCAACAGCGCGATGTTCGAGCCGTTTTTCAATGCAATGTGCATGTCAGCAATGCGCGCAGTTTCAATTTTGCGCGGATCGCAGACGATAATTTTCGCCCCGTTACGTTTAGCGTTAATTACGTGGTTCGCCACGATTGGGTGGGAATCCGCCGGGTTGTACCCGAAAACGAACACTAAATCGGTATTATCAATTTCGTTAATAGCATTGCTCATTGCGCCATTACCGACCGATTGGTGCAGACCTGCAACCGATGGGCCGTGTCAGACACGAGCGCAGCAGTCAACGTTATTGGTACCAATAACGGCGCGCGCAAATTTTTGCATTACATAGTTGGTTTCGTTACCCGTACCACGCGAGGAGCCGGTCGTCTGGATGGCATCCGGACCGTACTTCTCTTTGATGGCGCTCAGGCGCTCGGCAACGTAATTCAGTGCCTCATCCCAGGAAACAGGTTCGAGTTTGCCGCCACGCTGGCGACGGATCATGGGGGTTTTCAGGCGCGGGGTCAGGATCTGGGTATCGTTAATGAAGTCCCAGCCATAATAACCCTTCAGACACAGGGTACCCTGGTTGGTTTTCCCCTGCGCTGCCTCCGCCCGGACGATTTTGCCGTTATCGACGACCAGGTTGATTTTGCAACCTGACGCGCAATAGGGGCAAACCGTGACGACTTTTTTCATCGGTCTCGCTCCAGTTAATCAAATCACGCATACGCGCTCTCGACTACAGTATGCATCTTTTATGCCACATTTTATTTGGGGTCATTCCCTGATATTACGGGCACTATTTATTCAAAACTCTGACGAAAAACAGGCTGTCGTCAGTTTTGACGTGACGAAACGAAATACCGCGTGACAGCCATCACGCGGTAGACATTTTATTTTTTCTCGACGACGGGAGCCGCCTGATACCCGCCGCCCAGCGATTTCATCAACTGAATGCTTTGGATCACCCGGCGGCTGTCCAGCATCAGTAATGACATCTCCTCGGCAAGCACTGGCAACCGGGCTTCGGTGGCCTGTAAGCGGCTGGTTAAGCCGCGTTGATAGGCGGCCTCGGCAGCGCGCTGGGTGAAGCGCGTTGCTTCCACGCGTTCAGCCTGCATCTCTCGCTCGTCGTTAAGCGTTTGCAGACGCGTGCCGTTGACGGCAACGTCGCGCACCGCGTTCAGTACTGACTGGTTGTAACGTTCAATCATCATGTTGCTGGCGGCGCGCGTGCCTTCGAGATTGGCATTCAACCGTCCACCGTCAAACAGCGGCAATTTCAGACCTGGGATAAAGTTGAACTGGCGACTGGTTTTTTTGAATAAGGTATCCAGGTGGATAGAATCCAGGCCGAAAAACGCTTTGATATCAAAGCTCGGGTAGAACAGCGCCCGCGCGGAATCCACCTGATCTAATGACGCCTGAACATACCAGCGCATGGCTTGCAGATCCGGGCGTCTGGCGAGCAACTCATAAGAGAGTGTCGCCGGAATGCCGGTCTGGACTCGTGGTAATGCCACCGGTTTGATCTCCGGCATATCGCTGGCGCCCGCGCCAATCAATGCGCGCAGAGATTCTCGTGTTTCGGTGATTTGCCCTTTAACGGCAGCAATTTGTTTATCGACCGCCAGAATCTGTGCCCGCGCGCCGTGGAAAGGCACTTGCGCTTCCAGACCGTGCGCCACTTTACTCTGGTGCGCTTTTACCGCGTAATCAATCACATTGCGTGTTTGTTCTAACAGATCGAGCATCTGATAGCTGGCCTGCATACTGTAATAAAGCTGCGCTACGCCCGTGGTCAGCGATAGCTCTACTGCTGCGGTTTCTGCCAGCGCGGCATTATGCGCGCCAATGGCGGCGGCAACCGCTGAGCGATGCACACCCCACAAATCGAGATCCAGTCCGGCAAACAAACCTACTGTGGCTTCCGTATAGTACGGCCCGTCCATCCCCAGTGCGGGCGCATCCATCGCATAAGGGCTTAAAAAGCCGTTCGCCGAGACGCGTTGGCGGTTAAGCATCCCTAACGCTGCCACCTGCAACTGTGAACCGGCATCTAACAAATCGGCCTGCGATTGCGCTTTTTCTTCCCGCAGTTTCGCTTCGGCGAGGGTGTGTGAACCACTTAGCGTCCGTTGGATCAAAGCATCCAACTGCGGGTCATTGAGTTGTTTCCACCACTGCGCCTGCGGCCAGCCGGAGCTGGCAAGATGAATATCATCGGCCAGTTTGATTTGTTCCGGTTTGAGCTGTTGATGAGGCGCAGAATCCTTACGTACCAGGGCACAGCCGGAAATCAGCGTCGTGCTGCCGAGAATGCTGCACAACAGCAGGCGTGAAAGTTGACGATTGATCATTGCGTGGCTCCTTGTGCCTGTTCCGTGGCGGGCGTTAATGCCGGGGCTGTCCAGTCTGGCAAGCGGGCGAAAAGCTGGCAGACGTGTTGCTCCTGTTTTAATAAGGTCGGCAGGATGGCCTGCGAGGCGGGTGTTTCTTCAAGCGTTATTTGAGGAGAACGACTGAGTGCGGTTGCCAGACCGGCGGCGTATTTCTCCAGGGCGTCGGCAAACTGACCAGCTCTGTCCGGCTGTAGTGCGTTATCCAGCGCCTGCGCCGAGTTCCAGGTGGCATCCCAGGCGTGAAGAATATCGCGACCCTGACGAATAACCGTTTGCGAACGTTCAATCAGTAAGGCGCGTTCTTCGCTGTCCAGTTGACGCTCCAGCGCCACGCGTTGGCACATCTCTTCACAGGCATTAAACGCCGCATGCAGACCTATGCGAATTTGCAGATAAGTGCGCAGAGCCGTGACTTCCTGCTGGCGTGGGATCTGCATTACTTTACTCAACATACCCAGCGCGCCAGCCAGTTTTTGCGGCAGGGTGCGCGCTTCACTTTCAGGCCAGACAAAGGTGTAAATCACCGCGGACACCACGGTACCAATGATGATACCCAGGGCGCGATCGCGAATTTCCACCAGGTCGTACACCGGGCCAAAAACGTTTTCGAGCGTGGCGAGCGCGAAGGTGACCACCATCTGTGTGCCGATATAAGAAGAGCGTTCAGAGCTGGTGGCAATCCATGCGCCCAACAGGAAAATCGGTGCCAGCACAAACAGCAATTCGACAATATTGTCCAGCCAGGGCATGACCAATAACGTGAATAACAGCGCCAGAATCGCGCCGCAAAAGGCCCCGCCAAAACGCAGAGCCATTTTCTGATACGACGAACCAACATTCGGGTTAGCGACGATCACGCAGGTCAGCATACAGGTGTGAATGCCTTCCCAGTCCACGCCGCTGTAGAAGGTGTAACAGATCAAACAGGCGAGCAGCGTTTTTACCGCGTAGCGCATATAGTCTGGATTGGTAAAAGCATCGGCGACCATTGATGGTGGTTTGGCGGCGGGCGTTGGCGGCGTATTCGGGTCCATCTGACCCAGTTGCAACAATGTCTGGCAGATATTCTCCAGGTTACATTCCCGTGCCGCCATCGCTTCACTTTCAGTGATCCGCCAGTCGCTTTGCCAGCACTGACCTTCGGCAATGGCATACTGCAGTTTGTTGATTTCTGAGGCTAATTTTTGCCGAAATTCAATAATTGCCTGAGAATCAGCAAAAGAGGTGGGATCGTAGCGATTCAGCGTCGAGTAAATGTAGGTTACCGTTGCCACGCAACTTTGCCACCATGCGCTCTGAGTTCGCCAGTTGGCATCGTCCGCGAGGCAAAAGACATTGAGTTTTTGCAGCGCCAGCGCCTCTCTTTCAATCCGCGTTTCGGGTAGCGGTGCGAGGCTGTCCGTCAGGTGGCTAATGGCATCATCAAGCCGATCATTAAGCACCTGATGCATCTGCGTGATAGCGCGGCTGGGAAACCACAGCACGCCGATTAACGTCATCAATAACGTCGGGTAGAGGCCGACAACAATACACCACAGGGTTAAGCGCACGACCACTTCCGGATAGTCGAGCATGGCGGGGAAGGTTTGCCCGTAAATGGCGACAATGGCGACAGCGAAAAAGACCAGCCCCAACCGATGGGTGCGCATCAAAAACATACAGCCCATCAGGATCGGTCCGGCAATGATCAATCGGATCAACGGTTCGCCATATGACCATTTGTAGATCAAAAACAGGCTGGCGATCTCCAGCACCGTGGCAACCACAAACAAGATCGCGACAAATTTGGTGTAAAACGCGTTGGACTGAATACCGTAAAACAGCACCGCCAGCGATAACGCCACAAAGGGGATCTCGAAGGTCATCGAGATCAGAATCACCAGCAGGCAGCCTACCCAGAGTTGCACGGTCTGCGGCACACGACCTGGCCGCCGCTCGCTTAACTCTTCATGAAAGAACGCCAGCAGCCTGACCACCGGTAATGGCAGGGAGTTGAGCGCGCTCATTATTGTGGCTCAAGATTAGCGACTGCCGAAGCGCCGATGCGGAACATTTCCGGGTCAGGTTTTTCAACCATGATTTTGACCGGAAAACGCTGGGCAACGCGGACCCAGTTAATAGAACGAGACACTTTCGGCAGGCCGCCCAGCACCAGGCCGCCGTCATCCGGTAGCACGCCGTAGCCAATCGAATCCACTTTACCCTCGAAGGTTTTGCCGCTGTCGCTCATCAGGCGAATCGTTGCGGGTGTACCTGAGCGAATATTTTTCAGATCGGTTTCGCGGAAGTTGGCGATCACGTACCAGTGACGAGTGTCGATTAGGGTAAAAATAGGGCGCATGGCAGAAGCAAATTGCCCGACGGAGGTTTTGAGGGAAATGACCCGGCCATCAAACGGCGCGCGAACGGTCGCCATTTCCAGATGCAGTTTGGTCAGGGCAATATCCGCTTCGACCGCCGCACGTTGGGCGACCAGCGCATCGACGCCGCTGACGGCACTGGCGGCTGACTGCGCCTGCAACAATACGGCATTAAGATCGGCTTCTGCGGCGCGCTGCGCAGTTCTTGCACGGTCAACGTCTTCCGCTGAGACAAAACCTTCTTTCAGTAATGGCTCGGTGCGGCGTAATGTATCTGTGGCCTGTTTCGCGGCGGCACGGGCTTTTTCTACCGTGGCATTAACCGAGTCGGCACCAAACTGTTGTGCGTCAACGCTACGCTGGGTGAGCATAATTTGCTTATCCAGCGCCGCGAGGGAGGCTTCGGCTTTCGCCAGATTGGCTTCGTACGGGCGCGGGTCGATGCGGAACAGCAAATCGCCCTGTTTCACCGCCTGGTTGTCGGTGACCGCCAGTTCTACAATGCGACCGCTGACTTCCGGCACCACATCAATGGTATCTGCTGACGCGTAGGCGTCATTAGTTGATGGCGCACTGTCTACGCGCCAGATAACGAAAACAAGGGCAACCAGCGCCAACGCAACCACTAACAGAGCAGGGAATTTACTGCGAGGAGCTTTTTTCGGCGTACTTTCCATGAGCGCGTCTCAAATAGATTAGAAAAATGCCAGCCAGAACAGCATGGCGTAGAGAGCAAAAAGGGCGGTATAAATAATTCCGACAAATGCCAGATTGATATTTGCCCTCTGAATAATTCGCCTCGTGATGAGCGTCAAAATAAGGCTGGCAATGGCGCAGAAAAACCAGCTGGGATAATAAGCGCCGATCACCGGGATTGCCGGAGATAATGAGCATCCCGAAACCATGAAGACGGGAATTATCCAGGCTGTTTTTTTGAGTTGCATCGCCATGCGAGAGAGAACTGTTGGCATATTAAATACATCCTGTCTGCTGCGAACAATATCTGTAGTGAATATCAATATCCATTGAAGGCGTCAGTATGGCTATTTTCTCGATGAATAAAAATAGCTTTATTCAGCCACCGCATTCATAACTTATATATTTTATTTATTAATTGTCTGTATATATTTTTAAAATAAATGCTTTTGGGGGCTTCAGCGCCCCCAAAAGCGAGTGGCATTAATTGGGGGTTACGATATTCACCCACAAATCGAAATTATCCAGACAGGCAATAATTTCTTCCAGTTTTGCGCCATTGCCAATAATTTTGGCTTTCTTCGCCTTTACCAGATCCGCCATTTTGGCTTGTCCGACCAGCACGTCGTGCAGATCGCTGCGGCTCATGTAAAACGATGCGTCTACCTTCGGTTGCAGTACTTTACGGTAGTTCAATACGCTATTGTTGAGTGAGAGGTTCAGGTTATCGTTGTCAGAGAGATTGAAGTTCAGGCTGATGGATTTGCCCGCGGCTTTCTCACTGTTCAGACGAACAGCCATGTAATCAAGCAGCATCTCGACGGTCATACCCTTGATGGTGTCAGGAGAGGCGGTGCTGGCGTGTTCGATTTTCTTCGCGCCCTCACGCAGTTCTTTCGCTCCCGTCAGGTAGAAGCCGCGCCAGGTGGCTGATTCGGCCTGATAACCCAATTGTTCGAAGGTATCGGCCTGTAGGTTTTTCGCCACCTGGTCTCCCGGATTGGCAGCAATCACCTGTTTCAGCAGTTCAGAGGCCCAGCGGTAGTCGCCCTGTTTATAGGCTTCACGCGCCAGATTGATAGCATGTGCGGAACCTCCCAGCGCTTTGACATAACGTTTACCCATATCGACCTGGCCATACGGATTCAGGTTTGCTGGGTTACCGTCGTAGTAGCCGAGGTAAAAGTTATATACCGCGCGAGCGTTATGACTGACGGAGCCATAATAGCCACGGCTGGCCCAGTTTTTATCCAGCGTTTCCGGCAGATGAATCATGTTGCCGATTTCATTCATGGTGTAACCCTGGTTCGCCAGGTGCAGGGTCTGGTCGTGAATATACTTAATGGTGTCGCGATATTTTCCAATATAATCATTGATATGTTGATTACCCCATACTGGCCAGGTATGTGGCATAAACAGCACTTCTGCTTGTGATCCCCACTTATCCAGCGTTTCATTCAGGTAATCGGTCCACTTCGCGGTATCACGGGTTTTCGCGCCACGCAGGGTGTAGAAGTTATGCAGGGTATGGGTGCTGTTTTCCGCTGTGCACAGGGCTTTCAACGCCGGAATATAGAGGTGCATTTCAGACGGCGCTTCGCTGCCTGGAGCCATCAGGAATTCGAAATCCAGCCCGTCGATATTGAGTTTCTCTCCTGTCTTGGTGATAGATCGCGTCGGCGCGATAATTGTCGGGCCGCCGGTAGTAAGCGTAACACCCAGCCCGTTGCCGATATCTCCCTGTGCATTATGCGGGAGTAGCAGGCCGTAAGAGTAAAATGCACGGCGACTCATGATATTACCCGCCAGCACGTTTTCACTGATGGCTTCGTCCATAAAGCCTGCCGGGGCGATGATCTGCACTTTGCCTGCTTTTACATCGGCTTCTGAGACAATACCTTTTACGCCGCCATAGTGGTCAGTGTGGCTGTGGGTGTAGATAACGGCCACAATCGGTTTTTGTGGGCGGTGTTTGAAATAGAGATCAAGGCTGGCTTTTGCTGCATTTGGCGTCACCAGCGGGTCAATGACGATGATGCCCGTATCACCTTCAATGAAGGTGATGTTCGAGATATCCTGGCTGCGCACCTGATACATGCGGTCGGTGACTTTAAACAGGCCAGAAATGCCGTTGATCTGCGACTGACGCCACAGGCTGGGGTTTACGGTTTCCGGCGCAGCGGCATTAATATCAAATTTGTAATCATTCGCGCGGTAGTAAATTTTACCGTTCGCATCACGCAGAATACCTTCATCCAGCAGCGGAGCGATAAATCCACGCTGAGCATCGTCAAAATCCTGACGATCGCTAAACGGTAATGATTTGGCGTAATTCTGATTAACCTGTTGGGTATATTGAGTGGCGGCTTTCGCTTCATCTGTTGCGTAAGCGGTATTTATCATCATGCCGCTGGCGGCAGTGAACGCAATAACAATCCTGCTCAAACGGAATAACCGAGAGTTATTCATATAAATCTCCATTTATCATTTATGTCGTAAATATGTAATCCATGCAAAATACGTCATTTAAAGCTGGCGTTATCATAATTGGGAATTTGCGATTTTAATAAGTGGAAGTGTGAGCGGAACGCGCCATTTTATTAGGCATTTGTGCTGAAGAGGGAAAATTACAGTAGAACTATCATTGCTGAAAATAATATGAGCTGTTTTATGTGTTTATTATATATATTGTACTTGTCGTTGGCACAGCGGGACATTGCGTTACTGTGCCAACGCTTTACTCATGGGGCTTTAGCACAGGACTGTGGCAAAAAACGTTGATGCGCCAATATTGCTGCACCCTGAGCGCCATTAAAGTCAGAAGATGAGGCGGCAATAAAGCGCACGACCTGATACGGCAGTGGACGGCGCAGGTACTTTTGGGTCATGGCAATGAGAGTCTCGCGTGGGAAGGCGGGCATATCCATCACGCCACCACCCAGAATTACCGCATCGGGATCGAACAGATTAATGCTGGTGGCAATGGCTCGTGCCGCGTTTTCAAGCAGACTCTGGACGAAAGGGGCGTTTTCCGCATGGACGAAAAGATCGCTCAATGGGTAATTTCGGGGCTGTTGTTCGTACCAGCGTCTTAGCGCCATTCCAGAGCAATTGGTTTCCAGGCACCCAGAATTGCCACACGCGCAGTGTTGGGTCATATCTCCCAGGGGGATATGGCCCAGTTCGCCTGCCACACCGTGTGCACCCGTCCACGGCGCACCGTTCATCCACACTGCGAACCCCATCCCCGTACCGAGATAGGCTGCCAGAACCAGTTGTTGCGTAAGGCGGTTTTCTACTACGTCCCAGGAAAGTTGTAGGTTAACGTCGCGGGAAAACTCAACCGGACAATTCAGCGTATTTTCGAGCTTATCGGCGAGATCATATAAATCTGCCGCTGTTAACGGCAGGTTAGGCGTAGAAATAATAGTGCGTTTATCTTTACTGACCAGCGCCGGAAATCCCATTACCAGACCATGACAGCGAGCGTTAAAGCGCCTGAGTTGCTCGTCAATCATTTCGCCGATACCCGACACCAGGTCGGGAGCAATAACTTCTGCGGTCCGCTTTTTTTCGCAGTGTAGCGTTTCACCTGCTGCTGTCCGCAGACAAAAGCGGATATGCGTTGCCCCCATATCCACGCCCGCTACGACGTTATGCTGTTTTTGCATGAGGCTGTACCTCGCTTTTTGCAGCCAGAATCTGCGCGGTCATAATTCTCCATGCTTCGTCGATATTTTCCGCATGATTAAACAGACCGGAAGTGCCGACGATAAAGACATCCGCCCCTGCCGCCATTAGTTTTTCGTAAGTTGCCTGGTTGCAGGAACCGTCCACCTCAATTTCGTACTCCAGACCTTCTCGTTCACGCCATGCCTTCAGTTCGGCAAGTTTATCCAGCATTTCAGGAATGAACGGTTGTCCGGCAAAGCCGGGATCGACAGTCATGACCGTAATTTTATCGGCCTTATGGATATAGTATTTCATGGCCTCAACTGGCGTCTCCGGGTTAAGGATTAGCCCCACTTTCATGCCATGACGGCGGATTTCATCAATCAGGCGGAATGCCTGACCGTTGATAGTTTCCGGATGCAAAGTGATGAAATCAGCTCCCGCACGTGCCAGTTGAGCAATGTAATCCTGCGGACGCGTTACCATCAGATGGCAGTCGAGCGGTTTACTCGCCAGTTTTTTTACCTGGCTTACGAAGAACGGTGAGAGCGTCAGATTCGGCACAAAGTGGCCGTCCATGATATCGATGTGAAAGTAATCGGCATGGCTGTCGATAAATTCGATCTGTTCTTTAAATTTCAGCAGATCCATACACATTAACGAGGGGGAGATTTTCATGTTCAATTCCTTACTTACTGATAAGACGGTCAAGGGCGACAGCCGCGATAATTAATCCGCCCATCACCACCAGTTGGTAATAGGTTTGTACCTGCAAAATATTCAGACCGTTGTTGATGGTGCCGATGATCAACCCGCCAATCACCACAGAGAAAATGCGCCCCTTGCCGCCGAAGAAACTGGTGCCGCCAATGATGGCGCTGGCAATGGCATAGGTTTCAAAACCCATACCGGCAAGCGGTTCTGCGGCACCGAGTCGTGCAGTTGAGACGACGCCTGCCAGACCTGCACAAACACCGGAGATGATAAACACCACCAGGATGTGGAATTTCACGTCAATCCCGGAATAGAACGCCGAGTTTTTGTTGCCGCCCAGTGCGTAGATGTTGCGCCCGAGCCGCATACGCGTTGTCAGAAACCAAAGGATGAGCGCGACAATTAGCGAGAAGATAACGGGGACAGGTATCCCAATTACGCTGGCGGCAAAGAAGTTCACGAAGTCAAATGAGAAGCCGTATACCGAGTTGGCATCGGAGATCACCAGCGTGATCCCACGGAAAATGGCGTTGGTACCAAGGGTGATAATAAATGGGTGTAGCCCCGTCCAGTTGACCAGGCAGCCGTTGATCGCCCCCAGTGCGCCGCCAACCAGTACACCGCCAATCAGCGCCGCGAGAAACGGGTCAACACCTGCCAACATCAGTTTGGCGGTCACCATACCGGAAAGCGCCAGAATCGCGCCAACCGAGAGGTCGATACCAGCGACCAGGATAGCGAAAAACTCGCCCATGCCGATCAATACCGTCACGGAGCTTTGCACAAAAATCTGGGTAATATTATTGGTGGTCAGAAAATATTCTGGTGACAGCGAACCAAAGATGGCGACGATGATCGCCAGGATAAAAAAGGTGCCGTATTTATCCCAGAACAGCGCAAAGTTGAACGGTTTCTTCTCGCTCGCTTCGCTTTTTACTCTAGTGGTAAAGCCCATGCCATAATCTCCTCTTCGCTCATGTCATCGCGATTGGTCAGGATTTGCGTCAGTCGTCCTTCGCAGAACACGGCGATGCGGTCGCAGACGGTGATAATTTCAGGTAGTTCAGATGACACCATCAGGATGACTTTTCCGTCGTCCGCCAGTTGGCGCATCACTTTGTAAATTTCGGCTTTCGCGCCAACATCGATGCCACGGGTAGGTTCATCGAAAATGATCACTTCCGGGCGACAGCACAGCCATTTGGAGATCAGGACTTTCTGCTGGTTACCGCCGGAGAGTTCAGTGATGTTCTGGTTTACCGAATGACATTTCAGCGCCAGCAGTTCGCGTTGATTTTCAGCGGTACGTTGCTCGTCAACTTCATGAAACAACCCCATCGCGCCTTTATAGCCGCCGTCTTTCAGACTGCGGCTGATCGCCATGTTCTGAGCGATGGAAAAGTTGGGGAAAAAACCGTTATCCCGGCGGCTTTCAGTGATGTAAGCCATCCCTTTTTTCACGGCATCCAGGGGTGAGCGTGGAGAGATATCTTTGTCATTAAGACGGATTTCTCCGCCAGCGCGTTTATCAACGCCAAACAGGCAGTTCATCAGTTCAGTACGTCCGGAACCGACCAGTCCGGCAAAGCCTAATATTTCTCCCCGGCAGACGCTAAATGAGATATCCCGGACCTTTTTTCTGTCACGGCTGGTGACGTTGCGCACCTCAAAAACCGTATCGTGCGCAAGGTTGCTGACATTCTCCTTCATCGCGTTAAAACGGTTTTGCAGTTCGCGGCCTACCATCAGACGGACGATATCGTCATTTGACACATCGCTCACCATGCCGCTGCAAACGCTGCTGCCGTCTTTCATCACCGTATAGCGGTCGCAAATACGGCGAATATCCGCCAACTTATGCGAGATATAGACGATGGCCGTACCCTCTTTACGCAACTGATTCATGATCAGAAACAGATAGTCCACCTCTTTATTGGTGAGTGAGGAGGTGGGTTCATCCATGATGATGACTTTGGCGTCGAGCATCAGCGTTTTGGCAATTTCCAGCATCTGCTTGTGGCTGATAGATAAGTTCGCCACTTTCTCATCTAAATCAACTTTCAAGCCCACGCGTAATAACATCATGGCGGCGCGGACACGCATTTCTCGCCAGTCGATAATATTGACGCCACAGATTTTTTTCGTCAGATGACGACCAATATATAAATTTTCCAGTACGGTTAATTCATCAATAACGCTGAGTTCCTGATAAATGATCCCGATACCGAGTTGTGCCGCTAATTTATGATCCAGCTTGTTATAGTTAATGTTATTAATGGTAATGGTGCCTTTGGTTGGCTCATGTATTCCGGATAACACTTTCATTAGCGTGGATTTACCCGCGCCATTTTCTCCTAGTAATGCATGTATTTCACCAGGATAAACCGTTAAATTAACCGACTTTAATGCGTGAACCGGACCAAAGGACTTGCCGATCCCCGCCATCGATATATATGGCGTGGCCATAAATAACCTCTCTGCACGAAATATCGTATTATTGCCTGATGGGCTACACTTATCAGGTCTACGTTCAGGTTATTTTGTTGGCCGGATAAGACACTTCATTAGCATCATCATCCGGCATCATTCAGTTTTATTGAGTGACCAGGATTGAATCGACCAGTTTAAATTCCGGTGCTTTATCCAGCGGGATAACCTTGCCGGATTTCTCAGCGTCAACCATCAGCTTCAGACCCGTTGCACCGATATCCGCCGGGTTCTGGGCAACCGTCGCGGTCATTTGTCCGGCTTCCACCATTTTGCGGGCTTCCGGAATTCCATCTGTACCGACGACCAACACTTTGCCCGTTTTTCCGGCGTTTGCGACTGCCTGAGCAACACCCATTGCCATCGTGTCATTCGCGCAATAGATCGCTTTAATATTCGGATTACGTTGCAACACGTTAGTGGCGACATCCAGTGCTTTAATACGGTCCCAGTCGGCAGGCTGGCTGGCGACAAGCTTGATCTGGCTTGCTTTTTTGAAGGCTTCGGTGGCACCATTACGACGCGCTTCACCGGAGGCGTTACCGGCTTTACCCTCAATGATTGCGACTTCACCCCCTTCGGCACCCAGCTTGTCAATAATGAATGACGCGCCTTTCGCCCCGACGGCAACATTATCGGTGGTGACAAAACCTTCCACATTACCGCCTGCTTTTTTCAGATTATCCATGTCGATTTTTTCATCGAGATTGACCAGATAAATGCCTTTTTTCCATGCGCGGGCGACAGGCATGACCAGATTTACTGAGGATAATGGCGCGAAGGCGATACCTTTGTAATTTTTATTACTGAGATCTTCAAATAACTGCAATTGAGATTGAAAATCGCCTTCTGAAGGAGAGGCAAAAATATCAACGCTGACGCCCAGCGTTTTTGCTTCATCTTCAATGCCTTTTTTCATATCTACCCAAAATGGGTTGGAGAGTGTTTTCAATACGACAGCATATTCGGCGGCAGCAAAAGCGCTGGTTGACAACATTAAGCCCACGAGTGTGCCACTGAAATATTTCAGATATTTATTCATAATCATGTTCTCACGGTAAGGGGAGAGGTAACTCCGCGATGGCGGAATTACCTTTTTCTTATTTCAGCGCGCCTGGTGAGAAGAAATCAACAATTGCGCCGGTTTTTTGCATATTAATATTAGCTTGTTCAATGTTGAGCTGGGCGACAGAGACAAAAAACGCGTCCAGCAAAGTTAGTTGTAATATTCTTGCCGAGGCATTACGACCTAATAACGGTGTTTCCGGGGCCGGTGAGCAAATAATATAATCGGCCAGCTTCGCTATCGGTGAATGGTAGCTATGCGTTATACAAATAATCTTTGCCCCGTTCTTTTTTGCCAGTTCTACAGCCGCTTTTACATCACTGGTTCGCCCGGAATGGGTCACCACCAGCACCACATCTCCTTCCTGTAACAACGAAGCAGACATCATCATGATGTGAGCGTCCGGATAGGCCTGGCAGCGTACGCCAATGCGTAAAAACTTGTGCTGTACATCAGCACAGATAGCATTTGATCCTCCGGCACCGTACAAATCCCGCTGTCTGGCCTGATAGAAAAAGCGGGCGGCACGGTGGATCTCATCAACGTTGACGATCGACTGACCTTCCATAATGGTGCGTAAAGTGATGTTAAATACCTTATTCACCACATCCTGCGGCGCTTCATCAAAAGCCAACTCGGAAGGCAATACCTGTTCTGACTGAGAAAAATAATCTTCCAGCGCACTGCGTAAGTTACGAAAGCCGCTAAACCCCAGCAGCTTTGATACCTTAACGATCATCGCTTCAGATACCGCCAGAGCTTCTGCGACATCTTTAATTGCGGGTGCACAACTCAGGTTACCGGGTTTGAGTAACCACTCCACGATGCGGCTTTCGTTTTCTGTCATTCCTTCCTGCTTCATTCGCAGGTAAGGCGCTAACCCGATACCGTTCGGAAGCGCTGAATCAAACTCTGACTGGCTCATCACGTTCTCTTGTCCTTGAATTGAAGACGCCACTATATCACCACAGCAAGAACAGAAAAGATGCTGGCAACTTCACAAAAAAATAAAATTTATAAAGTTTGTTTTGTTGTGAATAATGGAGAGTGGCTTAAAATTTCATTTCATTTAATCACTTTAAAAACATGATGTTATTTGTTTTTCTGGTTTATTGGATGATAGATGTTGCTGGATAGTGAGTGTCTTTAACGCTATTGCGCTGCCAGATGTAACTCTGTAAAACAGATCAGGAAGGCGGATTTCATCGATTTTGGGTGTTTTTAATTCATTTACATCACAAATGTTTTTTGATTGTGAAGTTTTTGCGCGGGCGGGGAAGATGAATGAAAAAGATTGCATTTGGCTGTGATCATGTCGGTTTCATTTTAAAACATGAAATAGTGGCACATTTAGTTGAGCGTGGCGTCGAAGTGATTGATAAAGGAACCTGGTCGTCAGAGCGTACTGATTATCCGCATTACGCCAGTCAAGTCGCACTGGCAGTTGCTGGCGGAGAGGCTGATGGCGGGATTTTGATTTGTGGCACTGGCGTCGGTATTTCGATAGCGGCGAACAAGTTTGCCGGAATTCGCGCCGTCGTTTGTAGCGAACCTTATTCCGCGCAACTTTCGCGGCAGCATAACGACACCAACGTGCTGGCTTTTGGTTCACGAGTGGTTGGCCTCGAACTGGCAAAAATGATTGTCGATGCGTGGCTGGGCGCACAGTACGAAGGCGGTCGTCATCAACAACGCGTGGAGGCGATTACGGCAATAGAGCAGCGGAGAAATTGAGATTCATCCACTACTTGCATGGATGAGTAATGACTAATGTGGATAGAGTTTCTTTTTGAGGTTGGCTAATGAAACGCTTTCCGCTATTTCTTTTATTCACCCTGTTCACGCTGTCCACCGTTCCGGCCCAGGCCGATATTATCGATGACACCATTGGCAATATTCAGCAGGCGATTAACGACGCTTATAACCCTGACCGTGGGCGAGACTATGAAGATTCGCGCGACGACGGCTGGCAGCGTGAAGTGAACGACGATCGGCGCAGACAATATGACGATCGCCGCCGCCAGTTTGAAGATCGCCGCAGGCAGCTGGACGATCGCCAGCGCCAGCTGGATCAGGAGCGTCGGCAGCTAGAAGATGAAGAGCGGAGAATGGAAGATGAGTATGGGCGTTGATGTTGAGTTTAGAGCAGGCATCGCCCCTCACCCATCACGCCACCCCAATCTCCATCCCATCAAACCCCGCCTCAAACCCCGACGGTAGTGCGTTTTCCATCAGCCACGCATCAAACTGATGGCTGATATGGGTCAGAATAACCCGCGGCGAGCGGATAACCTGATTCAGCGCAAGCACGGTATTTAAATCACAGTGATTACGCGGTGCATCCTCGCGCGGCGGGTGGCTGCAATCAATCACCATTACCTGCGGCTGATTATTGCGTAAAAATTTCAGCGTTTTTTCCGGCAGGCCTGCGGTGTCAGATAGCCACGCCACCCGGCTGTGCGCCGTTTCCAGTACATAGCCGAAAGTGAGTTTCGAATGGTTAAGCGGCAGCGGCGTGACCTGCAACCCCTGCAAATCAAACACCACAAACGGCTCCACCGTGTGGCTGAAATCAAGCAGGCCCGGATGTTTAAACAGATCGTCGCAGCCCTGCTCATCCGGTGGACCGTAGACCGGGATTGTGTCGCCCACGCCCCAGCGCAGCGGGAACAGCCCCTGGACGTGATCCATATGGTAGTGCGTCAGTAAAAACTGCTGGAACGATCCGGGAGACCAGCGATCGGCGAGATCGTGAAGCCCGGCGTCGATCAGGGTGATCGCCTCGTTAAACTTCACTACGCCGCTGCATGGCTGGCGGCGATACTGCGGTGAGCGTCGTGCTCTGGCGCAGGCCGCGCACTCGCAGCCCCATGCCGGAACGCCCTGTGCGCCGCCGGTGCCGGTGAGCGTGAGGGTCAGGCTCATGTTACAGCGCCTTGGTGAAGCGGAAGTGGCTCTGCTCGTAGCCTTCGCGCAGATAGAAACGGTGCGCGTCGTGGCGCTTCACGTTGGTGGAAAGCTCAGTCATTTCGGCCCCGGCCTGGCGGGCTTCTTCTTCTGCCCATGCCAGTAATTTGCTGCCGACATTCAGACCGCGCGCCTGCGGCATCACCACCAGTTCCTGAATTTCGCCGATCCAGTTGACATGATGCAGATGAAACTGCAAATGCAGGCCGATCATGCCGACAACTTCGCCATCCAGCAGCGCCAGATGGTAGCGCATGTTCGGATCGCGCAGATTGGCGTTAAACCCCACGCGAAACGCGTGATGGTCAAACTCCGCCTGTTTTAGCTCACAAATCAGCGCGTAAACCGCGTCGGTATCGTACTGCGTGGCCGGGCGAAGCTCACAAGCAGGCATGGTGTTTCTCCTTCTGATGAATCAGCGTTAGCAGCTTGTCGACCGACTGGTGCAGGCTGCCGTCATTGTTGAGCGTATGGCAATCCTGTGGAGTATAGCGGGCGGCGCGCGCCAGCCGGGCGTTAATTTCACTGGCGTTTTCACGGCCACGGTTTTCCAGGCGCTGGCGCAGGATCTCTGGCGAAACCTGTAAACAAACGGGCAGCAGCGCCGATTGATAGCGCGCCCGCGCCTGCGGCAGATGGGCGCGTGAGCCGTTGACCAGCACGTCGAATCCGGCGTGCAGCCAGAGGTCAATCTCGACGCCGACGCCATAATACAGACCGTTAGCGTGCCAGCTTAAGGCCAGAAGGTTCTGCCCCGCGCGGGTAAAAAACTCCTGCTCGCTCAGGGCGATATGGTTTTCACTTCCGGCGCTGGCGGCGCGCGTGATGTAGCGATGCGCTACCAGTAGCTGAGTTTGTTCCCGCTGGCGGAGTTCCGTCAACAGACTGTCTTTTCCGGAGCCAGAGGCCCCCATTAACCAAATCAGTTTTCCCGTCATCAGAACACCCTTTTACCCTGACGCCAGACGTGGTCGATATGAATGTGGTTGCCCTTGCGATGCGCCAGCACCAGGTCGGCGCGTTTGCCCTCGCCAATCACCCCGCGATCCTGAAGATTAAGCGCCTGCGCCGGATTTTTAGTCACCAGCTTCACCGCCTGCGGCAGCGTAAAGCGGTTGCTCTCGTCATCGGCGACGCGAAATGCCGCATCGAGCAGGCTGGCGGGGTAGTAGTCGGAAGAGAGGATATCCAGCAGGCCAAGCTGCGCCAGTTCACTGGCCGCCACGTTGCCGGAGTGCGAACCGCCGCGCACGATATTCGGCGCGCCCATCAGCACGTTCATGCCATGCTTGCGCGAGGCTTCTGCCGCTTCGAACGTGGTGGGAAATTCGGCGATCACGCTGCCAAGCCGGTGAGATTCGGCAACGTGGGCGTGCGTGGCGTCATCGTGGCTGGCGAGGGCAATTTGTCGCGCGCGGCACATTGCGGCGATAGTTTCGCGATTAGGCTGTGACCAGCGTGCGGCAAGCGCCAATTGCTCTTCTTCGTACTGCTGCATCTGCGCATCGGTGAGGGAATATTTGCCCTGATAATATTCGCGATACTTCTCGCGATTGGCGAACTGGCGCTGGCCTGGCGAGTGGTCCATCAGCGATACCAGCGTCACCGGTTCGCGCTGCACCAGTTTTTCAAACAGCGGCAACGTGGTGTGGTGCGGCAGTTCGCAGCGCAGGTGCAGGCGGTGCTCGGCGCGGTTGACGCCGCGTTTCTGCGTCTCTTCGATGGCGTTGATCATCTTCTCCAGATTCTCCAGCCGATCGCCGCCGTCGCGCACGTCGCCAATCGCCACCGCGTCCAGCACGGTGGTGATGCCGCTCGCCACCATCAGCGCGTCGTGGCTACTCATTGCCGAGTGGGCGGGCCAGTCCACTTTCGGGCGCGGGGTGAAGAATTTATCCAGATTATCGGTATGCAGCTCAATCAGCCCCGGCAGCAGCCAGCCACCTTCGCCGTCCATCGCGTCCGGCAGGCGGCTCTGGCTTTCGGCAAAGGCGCGGATTTCACCGTCCTGCATCTCCAGCGAACCGTGCACCACTTCGTTTTCCAGCACCAGTTTGACGTTATTGATAATCATGAAGAGACTCCCATTGGGTGCAGGCGGTCGGCGACGTCATTGCGTACGGCTTCGTCATGGAAGATACCGACGATGGCCGCGCCACGGGCTTTGGCTTCGCGAATGAGTTCCACCACCGCGGCGCTGTTTTTAGCGTCCAGCGAGGCGGTGGGTTCATCCAGCAGCAGAATCGGATAGTCGACGATAAAGCCACGGGCGATGTTGACGCGCTGCTGTTCGCCGCCGGAGAAGGTCGATGGTGCCAGGTGCCACAGGCGTTCAGGCACGTTCAGGCGCGTCAGTAATCGGGCGGCTTTAGCGGCGCAGGCTTCACGCGGTACGCCGGTATCGAGCAGCGGCTGCATCACCACTTCCAGTGCCGAAATACGCGGGATGACGCGCAGAAACTGGCTCACCCAGCCGATGGTGGTTTTGCGGATCTCCACCACTTTGCGGGCTGGCGCGGTGACCAGGTCTACCCATTCCTCACCGTGTTTGATCTGGATTTGCCCTTCGTCGGGCAGATAGTTGGCGTACAGCGAGCGCAGCAGGGTTGATTTTCCGCTGCCGGAGTGGCCGTGAAGCACCACGCATTCGCCTGCGTTGACGGTGAGCGAGGCACGTTGTAAGACGGGCAGGCGCACGCCGTTTTGCTGGTGCAGGATGAAGGTTTTACTGACGTTTTGTACGTTAATCATTTTTCGCCTCGTGGTTCGGGTGTCGGATGCGACGCTGACGCGTCTTATCCGACCTACGGGGAGCGCATTTGTAGGCCGGATAAGGCGTTTACGCCGCATCCGGCACCGGCTCAATTCTGCAAAACCGATGACACCAGCAGTTGTGTATACGGATGGTGCGGGTCGTCGAGCACGCGGTCGGTTAACCCACTCTCCACCACTTGCCCCTGCTTCATCACCAGCAAACGGTCCGCCAGCAGGCGGGCGACGCCTAAATCGTGGGTGACAATCACCACCGCCAGGTTCAGCTCCACCACCAGGCCGCGCAGCAGGTCGAGCAGGCGCGCCTGCACAGATACATCCAGCCCGCCGGTTGGCTCGTCCATAAATACCAGCTTCGGATGCGTCACCAGGTTGCGGGCAATCTGCAAACGCTGCTGCATACCGCCGGAAAAGGTGGTTGGCAGGTCGTCGATCCGGTTGGCGGGAATTTCCACCTCTTCCAGCCACTTCTGCGCGGTGGCACGAATATCGCCGTAATGACGCGCCCCGGTCGCCATCAGCCGCTCGCCGATATTGCCGCCTGCCGACACCTGGCGGCGCAGGCCGTCGAGTGGATGCTGATGCACCACGCCCCATTCGGTGCGCAGCAGGCGACGGCGGTCGGCCTCGCTCATGCCATAGAGGGAACGGTTTTCATAGCGAATCTCCCCCTGCTGCGGCGTCAGACGCGCGGAGATCGACTTCAGCAGCGTGGTCTTCCCGGAGCCGGATTCCCCGACGATGCCCAGCACTTCCCCCGGCCATAAATCAAAAGAGACATCGCTAAAGCCTTTGCCCGGCGCGTAAAGGTGGGTCAGGTTATTGACCGAAAGTAACGGTTGATTCATTGGTTTTTTGCCTCGCTCTGTTGGCGGCAATAATCGGTATCGGAGCAGACAAACATGCGGTTTCCGGCGTCATCCAGCACCACTTCATCAAGATAGCTGTGGGTCGATCCGCAGATGGCGCATGGCTCATTCCACTGCTGAACGGTGAACGGGTGATCGTCGAAATCGAGACTTTCCACGCGGGTAAACGGCGGCACCGCATAGATGCGCTTCTCGCGCCCTGCGCCGAACAGCTGCAGGGCGGGCATCATGTCCATTTTCGGGTTATCGAATTTCGGGATCGGCGACGGGTCCATCACGTAGCGCCCGTTCACCTTCACCGGATAGGCATAGGTGGTGGCGATATGACCGAAGCGGGCGATATCTTCATACAGCTTCACCTGCATCACGCCGTACTCCTCCAGCGCGTGCATGGTGCGGGTTTCCGTTTCGCGCGGCTCGATAAAGCGCAGCGGTTCGGGGATCGGCACCTGGAAAATAATGATCTGATCTTCGGTGAGCGGCGTTTCGGGGATGCGGTGGCGCGTCTGGATAAGCGTCGCATCGTCCGTACGTTCAGTGGTGTTTACCCCGGTCACGCGCTTAAAGAAGTTACGGATCGACACCGCGTTGGTGGTGTCGTCCGCGCCCTGGTCAATCACCTTCAGCACATCGCTTTCGCCAATCACGCTGGCGGTAAGCTGTATGCCGCCGGTTCCCCAGCCGTAGGGCATCGGCATCTCGCGCCCGCCAAACGGCACCTGATAACCGGGGATCGCCACCGCTTTTAAGATGGCGCGGCGGATCATGCGTTTGGTCTGCTCGTCGAGGTAGGCAAAGTTGTAGCCGCTCAGATTAGCCATGGTTCTGCTCCTGTTGCAGACGTTTGAGTAGCTCCAGTTCGGCCTGGAAATCGACGTAGTGCGGGAGTTTAAGGTGCGAGACAAAGCCTGCGGCTTCGACGTTGTCGGCATGCGCCAGCACGAACTCTTCATCCTGCGCCGGGCCTGTCGCGTGCTCGCCGTACTCCGGGGCTTGTAGAGCGCGGTCAACCAGCGCCATCGCCATCGCTTTGCGCTCGCTCATGCCGAACACCAGCCCGTAGCCGCGCGTGAAGTGCGGCGGCTCATCCGGCGGGTCGATAAAACCGTTGACCATTTCACATTCGGTCATCAGCAGTTCGCCGACGTTCACCGCAAATCCCAGCTCTTCCGGCACAATCGACACGTCGATATAGCCGCTGCGGATTTCGCCTGCGAACGGATGATTGCGTCCGTAACCACGCTGGGTGGAGTAGGCCAGCGCCAGCAAATAGCCTTCGTCGCCGCGCATTAATTGTTGCAGGCGGGAGGAGCGTGAGCAGGGGTAAACCGGCGGCGTGCGGGTGATGTCGTCCGGCTGTGCGCCGCTATCTTCTTCAAACTTCGCCAGCCCCTGACGCGCCAGCAGGCTGAAAACGTGCGGCGACGGCTGTTGTTCGCTGTCGGCTGTGGTCAGCGTCGGCGCTTCGCCGTTTGCCAGCAGGGTGAAATCGAGCAGGCGATGGGTGTAGTCGTAGGTTGGGCCAAGCAGCTGGCCGCCGGGAATATCTTTATAAACCGCTGAAATACGCCGTTCGAGACGCATCTCCGTGGTGTCGAGCGGCTCGCTTACTGCGAGCTTCGCCAGCGTGGTGCGGTAGGCGCGCAGCAGGAAAATTGCTTCGACGTTATCGCCGCTGGCCTGTTTCAGCGCCAGCGCCGCCAGTTCGCGGTCGGCAATGCCGCCTTCGGTCATCACGCGATCTACTGCAAGATTAAGCTGCTGTTCAATCTGGGCGACGCTCAGTTCAGGCAAATCGGTATTGCCCCGGCGTCGGCTCTCTTGCAGGGCGTGGGCGGCGTCGATCGCCTTCTCGCCCCCTTTCACGGCAACGTACATCAGCACACCTCCACATGAGTGGTTCGCGGGATAGCCAGCAGGCGCTCGCCGCAGGTCAGGATCAGGTCGATGCCGAGCGGGAACGGGTGCGGGCGCTCGGTAAGTTCGTGCAGAATGCACTCCGGCAGCTGCGGGGCAATCATTCGTTCTTCGGCAATACCCGCGCCAGTAAGGCGCAGCATGCGCCCGCCGCTCAGGCTGACGACCTGTAAAATCAGCGTCGCGCCCGCTTCTGGCGCAACAGCGGTGCCGCTGGAAAGGGCGTTAAGCTGTTCGCTGGAAATCGCCTCATCCGTTACCGCGAAGGTCGCCAGTTCCGGCTGATTGACCAGCGGCGCGTTGGTATGAAAACGCAGGCTCTGGCTGACGATATCGTTACTTAATGGCGCAGAAAGCCACACCGGCGTGTCGTTATCGGCCAGCGTCAGCAGCACGCTGGTGGTGGCGATATTCAGCGGCTGCCAGCCGCGTTTGAGCTGATGCAGGGCGACAATCACGCCCGGCTCGCTCATGGCCTTTAACAGGCGACGAAAACTGTGCTGGGCATCCTGCACGGGAAGCATAAAAGCGGTTTCCAGGGTCATGCGTTATCTCCGCGAACCATCGTAAAGAAGTCGACCCGGCTGGCGTTTACTTCGGCCTGGCGTGCGGCAATGCGTGCCATACGGTCAGCGTTCAGCGGGGCAATAAGAGTTTCTGATAAGTTTTGAAAATGGCGGGTTTGCTGCATCAGCGCGTCGATCAGCGCGCAGCGTTCGGCGTGCTGTTTGTCGCGCCCCAGCACCCAGCTGTAGCCGAGCGTGCCGTCAGTCAGGCGTACGGCGGCGCGGGTGAGCGTGGCGTCGCCAGCAAAAAAGCGTTCGCCGGTGCCACCCATCCGCGCCTGAATCTGCACCAGGCCGGTTTCAGCGGCGCGGATTACTTCATAGTCGGCAGTGATGTTCAGCGCCTTCAGGCGGGCTGCCAGTTCAGCCGGTTGGCTGTGTGCCAGTACGGACATCCAGTGCTGGCGGGTCGCGGTATCTGCGTGCATTCAGTGCTCCATAGTGAATTCAATCATGTCGGCGCGCGTCAGGCTGACGGAGTACTCCGCCGGGCTGCTTTCACCGTCACGGTGGTTAAGGGTGCGCACGCACAGCAGCGGCGACATATTCGGGATTTCAAGACGCTGGCACTCTTTGGCCTGGGCGCGGCGGGCGCTGATCCGCGTCTGGCTGCGGCGCAGCGCAATCCCCGTTTGCTCGCGCAGAAAATCGTGCAGCGAGCCGCTGTCGAAGCGTTGCAGCGTCGGCCAGAGGGTGAGGTCCGCAAAGTAGTGGTCGATTAAACAGAGCGCGACGCCGTTGACCCGGCGCAGGGTGCGCAGGTGGATAACGTTCTCGCCCTCGGTTATCCCCAGCGCGTCAGCGACGTGACCGGAGGCCGGGCGCAGCACAGACAGCAGTTTTTCGCTGGTGGGATGGCTGCCCTGATCCAGCAGGTTCTGGCTAAAACGCGCCTGGGCGTTGAGCGGGTAATCGAACGGGCGCATCAGCACCAGCACGCCGACGCCCTGACGGCGCTGTACCCAGCCTTTTTCCACCAGTTGGTCGATGGCGCGGCGCAGGGTGTGGCGGTTCACCTCAAAGCGCGCCGCCAGTTGCTGCTCGGCGGGAAGATAGTCGCCGCAGCGGTAGTGTTGACGAAGCTCCTGCTCAAGTTTTGCGGCTATCTCCTGATAGCGTGTTGGGTAGCTGGTCGGATGTGTAGACAAGTGCATAGATATCAATGCCTCGCTTATCAGATAAAGTGCTTACGCAACCGTTGAGAGAGGAAATCCAGCAGGCTGACCGTGACGATAATCAGCACCATCAGGGCGCAGGTTTGCTGGAACTGGAAACCGCGAATCGCTTCCCACAGGGTGACGCCGATCCCGCCAGCGCCGACCATGCCAACAACGGTGGCCGAACGGACGTTGGATTCGAAGCGATAGAGGGAGTAGGAGATCAGCAGCGGCATCACCTGCGGCAGCACGCCGTAGAGGATCTCTTCGAGCTTGTTGGCACCGGTGGCGCGAATACCTTCCACCGGGCCGGGTTCAATTGCTTCTACCGCTTCGGAAAGCAGTTTGGAGAGCACGCCGGTGGTGTGGATAAACAGCGCCAGCACGCCAGCGAACGGGCCAAGGCCGACGGCGACCACGAACAGCATGGCGAAGACCATTTCGTTAATGGCGCGGCAGGCGTCCATCAGGCGGCGTACGGGCTGGTAAACCCACCACGGCACCAGGTTTTCGGCGCTCATCAGACCGAAGGGGATGGAGAGAACCACCGCCAGCGCGGTGCCCCAGACGGCGATTTGCAGCGTGACGGCCATTTCGGTGAGGTAATCCTGCCACTGGCTGAAATCGGGCGGGAAGAAGTCGGCGGCGAAGGTTGCCATGTTGCCGCCGTCTTTAATCAGCGTGAGCGGGGCCATTTCCGCGCCCTGCCACGAGACGACCAGCACGGCGAGAACAATGGCCCAGCTCAGAAGCGAGAACCAGCTGCGCTTGGGTGGGGCGATGGTGATGGTTTGCATGTTTGGCTCCGTGATTGTGTGCTCGATCGGTTCCCTCGCCCCTTCGGGGAGAGGGAGAAAACCATTACTGCACCGCTTTACTTACCGAACTCATCGCGCTTAACGCGTTGTTCAGGCGGTCCAGATCATCCAGTTGCGCCTGAATGGCGGTGGTTTTCGCCAGCTTGTCCTGCTCATTCAGCCCTTTATTGCCTTTCACGCCCTGCATCTCTTTAAACAGCGCGAGCTGGCGAATCGGCACCAGTTGCAAGTCGCTGGAGGCGCGGAACGGCGCCCAGCCCAGGCGCTCCAGCACCGCTTTCTCTTCCGGCGTTTTGCCGTAATTCATAAAGAAGTCGTAGATCTTGTCTTTCGTGGTTTCGGAAAGATTTTTGCGCCAGACGATCGGATCGCCAGGGATCAGTGGCGACTTCCAGATCACCTTCAGTTCTTTGAGCTTCTCTGGTGCGGAGGTTTTCAGCTTGTCGAGGTTTTCGGTGTTGTTGGTCGCCACATCCACTTGCTTGTTGGCGACGGCCAGCGCGTTGGTTTCATGCCCGGCGTTGACGGTGCGCTTGAAGTCGCTGGCGGAGATATTGTTTTTGGCAAAGACGTAGTAACCGGGGACGAGGAAACCAGAGGTGGAGTTAGGATCGCCATTGCCGAAGGTGAGATCTTTACGCTTCGCCAGCAGATCGTTCAGGTTGTTGATCGGGCTGTCTTTGTTGACGATCAACACGCTCCAGTAACCTGGCGATCCATCCGCCGCGACTGTCTGGGCGAAGACCTGACCGTTGGCGCGATCCACCGCTTCCATCGCCGACAGGTTGCCGTACCAGGCGATATCCACTTTATTGAAGCGCATCCCCTGGATAATGCCCGCGTAGTCCGGGGCAAAGAAGGCGTTGACCTTTACGCCCAGCTTCTTCTCCATATCCTGTAAGAACGGCGTCCATTGCGGTTTCAGGTTTTGCTGTGATTCCGTTGAAATAATGCCGAAATTCAACGCCTTTTCCTGCTCTTCGGCGTGCGCCGGGCTTAACAGGGTGCTGAGGCTGAACATGCTGGTGAAGGCCAGCGAGGCAATTATCTTAGCGTTCATTCGTTTTCCTCAATGATGGGGATGTCAGGCAGCTTTCGCGTTCTCTTCGACGCGGTTAATGCTGCGGTAGAGATGGTCAAAACGTTCGTTATCAAACTGTTGGCTGCTGCCGTCGTAGAAGACGTGCCCCTGGCGCAGGGCGACGATGCGTTCGCAGTAGCGCAGGGCGTAATCCACCTGATGCAGCGTGACGACCACGGTAATGCCGTCGTTCTGGTTAATGTCGCGCAGGGTGTCCATCACGATGCGCGCCGATTCCGGGTCCAGCGAGGCGATGGGTTCATCGGCCAGAATCACCTTCGCCTGCTGCATCAGCGCACGGGCAATCGCCACACGCTGCTGCTGGCCGCCGGAGAGGGTGGAAACGCGCTGATGGGCAAAATGCACCATGCCAACGCGGGTCAGCGCCTGTAACGCGCGCTGTTTCTGCTCGCGGGTGAAGTAGCTAAAACAGGTGCGCCAGAACGGCGTGCTGCCGAGCGCGCCAATCAGCACGTTCTCCAGTACGCTCAGGCGATTCACCAGGTTGAATTGTTGGAAGATGTAGCCGGTGTTGGCGCGGCTTTTGCGGATATCGCGGGCCAGGCGGCCTTCGCGCTGGACTGTGCGGCCCAGCAGCTCGATATGGCTACCGGCAGATTTATCGCCGGTAATCAAACCGCTTAAGTGACGTAAAAGGGTGGATTTGCCGGAACCCGACGGCCCAAGCAGAGCCACCATTTCACCGTGATGAATGTTCAGATCAACCGCGTGCAGCGCCTGATGCTGATTGAAGGTTTTGGCGAGCTTCTCGACACGGATAATCGTTTGCATGATGCAGCCTCCCTAAAAAAGTGGCTCCATCGTGGCGGATTATTGTGACGATTTGGTTAATTAAAAGTGACTAACAGATGAAGAGTTAACGGGAATTCGATGACAGTGCGGGAGGGCGGGCCTCCCGGCGGATTATTGCGTTGGTTGTTGTTTGACGACATTAATCATCCACGGTACGCCAAATTTATCGGTGACTTTGCCGAAGCCATGCGCCCAGAAAGTTTCCTGCCAGGCCATTTCGATTTTTCCGTTGGCGGCAAGATTGTCAAACCAGCGTTTCCCTTCTTCGACCTGTTGCGAATCGAGCACTAGCGTAAAGCCGGAGTAGCTGGCTTTTCCTGACGGTATAGCATCGCTCATCATGATATCGCTTCCGGCAATGCGCACATTGGCGTGGGCGATGGCGGTATCGGGAAATTGCATTCCGGAAGGGCAGTTCTCGGCGCTGTCCTGCGCTGATTTTGGCATTTCGCCGAAGCTGATTTTATAGAGCAGTTCAGCGCCCAACGTACGTTGATAATAAGCAATTGCGTCGGCACAGTTACCGGCAAAAGAGAGGTAGGGACTTAACGGCATGATGGTGACCTCAGTTAAGAGAAGCCAGTTAAGTGTAGTTCGAAATTTATACAGATGAGAGGGAAGCCTGATAAGACGCGGTCAGCGTCGCATCAGGCAGTCGGCATCGTTGCCGGATGCGGCGCGAGCGCCTTATCCGGCTTACCGATCACAATACAATCAGTTCTTTTTCACAAACTCAGATTTCAGTTTCATCGGACCAAAACCGTCGATTTTGCAATCGATGTTATGGTCGCCTTCAACCAGGCGGATGTTTTTCACTTTGGTGCCAATTTTCAGCATCGAAGAGCTACCTTTCACCTTCAGATCTTTAATGATGGTAACGCTGTCGCCGTCAGCCAGCAGATTGCCGTTAGCATCTTTAACGATCAGCTCGTCGCTTTCCTGTGCAGGTTCTGCGTCGTTCCATTCGTAGGCACATTCCGGGCAGATGTACATGCCGTTATCTTCGTAGGTGTATTCGGAGTTGCATTTTGGGCAGTGTGGTAATGACATGTGGATTTCCTCAAAAGTCAGCAGGGCAAAAGCGCCAAAAAACGGCAGATTGCCGAAAAAGGCCGCAATTATACACAAAATCCCTGAGTTTGTCGGGGGTACTGCTGATTTTAGACGACGATCGTTTTCATTTGAAAGGAAACGCAAAAAGAAAATAATCTTTTTGCCTCCATTTATTATTTAAGATAAGGTTAATGTTCTACTTGTTCTTTTTTTAATTCAAATGATATTTTTTATCTTTCTGACGTTTTAAACGTATCGGAAGACGTTATTTATTCTAATAAAAAATAACACTCTAAATATAAAATTATTTCTTGCAGTAATTATAAAAGCCGAAAACAGAACTCAAAAGCAATCTGGCTAAATAAAAGTAATAAAATTTGCTTTAAGGAAGAATTTTCTATGTACACACAGACCCTGTATGAGTTAAGTCAGGAGGCTGAACGCCTGTTACAGCTTTCTCGCCAACAGTTGCAGTTACTGGAAAAAATGCCTCTCTCTGTACCCGGAGACGATGCGCCACAACTGGCTTTACCCTGGAGTCAGCCTAATATCGCCGAACGTCACGCGATGCTGAATAATGAGTTGCGTAAAATTTCCCGACTGGAAATGGTGCTGGCGATTGTCGGTACCATGAAAGCAGGGAAATCAACCACCATTAATGCCATTGTTGGTACGGAGGTTTTGCCTAATCGTAATCGCCCAATGACTGCGCTGCCGACGCTTATTCGCCATACGCCCGGGCAAAAGGAACCGGTACTGCATTTTTCACATGTCGCGCCAATCGATTGTTTAATTCAAAAATTACAACAGCGCCTGCGTGATTGCGATATTAAGCATCTGACCGATGTGCTGGAAATAGATAAAGATATGCGTGCGCTTATGCAGCGGATCGAAAATGGCGTCGCTTTCGAAAAATATTATCTGGGTGCCCAGCCTATTTTTCATTGTCTGAAAAGTTTGAATGATTTGGTGCGACTGGCGAAGGCGCTGGACGTCGATTTTCCTTTTTCTGCTTACGCCGCCATTGAGCATATTCCCGTGATTGAAGTGGAGTTTGTCCATCTGGCGGGGCTGGAGAGTTATCCCGGTCAATTGACGTTACTGGATACCCCCGGGCCAAATGAAGCCGGGCAACCGCATCTGCAAAAAATGCTTAACCAGCAGCTGGCACGCGCCTCGGCGGTACTGGCGGTGCTGGATTATACGCAACTGAAATCGATCTCCGATGAAGAGGTCCGTGAGGCGATTTTGGCGGTGGGGCAATCGGTGCCGTTGTATGTGCTGGTCAATAAGTTCGATCAACAGGATCGTAACAGTGACGACGCCGACCAGGTGCGGGCACTGATTTCCGGGACGCTGATGAAAGGCTGTATTACGCCACAGCAGATATTTCCGGTGTCGTCGATGTGGGGCTACCTGGCGAATCGGGCGCGCCATGAGTTAGCCAACAACGGTAAGTTACCACCGCCAGAGCAACAACGCTGGGTGGAAGATTTTGCCCATGCCGCGCTCGGCAGGCGCTGGCGTCATGCCGATCTGGCGGACCTCGAACATATTCGTCATGCTGCCGATCAGTTGTGGGAAGATTCGCTGTTCGCCAAGCCAATTCAGGCGTTGCTTCATGCCGCTTACGCTAACGCCTCGTTGTATGCTCTGCGATCTGCCGCGCATAAACTGTTGAATTACGCGCAGCAGGCGCGGGAATACCTGGATTTTCGTGCGCACGGGTTAAACGTCGCTTGTGAACAATTGCGGCAAAATATCCATCAGATCGAAGAAAGTTTGCAGCTATTGCAACTCAATCAGGCGCAGGTGAGCGGCGAGATTAAACATGAAATCGAGCTGGCCCTGACCTCCGCCAACCACTTTCTGCGTCAACAGCAAGATGCGCTGAATGCACAGTTAGCCGCGTTGTTTCAGGATGATTCGGAGCCGTTAAGCGAGATTCGTACCCGCTGTGAGACACTGTTACAGATGGCGCAGAACACCATCTGTCGCGACTTTACGCTGCGTTTTGCCGAGCTGGAATCCACCCTTTGCCGGGTGTTAACCGATGTTATTCGCCCCATTGAGCAACAAGTCAAAATGGAATTGAGCGAGTCAGGGTTTCGTCCTGGGTTTCATTTTCCTGTTTTTCACGGCGCAGTTCCCCACTTCAACACTCGCCAGCTGTTCAGTGAAGTCATTTCGCGCCAGGAAGCAACGGACGAGCAGAGTACGCGTTTAGGCGTTGTGCGTGAGACTTTTTCGCGCTGGTTGAATCAGCCCGACTGGGGACGGGGAAATGAGAAATCCCCGACAGAGACGGTTGATTACAGTGTGTTGCAACGAGCATTAAGCGCAGAAGTCGATCTTTATTGCCAACAAATGGCTAAAGTTCTGGCAGAGCAGGTCGATGAATCTGTTACGGCAGGCATGAATACTTTTTTCGCTGAGTTCGCTTCATGTTTGACGGAATTACAGACGCGTTTACGCGAAAGCCTGGCTCTGCGTCAACAAAATGAATCGGTGGTCAGGCTGATGCAGCAGCAATTGCAGCAGGCTGTGATGACTCATGGCTGGATTTACACCGATGCTCAGCTGTTACGCGATGATATTCAAACACTTTTCACGGCAGAACGATATTGACCAAGACGTTACTGGACGGCCCCGGTCGCGTGCTGGAGTCGGTTCATCCGCGCTTTTTAGTGGATCTGGCGCAGGGCGATGATGCCCGCCATCCACAAGCCCATCAGCAGCAGTTTCGTGAACGACTGATGCAGGAACTTCTTGCGCGTGTGCAGCTTCAGGCATGGACGAACGGCGGCATGTTAAATGCGCCGCTTAGCCTGCGTCTGACATTGGTGGAAAAACTGGCGTCGATGCTGGATCCCGGTCATCTGGCGCTGACGCAGATCGCGCAGCATCTGGCGCTGCTGCAAAAAATGGATCACCGCCAGCACTCTGCTTTCCCGGAGCTCCCCCAGCAAATTGCCGCCTTGTATGAGTGGTTTTCAGCCCGTTGTCGCTGGAAGGAAAAGGCGTTAACGCAACGAGGCCTACTGGTGCAGGCAGGTGATCAGAGCGAGCAAATTTTTACCCGCTGGCGTGCTGGGGCGTATAACGCCTGGTCGTTGCCTGGGCGCTGTTTTATCGTTCTGGAGGAGTTGCGCTGGGGTGCATTTGGCGATGCCTTTCGTCTGGGAAGCCCGCAAGCGGTGGCGTTGTTGCTGGGTGATTTGCGCGTGAAAGCGACACAACATCTGGCAGAGAGTATCAATGCGGCCCCGACCACGCGTCACTATTACCATCAGTGGTTTGCCTCTTCGACCATTCCGACGGGCGGGGATCATGCTGATTTTTTAAGTTGGCTGGGAAAGTGGACCACGGCAGATAAACAACCCGTTTGCTGGTCAGTGACCCAACGTTGGCAAACTGTCGCGCTGGGGATGCCACGACTCTGTTCAGCGCAGCGTCTGGCGGGGGCAATGGTCGAGGAAATCTTCTCTGTAAATTTGGTGTAAATAATAAGTTACACCAGTGAGTCCTAAACGAAATACATGTGTGAAGTTGATCACAAATTTAAACACTGGTAGGGTAAAAAGGTCATTAACTGCCCAATTCAGGCGTCAACTGGTTTGATTGTACATTCCTTAACCGGAGGGTGTAAGCAAACCCGCTACGCTTGTTACAGAGATTGCATCCTGCAATTCCCGCTCCCCTTTTGCGGCCGTCGCGCTGATTTTTCTGGCGTTTGCGGAAATGGGCCAACTCTGCGAGGAAAGCTATGCTGAAAAGGAAAAAAGTAAAACCGATTACCCTTCGTGATGTCACCATTATTGATGACGGTAAACTGCGTAAAGCCATTACCGCAGCATCACTGGGTAATGCAATGGAATGGTTCGATTTTGGTGTTTATGGTTTTGTTGCTTACGCATTAGGTAAAGTTTTTTTCCCGGGGGCTGACCCCAGCGTGCAGATGGTTGCTGCACTTGCCACTTTCTCCGTTCCCTTTCTGATTCGACCGCTTGGCGGGCTCTTCTTTGGTATGTTGGGCGATAAATATGGTCGCCAGAAGATCCTCGCTATCACTATTGTGATTATGTCGATCAGTACGTTCTGTATTGGCTTAATACCGTCCTACGACACGATTGGTATTTGGGCACCGATTCTGCTGTTGATCTGTAAGATGGCACAAGGTTTCTCGGTCGGCGGTGAATATACCGGGGCGTCGATATTTGTTGCGGAATACTCCCCTGACCGTAAACGTGGATTTATGGGCAGCTGGCTGGACTTCGGTTCTATTGCCGGGTTT
This sequence comes from Escherichia sp. WS3063, assembly GCF_046486595.1. Taxonomy (NCBI): domain Bacteria; kingdom Pseudomonadati; phylum Pseudomonadota; class Gammaproteobacteria; order Enterobacterales; family Enterobacteriaceae; genus Escherichia; species Escherichia sp. WS3063. Next base: position 135,811 of record NZ_JBJQKY010000009.1, read on the forward strand.
GTGCTGGGTGCTGGCGTGGTGGTGTTAATTTCGACCATTGTCGGCGAAGAGAACTTCCTCGATTGGGGCTGGCGTATTCCGTTCTTTATCGCTCTGCCGTTAGGGATTATCGGGCTTTACCTGCGCCATGCGCTGGAAGAGACTCCGGCGTTCCAGCAGCATGTCGATAAACTGGAACAGGGCGACCGCGAAGGTTTGCAGGATGGCCCGAAAGTCTCGTTTAAAGAGATTGCCACCAAACACTGGCGCAGCCTGTTGACATGTATTGGTCTGGTAATTGCCACCAACGTGACTTACTACATGTTGCTGACCTATATGCCGAGTTATTTGTCGCATAACCTGCATTACTCCGAAGACCACGGGGTGCTGATTATTATCGCCATTATGATCGGTATGCTGTTTGTTCAACCGGTGATGGGCTTGCTGAGTGACCGTTTTGGCCGTCGTCCGTTTGTGCTACTTGGCAGTGTTGCACTGTTTGTGTTGGCGATCCCGGCGTTTATTCTGATTAACAGTAACGTCATCGGCCTGATTTTTGCCGGGTTACTGATGCTGGCGGTGATCCTTAACTGCTTTACGGGCGTTATGGCTTCTACCTTGCCAGCGATGTTCCCGACGCATATCCGTTACAGCGCGCTGGCGGCGGCATTTAATATTTCGGTGCTGGTTGCCGGTCTGACGCCAACGTTGGCGGCCTGGCTGGTCGAAAGCTCGCAGAATCTGATGATGCCTGCCTATTACCTGATGGTAGTGGCGGTGGTTGGTTTAATCACCGGCGTAACCATGAAAGAGACGGCGAATCGACCGTTGAAAGGTGCGACACCAGCGGCGTCAGATATACAGGAAGCGAAGGAAATTCTCGTCGAGCATTACGATAATATCGAGCAGAAAATCGATGATATTGACCACGAGATTGCCGATTTGCAGGCGAAACGTACCCGCCTGGTGCAGCAACATCCGCGAATTGATGAATAAGCTGAAACGGATGGCCTGATGTGACGCTGTCTTATCAGGTCAATTGAACTCTTAAGGTTCACTTAATCTCTGACGCGCATACTCTCCTCCAGGTTAACGGAGGAGAGTGCAATGAAAAACCGTGTTTATGAAAGTTTAACTACCGTGTTCAGCGTGCTGGTGGTCAGCAGCTTTCTTTATATCTGGTTTGCCACGTACTGATCTTTTTTCAGCCGTACCCAGGCCCGCGTGCCAGAAGTCTCTTGCCGGTTTTGCAGGAAAAACTGCCCGTGATGCAACTGTGTAATGCGGCTGACAATACTTAACCCCAGACCAATCCCGCCATAACGGCTGTCCATTCGTACAAACGCTTTACTCAACTCCCCGCATTTACTCTCATCAATACCCGGTCCTTCATCTTCAACGGCCATGACCGCTCCGCCATCTTCTTGCAGCTTAATCATAATGTTGCTGCCTTGCGGGCTATAACGATGGGCGTTTTCTACCAGGTTTCGCAATAACATCCGCAGCAGGGTTGCATCACCCTGAACGGTGATGTCGGCGGCGCTCTCTGGCAATAGCAGGGTTTGCTGGCGCTGGTCGAGCATGGTACTGAGTTCGTCATACGAGGGGAGAATGACATCTTCCAGCAGTTTTACATGTTGATAATTCCCGGAAGAAAATGACTGTCCGGCACGCGCCAGTTGCAGCAGCTGGGAGACACTCTCCATCATCTGATCAAGTCGTGCCACTAACGGTGCTACATCAATGTGATGCGTTTTCGCCAGCAGTTCCAGATGCAAACGCACCCCCGCCAGTGGCGTTCGCAGTTCGTGCGCGACGTCAGCGGTAAACAACCTTTCGTTATCCAGCGTGCTGGTCAGGCGACTGACCAGATCGTTTAACGCCGAAACCACCGCTTCGATTTCGAGGGTGGCGCTGTGAATGGCAATGGGCGTTAAGTTGTCGGCGGTGCGCGCTTCCAGCTCTTTTTGCAGCTCCGCCAGCGGGCGGGTGATGCGGCGTACCGCCTGATAGCAGATAAATAGCGTCAGGCTGACCATAAAGACGCCGGGGACAATCAGGCTGGCGACCGCCTCGCGGATCTCACGCATGATGTGGCGATCGTTGTTACGATTGTCGCGTAGCGCCTGCTCAAACAGCTGAATCTGCTCGGTACTTTCATGCCATAGCCAGAAGACGCTGATCAGCTCAAACACCAACAAAATGGCCCCGATGGTCAATATCAGCCGTTGGCGCAGCGATATTGGTCGGCGCAGAAAACGCATCAGATTCAATTAGTTTTCCTCATTTGCGACCAGCATATAGCCAAATCCGCGCACGGTGCGGATACGGGCTTTGCCCACTTTGTCGCGCAGATTGTGGATATGCACTTCCAGGGTGTTGGTCGAGGGTTCATTGTCCCAGTTATAGATGTCGTTGTAGAGAATTTCCCGATGCACCGGGCTGCCTGCTTTGAGCATTAACCGTGACAGCAGAGCATATTCTTTGGGCGTCAGAATCAACTCTTCACCGCCCATCCATACCTGACGGCGACCCATATTCAGCGTCAGATTGCCAACAATCAGCTCACTTTCGCCCTGATTATTATGGCGTCGTAGCAGGGCGCGGATACGGGCGTGTAACTCTTCCAGCGCAAAAGGCTTCACCAGATAGTCATCGGCACCGACATCCAGCCCGGCGATTTTGTCGGTCAGCGTATCGCGAGCGGTGAGGATCAGTACCGGCAGGGTGTATTTTTTCTGCCGGATACGGGCGAGAAAATGCAGTCCATCTTCGTCGGGTAACCCTAAATCCAGTACCACCAGGCTGTAATGACCGGCCTCAAGGCTTTGTTCCGCCATCCGCGCGGTTGTCACGCCATCGCACGCGTAGCCTTCGGTTTGCGCCGCCAGAATCAATCCCTGCAATAACAGCGTATCGTCTTCAACAATCAGAATTTTCATTCACTCACTCTCCTGCAAGTTTGCAGAATATCATCCGCAGCCTGGTAATACTTCGTCTCAACGCCAGTCAGGCCCAATAAGGTTGAGAATAAATTGTCTTGTGAATAGTGTTGCGTTTGCGCCTGTTTTTGCAGGCAGTTCTGGTCAACCTGATACCGTTTTTGATAATCCTCCGACAGCCACAGCAGCATCGGCACCTGTTTTTGGCTATCCGGGGCGATGGCATAAGGCAGACCGTGCAGATAGATGCCATTTTCACCTAACGATTCACCGTGGTCAGAAAGATAAACCAGGCTGGTGGTAAATTTATCCTGATGTTCTTTCAGCAGATTAATCGCTTTATCAACAATATAGTCGACGTAAACCAGCGTGTTGTCGTAAGTGTTCACCAGTTGCTCTTGGGTACAGGTCTGGATCTCGTTAGTGTCGCAGGTTGGGGTAAATTTCCTGAACTGCGGCGGATAGCGGTTGTAATAGGTCGGGCCGTGGCTGCCGATGGTGTGTAAGACAATCACGCCATCACCCTGCAGGTTATTGATGTAATCTTCCAGCCCGTGGAACAGTACTTCATCATAGCACTCGCCGTTGATGCACTGACCAGGCAGGTTCAGCGCGGTGACGTTCTGGTGAGGTACGCGATCGCAAACGCCTTTACAGCCGCCATCGTTGTCATTCCACAGCACGTTGATGCCCGCTCGCTGAATGATATCCAGCACGCCTTCCTGGTGCTGTGCCAGCTCTTCTTTGTAGTGCTCACGCGGCATATCCGAGAACATGCACGGTACTGAAACTGCCGTTGCCGTGCCGCAAGATGCGGTATTAGGAAAATAGACCACGTTATCTTTTGCCAGCCGCGGGTTAGTTTCACGCGGGTAGCCGTTGAGGGAGAAGTTCTCCGCCCGCGAGGTTTCGCCGACAATCAGGATGGTCAAATTTTTACGTTTTTCGTTCTGCATTAACGGGTTGCGGTGCGCGTCTTCACCAATTCGCACCAGCGGCAGATTTGCCAGTCGCTGATGGGAGTACCATGACCAGCTGGCAACAATGCTGTTAGAGGGGCTTAAGGACTTCACCAGCTCTTTGTTGTTGCGGAACAATGAGGCGTAGTCTTTATAAAACAGTGCGGCGACCAGCAAAATCAGCAGTACAGACACCAGAATATTGGCTCCACGGAAAAGAACACTGCGCAGGCGCGAGGCGGCTGGTTTGATTTTAATCCAGCAGGCAATCAGCGCAGCAAGCACGCCGCTGAATCCCAGCGTTAATAACATTTGCGGTGTCATCAACGCATAACTTTCTGCCGGAGTGGTATCAATAATATTGGCAATCATCGAGCGGTCGATGACGATGCCGTAAGTCATTATGAAATATTGTGCAGCTGCGCCGACCAGAATAAACAGGCAGGCCAGCGGTCGATTAAGCCACAAGAAAGAGCTTAGTGTCAGGACAATATTAATCACGCTGAAGGCGACGACCGGCATCGACAAGAAAACCAGTACGTTATGCAGCGAGTCCAGCGGCAGCGCCTGCAACACCTGTTTAAAAAAGGCAATATTCAGGCAGATAGAGATATAAAAAGCGGCTAACAATAGCCAGGCGAGTAAATTCAAAGAGGGTCTTTTTAGTAGGCGCTTCAACATCACGGTGTTTCCATCGAACAAAGTGCGCATATGCTCGCAAAGCAAAATTAAGCCAACCTTAAGTTCTTAAGGTTGGCTTTTATGTTTGCTGGATTAAGGGGAATTAATCTTTGCTTATTGGTGCATCTAAGGGATACGGGTTTTTATGCAGCCGGTTGTAATTCAGCGCATACATGGCGGTGATGACCATCAGGGTGACAAATGACCACATAACCTCTTTCGCCCCGGACCCCACCACGGCCCAGATGCAGTAGAGGAAGGCAATGGTAGTCACTGCCAGATATGCCGGGCGTGCTTTACCAAAGTGACCGTGTCCGAGTAGCAGTAACGCCGCACAGGTGTAAAGATATGGCACCAGTGTAAAGATGACCGACACGGAAGAAACCAGACCGAACTCTTTAGTCGCGTTTGGCGAAATGCTACTGAGCTGGAAGATGGTCATCAAAATACCGACGATAATCAGCCCCGCCACTGGCGTGCCCGCTTTATTTACACGGGCAAAAATCGGTGGGAACAGTCCGTCATCGGCAGCGGCTTTCGCCGTTTGACCCGCCAGCAACGTCCAGCCGCCCAGTGAACCTAAGCAACCCGCAGCTGCGCAGAAGGAAACAATGGCCCCGGCGGTGTCACCCAACGCCATCCGTGCGGCATCACCGAATGGCGAAGCAGAAACGCGCAGTGCGGCATTAGGGATCATCCCCATAATCGCGGTGGTGGAGAGCACATAGCAAACGGCGGCAATCAATACCCCACCAATGGTGGCGATAGGGACGTTGCGTTTCGGGTTTTTCACCACACCTGCGGCAACGGAGGCACTTTCCACACCGATGAACGACCACAGCGTAACGTTAAGGGTACTTTGAATCGCGCCGAAGGTGCCCAGGCCGCTGACGTTCCATGCCGCCATATAGGTTTCACCACGGAACCAGAACCAGCCAAATACGGCAATCCCGACGATGGGGATCAGCGCCAGCACGGTGGCAACGGCCTGCACGCGGGTGATCATTTTCGGACCGACAATGTTCAGCAGGACGAAGATCCACAGCACCACGACGCAGGTGATGGTTAATACCAGTGGATCTTTCAGAATCGGGAAGAAGTAACTTAAATATCCTACGCCAATGACCACCATGGCGATATTGCCGATCCAGCAGGCCAGCCAGTAGAGGACGTTGGTTTGATAACCGAGAAACGGGCCAAAGCAGCGGCGGGCGTAAGCGTAAGAACCACCAGGACTTGGGTCGAGGAACGACATTTTGGCGTATACCATCGAGAGCCCCAGCGCACCGATAATCGTCACCAACCATCCATAAATGGCAATCCCGCCAGTGGAGGCCAGGTTTGCAGGTAACAGAAAAACACCTGACCCCATAATATTCCCCGACACCATCAGGGTGACGGGGATTAAGCCCACTTTGTGAGCATCAGCATCCGAAGACATAATTAAACTCCTGCGAAGGCGAGCTTCGTGACAATAAATTACGTCATATCATACGCCTGCATTCGATAGTTGAATTATTATCGACCGGGTTATCGCTGATGCCGTTATTAATATAGCTCTTCGTTAAGGTTAAAAATCAGGCGACAGTGCGTTCTCTGTGCTGACTAACATAATGCAGAGGCGTCATACCGTAGAAGTCTTTAAAGACAGAAATAAAGTACGACGTACTGTTGTAGCCACACGACTGTGAGACCTGAGAGATATTTTTACCGTCCATCATTAATTCATTTACGGCATAACGCATGCGGCAGGTGGTGATTATTTGGCTATAACTGGTGTTTTCGCTTTTCAGCTTTTTCTTTAACAGACTTGGGCTAAGACATAAACAACTGGCTACCATACTAAGATTCCAGTCTTTGTGGATATCGCTTTCAATAATTTGATAAACGCTGTCACTTACACAATTACGTAACATATACATCATTAGTGAAAGGAATTTTTTACTGTCGAGAAAACGGGATAGCACAGTGAATAATAATGCACGTGTTCGTTCCTTTTCTGACTCAGTTTCAGCGGGCATCATGCTATGTTGCGCGGCAACGCGAAAGACGTCTGGCGTCAGGCATGGCAGGGTGAGGATGGGCGTAGCGCTACGTTGCCATACTGGTATTTGCGAGAGATCTTTATTCAGAAACCGGAGGTAATCTTTGATGATGTCGTGACTAATATGAGCAACCAAAGTGTTATTAAGAGAGGAGACGTCGATAATATTATTTTCACAATTTAATAACGCCATGTGGTTAGCTTTAAGGCTAATAGGTTCTTTCCCATTCACCCTTATCCAGACATCTTTTTCAGTCAATAAAACAATACAAGGTTGGTCGCTGCAAATCCTCATACATGTACTCCTGAGTGCGAATAAAAGACCAGTTCTCGCTAAAGCGAAGCGATACCGGGAAATGGTTATATAATTGTATGATGAATATAAACATGCATAAAAATAACGAGTTTTACTAATATTACAAATTTTTATAGTAATTTCTCATGTACATATTTTTTTACAGGCTAAAAAAAGGATAAATAACAGGCAAAAAAAAGCGCGGGGTGGGACCGCGCAAAAAGCATGACATTTTTTGTTTGCAGCAATTTTTATGAAAACGTTGCCATACTTAAAAGGCCTCAAGCCAGGCGGCGTAATGTTATTTAACAATTACGCCTTCAGCGAAATAGTGGTTACGCTTTCACACACATAACGTGGTAAATACCGTCAATAATTTCTGTCCCTTCTGTTTCGTGTTCAAATCCAGGGAAATGATGGTCCCAGGATTGCAGCGAGCGTAAATAACTTACTTGCGGACTGTTTTTATCGCCGAAGTTTTCACCAGACAGCAGCATCGGGATTCCTGGCGGATACGGGATAACTGAGTTTGCCGCGATGCGTCCTGGCAGGTTTTCAATGGATACCAGTTCGACATTGTTGTCGACAATCGCGTTGTACGCTTCTCGCGGGGTGATTTCCGCCACCGGCAGGCCGGAATAGGCTTCGTTCAACCGTGCGCCAGGGTTGTTTCCTTTCAGCCAGGCAAACATGGTGTCACCCAGATCGTGAATCCCCATGTTCGCGTAAGTGTCAGGATATTGTTCAACAAGTTCCGGCATCACCTGCGCCAGCGGTGTGTTGGCGTCATAGTGGCGTTTGAAGGAGCAAAGGGTGTTAACCAGAGTCCCCCATTTCCCACGGGTTACGCCCATAGAAAACAGGAACATAATTTGGAAGTCAGTGGTGCGGGTAGGCACAATGCCGTGGCGACCAAGCCAGGCAGTGACCAGCGCCGCCGGAACACCGGTTTCTTCCAGTTCACCATCTTCACCCATTCCCGGAGCAAGGATGCTGACTTTAATCGGGTCGAGCATACTCCAGTTATCCGGAATATCTTTGAAGCCGTGCCAGCTTTCGCCAGGATGCATGACCCAGCAGTCCTGAACGGTGGTCAGCAGTTTGGTTGGTGCGTCAGCAAAGTCATAGGTTTTGCCGGTTTGTGGGTCGGTGACGACTTCTTTGTTCCACGGTTTGAAGAACCAGCTACCGTCAGCGGTGAACTCTTTATACAGCCGCGCCATCGCCTGACGGAAATCAACCGCTTCGTCGATCACTTCCTGGGTCAGTGACAGGCCGCTGTTGCCGTCCATCATCGACACCGCCACGTCGTTGGATGCGCAGATTGCATACAGCGGGGAGGTGGTGGCATGCATCATGTAGGCCTGGTTGAAGCGGGAGAAGTTAATCGCCCCACGACCTTCACGTACATGAATATAAGAGGCCTGTGACAGCGCATTCAGCAGTTTGTGGGTGGAGTGGGTGGCGAAAACGGTAGGACCGTTGTGATCGCCAGGTTCGCCGCGCATGGCATAGTGATCGGCATAGATCGGGTTGAAACGTGCATAGCCGTACCAGGCTTCGTCAAAGTGCAGACGATCGGAGGTTTTTTCCAGCAGATCCTGTGCTTCTTTAGCGTTATAACACACGCCGTCATAGGTGCAGTTGGTCACCACGCAGTAAGACGGTTTTTGCCCGGCTTTGTCTTTAGTCAGCGGGCTTTCATTGATTTTCTTCTGCAAGGTTTCAGGTTGCATTTCCTGCGGATAGATTGGCCCGATAATGCCGTAGCGGTTGCGGCTTGGCACCATGTAGACCGGTTTCGCGCCTGTCAGCATCAAGCCTTGTTCGATGGATTTATGGCAGTTACGGTCAACGACCACGACATCGTTATCGGTCATGCAAGCCTGCATGATGGTGCGGTTAGAGCCGGAAGTACCGACGACTACCGACCAGGAGCGATCGGCACCAAATACGCGTGCGGCATATTTTTCGCTTTCGCCAAATGCGCCAGTATGGTCAAGCAAAGAACCGAGGGAAGTCCGTTCGATGCCCATGTCGGTGCGGAACAGATTTTCACCATAGTAGTCATGGTAGAAACGTCCGGCGGGTGTTTTGGTAAAACCAACGCCACCCTGGTGGCCTGGCGCTGCCCAGGAATATTCATGGATGTCGCTATATTTCATCAGCGCGCTGAACAGTGGCGGCAACAGCTGCTGGCGGTAGCGGGTCATCGCGGCAACGGCGCGTCCGGCGATAAAGTCGGCGGTATCTTCCAGAATCCAGGCGAATTCATCGACAAGCTCCAGCAGATCCCGGTCCATTGCGGCGAGGGCTTTTTCCCGATCGCCCAACAGGAAGACCGGCACGTTTTGTTGGCGCTCATGAAGCTTACCGATCAATTGTCTGACGTTTTGATGTTCGTCCGGATGTTCCATTTGATAGCTGAACATCAGGCAGTCAATGGCTTCGTTTGAAGAGAGAATGGCAAAACCATCATCAAAGGAGGTGGATTTAATCACGGTAACATTTTGCTGGCTTAAAGCATCTGCCAGACGCTCAACGGCGTTACCGACCCAGGTGTCTTGATGGAGAAACTCGCTTTCAACAATTAATACTTTCATCATTGCTTACCCGGTTATGAAGGAATCTTCGTTGCGGGCAAGTATCTTCCGGCCTTTTCGGGCTGTAAAGCGCGTGAAAAACAAACATTTTTGAAATATTTGCTTTTATAAACAACATGTTATGTGATCATTTTAAATTATTTTCACTGCTTATTATCGACGGCTAAACTATTTTTTTGGCTGATACTGATATCGTCTTTAGCCGGGAAACGCCTGGCGGCGTTGTTGGCTAAGTTTGCGGTATTGTTGCGGCGACATGCCGACATATTTGCCGAACGTGCTGTAAAAACGGCTACTCGAACGAAAGCCTGCCGTCAGGGCAATATCGAGAATACTTTTATCGGTATCGCTCAGTAACGCGCGAACGTGGTTGATGCGCATCGCGGTAATGTACTGTTTCATTGTCAATTGCATGACCCGCTGGAATATCCCCATTGCATAGTTGGCGTTAAGTTTGACGTGCTCAGCCACATCGTTGATGGTCAGCGCCTGATCATAGTTTTCGGCAATAAAGCCCAGCATCTGGCTGACATAAAATTGCGCATGGCGCGAGACGCTGTTTTTGTGTGTGCGCGAGGTTTTATTGACCAGAATCGGTTCCCAGCCAGAGAGGCTAAATCGCTTGAGCATCAGGCCAATTTCATCAATGGCGAGCTGGCGAATTTGCTCGTTCGGACTGTTTAATTCCTGCTGCCAGCGGCGCACTTCAAACGGGCTAAGTTGCTGTGTCGCCAGTGATTTGATCACCATGCCGTGAGTAACGTGGTTAATCAGGTCTTTATCCAGCGGCCAGGAGAGAAACAGATGCATCGGCAGATTAAAAATCGCCATGCTCTGACAGGTTCCGGTATCTGTTAGTTGGTGCGGTGTACAGGCCCAGAACAGCGAGATATGTCCCTGATTGATACTCACTTTTTCATTGTTGATCAGGTATTCCACATCGCCATCGAAAGGCACATTCACTTCGACCTGACCATGCCAGTGGCTGGTGGGCATGATATGCGGTGCGCGAAACTCAATCTCCATCCGCTGGTATTCCGAATACAGCGACAGCGGGCTGCGGGTCTGTTTTTCGTCGCTGCTGCACATAAACGTATCTGTATTCATGGATGGCTCTCTTTCCTGGAATATCAGAATTATGGCAGGAGTGAGGGAGGATGACTGCGAGTGGGAGCACGGTTTTCACCCTCTTCCCACAGCGGCGAGGGGAGCGTCCGAGCATCATGAGGCCGAAAACTCTGCTTTTCAGGTAACTTATTCCCATAAACTCAGATTTACTGCTGCTTCACGCAGGATCTGAGTTTATGGGAATGCTCAACCTGGAAGCCGGAGGTTTTCTGCAGATTCGCCTGCCATGATGAAGTTATTCAAGCAAGCCAGGAGATCTGCATGATGTCTGCACCTAAAATTACATTTATCGGCGCTGGTTCGACGATTTTCGTTAAAAATATTCTTGGTGATGTGTTCCATCGTGAGGCGCTGAAAACGGCGCATATTGCCCTGATGGATATCGATCCCACCCGCCTGGAAGAGTCGCACATTGTGGTGCGTAAGCTGATGGATTCAGCAGGGGCCAGCGGCAAAATCACCTGCCACACCCAACAGAAAGAAGCCTTACAGGATGCTGATTTTGTCGTGGTGGCATTTCAGATTGGCGGTTATGAACCTTGCACGGTGACTGATTTTGAGGTCTGTAAGCGCCACGGTCTGGAACAAACCATTGCCGATACGTTGGGGCCGGGCGGTATTATGCGCGCGCTACGTACCATTCCGCATCTGTGGCAAATTTGCGAGGACATGACGGAAGTCTGCCCCGATGCCACCATGCTCAACTACGTTAACCCAATGGCGATGAATACCTGGGCGATGTATGCCCGCTATCCGCATATCAAACAGGTAGGGCTGTGCCATTCGGTGCAGGGAACGGCGGAAGAGCTGGCGCGTGACCTCAATATCGACCCGGCTACGCTGCGTTACCGTTGCGCAGGTATCAACCATATGGCGTTTTACCTGGAACTGGAGCGTAAAACCGCAGACGGTAGCTACGTGAATCTCTATCCTGAATTGCTGGCGGCTTATGAAGCAGGGCAGGCACCGAAGCCAAATATTCATGGTAATACTCGCTGCCAGAATATTGTGCGTTACGAAATGTTCAAAAAGCTGGGCTACTTCGTCACAGAATCGTCAGAACATTTTGCTGAGTACACACCGTGGTTTATTAAGCCAGGTCGTGAGGATTTGATTGAGCGTTATAAAGTACCGCTGGATGAGTACCCGAAACGCTGCGTCGAGCAGCTGGCGAACTGGCATAAAGAGCTGGAGGAGTATAAGAACGCCTCCCGGATTGATATTAAACCGTCACGGGAATATGCCAGCACAATCATGAACGCTATCTGGACTGGCGAGCCGAGTGTGATTTACGGCAACGTCCGTAACGATGGTTTGATTGATAACCTGCCACAAGGATGTTGCGTGGAAGTAGCCTGTCTGGTTGATGCTAATGGCATTCAGCCGACCAAAGTCGGTACGTTACCTTCGCATCTGGCCGCCCTGATGCAAACCAACATCAACGTACAGACGCTGCTGACAGAAGCTATTCTTACGGAAAATCGCGACCGTGTTTACCACGCCGCGATGATGGACCCGCATACTGCCGCCGTGCTGGGCATTGACGAAATATATGCTCTTGTTGACGACTTGATTGCTGCCCACGGCGACTGGCTGCCTGGCTGGTTGCACCGTTAAGAGGTTATCGCTTCCGGCGCTCTGGTGATTAAGCCAAAGCGCCGTAGCTGGCGGCAATGAAAGCGAGCGAGGAATATCACCGTCGTTAATGCGCCAAGCAGCGCGCAGAACATATCGGATTGCGTGTCCCATTGGTCGCCCTGGGTGCCGAGAAAATCATCCGCTCCCTGGCCCATTGCCAGCGCTGCCCACCACTCGATTAATTCATACATCGCGCTTATCGCCAGCGCCACGCAGCAGACCAGAAACGCCACCATTTTACGTCCGCGCACGTACATCCCGCGAACGAGAATTTCTCGCGCCACCAGTGCAGGCACCAGCCCCTGGAAAAAATGCCCCAGTTTGTCATACGGATTACGGCTCAACCCCAGCCATTCCTGTACCTCAAAACCAACGGGGACTTTCGCGTAGGTGTATTGCCCGCCGACCATCAGGATGATGGCGTGAAGGAAAATGAGCGTATAGAGCAGCGGCGTTAACGGATAACGTCTGGCGGAGGCAAGCAGTAGCGGCACGACAATAATCACCGGTGTCACTTCCATCAGCCAGGTGAGTTTGTCATGGGCCGAAATGCCGGTATAAATCAGGATTAACGTTAGCGTCAGTGCGCCGGTGTTAAGAATTAACGGCTTGAGTGTGCGGGTCATGGTGAGTTCGCAAGTCAGGGAAAATACTGACTATTCACCAGCAAGCGTGAAATTACAATCGCAAAAGAGGTGGCCCAGGGGGATCACCTGGCAGCATGCTGCCAGGCGCTGGGCCGAAGAGGTTACTTAGTGCAGTTCGCGCACTGTTTGTTGACGATTTGCTGGAAGAAGTCGTTACCTTTGTCATCGACCAGGATAAACGCCGGGAAATCTTCTACTTCGATTTTCCAGATAGCTTCCATACCCAGCTCCGGATAAGCGACGCATTCCAGATGCTTGATGCTCTGCTGCGCCAGTACCGCCGCCGGACCGCCGATGCTACCGAGGTAGAAGCCGCCGTGTTTATGGCACGCGTCAGTAACCTGCTGACTGCGGTTACCTTTCGCCAGCATGATCATGCTGCCGCCGTGGGATTGCAGCAGATCCACGTAGGAGTCCATACGACCTGCGGTGGTTGGGCCAAGTGAACCTGATGGATAACCGGCAGGGGTTTTCGCCGGACCCGCGTAGTAGATCGGGTGATCTTTGATGTACTGCGGCAGTTCTTTACCGGCGTCAATCAGCTCTTTCAGCTTGGCGTGTGCAATATCGCGACCCACGATAATGGTGCCGGTGAGCGACAAGCGGGTGGATACCGGGTATTGCGAAAGCTGGGCGAGGATCTCTTTCATCGGGCGGTTAAGGTCAACTTTCACCGCTTCGCCTTCACCGGCCTTGCGCAGTTCTTCCGGAATGTACTGGCCTGGATTGTGTTCCAGTTTTTCGATCCAGATACCTTCGCGGTTGATTTTCGCTTTAATGTTACGGTCAGCGGAGCAGGAGACGCCCATGCCTACCGGGCAGGATGCGCCGTGACGTGGCAGACGGATAACGCGGATGTCGTGCGCGAAGTATTTACCGCCAAACTGCGCGCCAAGACCGAGTTTCTGGGCCTCTTCCAGCAGTTCCTGTTCCAGCTGGATATCGCGGAACGCCTGACCATGTTCGTTCCCTTCCGTCGGCAGTTCATCGTAATAGTGAGCGCTTGCTAACTTGACGGTTTTCAGGTTGGTTTCCGCAGACGTACCGCCAATCACAAACGCGATATGGTACGGCGGGCAGGCTGCAGTACCGAGGGTACGCATTTTCTCGACGAGGAAGTTTTTCAGTTTGCCGGGCGTCAGCAGGGCTTTGGTTTCCTGGTAGAGATACGTTTTGTTGGCAGAGCCGCCGCCTTTAGCGACACAGAGGAATTTGTACTCATCGCCATCTACCGCGTACAGGTCGATTTGCGCAGGCAGGTTCGTGCCGGTGTTGACCTCTTTATACATGTCCAGCGGCGCGTTCTGTGAATAGCGCAGGTTATCTTCGATATAGGTGTTATAGACGCCTTTCGACAGCGCTTCTTCATCACCGCCACCGGTCCACACGCGCTGGCCTTTTTTACCGACGATGATCGCGGTGCCGGTATCCTGGCAGGTCGGCAGCACGCCTTTGGCGGCGATTTCGGAGTTTCTTAAGAATTGCAGCGCCACGTACTTGTCGTTTTCGCTGGCTTCTGGATCGTGAAGAATAGCCGCGACCTGTTTCTGGTGTGCCGGGCGGAGCATGAAGGAAGCGTCGTGAAAGGCTTGCTGCGCCAGCAGAGTCAGGGCTTCTGGTTCCACTTTCAGGATGGTTTCGCCGTCGAAGTCGGCAACGCTAACGTAATCGGAAGTGAGTAGATAGTATTCGGTATTGTCTTTCCCCATCGGGAAAGGTGCCTGGTAGATAAAGGGTTTGTTTGACATAGCTTCCAGCCTGTAACTCTGTATTTGTTATTCGAAAATGGCGTGCCGCGTAGTTACGGGCGGCACGCAAAGTGCATTTATAAGAACCCGTACATCGCGGCGAAGATCCAGCCGAAGACGCACGATACGCTCACACCAATCAACCCCGGCAGAATAAAGCTGTGGTTGATGACGAAGCGACCGATGTGGGTGGTGCCGGAACGGTCAAACTGAATCGCTGCCAGATCGCTCGGATAAGTCGGCAGGATGTAATAACCGTAGCAAGCCGGTGCTGAAGCCACGATGTATGCCGGATCAACGCCGATCGCCAGCGCGACCGGAACAATCGCCGCCAGCGCC
Organism: Escherichia sp. WS3063; assembly: GCF_046486595.1. Classification (NCBI taxonomy): domain Bacteria; kingdom Pseudomonadati; phylum Pseudomonadota; class Gammaproteobacteria; order Enterobacterales; family Enterobacteriaceae; genus Escherichia; species Escherichia sp. WS3063. The sequence goes on from NZ_JBJQKY010000009.1 coordinate 150,814, forward strand.
GCAGCCTGAGAGTTTACAAACTTGGAAACCAGCAGCAGAACAATGGCATAGGCCCACGGATACTCTTTCACCATTTCACCCAGTACGCCCTGAATTTCAGACATATGCGCACCGAACATGGTTTCAGCCATCCATGCGATACCGTACACCGCCACGATGGCGATCATACCGGAACGGAAGACTTCGTTTTTTGAGATAGACGCGGGATTGGTTTTGGTCAGGATAATAATCAGCGCCCCGGTCAGCAGCATAAACATCTGAATAACCAGTACCATCGACAGCGGTTTGCCGCCGAAGGATGGACGCAGGTCCGAATCAGCACCAAGAAGGGCGACTACAGCGATTGCCCCGAGGAAGATCCACATTGCCAGCCAGTTGCTTTTCGGCAGTTTTTTATCGAGCAGCGTCGCGGTATCACCGTAAACATACTCACGGTTTTCCGGTACGGAGATGAATTTCTGGAACTCTTCGTCTTTATCCAGATCTTTACCGCGGAACCAACTGAAGATACCGATCGCCAGGATACCGATTAACGTCGATGGAATGGTGATTGCCAGCAGGTCGAGGAACTCAAGATGGCGACCATCAAAGGTGACATTACCCAGCATCGCAACCAAAGATACGACCGCAACCGACACCGGACTGGCGATAATCCCCATCTGTGCACCGATAGAACTTGCCGCCATCGGACGTTCCGGACGGATGTTGTTCTTAATAGCAACGTCGTAGATGATCGGCAGAATGGTGTATACCACATGACCCGTACCGCAAAGAATGGTCAGCGTACAGGTCACAAACGGCGCGACAATTGAGACATATTTCGGGTTGCGACGCAGCAGCTTCTCGGCAATTTGCAGCATGACATCAAGACCGCCCGAAGCTTGCAAGGTCGCCGATGCCGCCACCACCGCAATGATAACCAGCATGACATCAACCGGTGGTTTACCTGGCTGAAGGTGGAAGACGAAGACCAGAATGACCAGACCGATACCGCCTAATAAACCCAGCGCGATACCCCCCTTTCTGGCACCATAAAACAGACATATCAGTATTATGATAAGTTGGATAGTAAATAACATGTGTGAACCCTCGCGATAATCCTATTTAAATTTTTGCTGAATAGATCACAGTCACGTTCTGTTTTGTATGAACTGTTTTCAGAGCCTGACTAAATATCCGTTTGGTCGTTACCGGCTTGAGCAAATACCTCACAGTGAATATTGGCTGATTAAAGCAGCGGCAAATTTATGCACTGTGATAAGCGGCTTTTTCAGAGAGAAAGACTCTCTGGCGATGGGTTTATAGTTTGTACTGCGCAGATGTTAATGTTTTGTTTGCTGTTATCTTATTGATATTTATCGGTCTGTTTTTTGTTCTCAGGGCAGGTATCATTAGGTTTATAGATTAATCTGATCTACCCATTTGTGGGTAAAAATACACATAATGTGGGTGACATAATAGTTAATTAACTTTTGTTAGCGTTTTGAAATTAAAAACACCGTTCATCTGAAGAGATATTAATTTTTAACGATGATGGAGGGATAATTATATTTGATCTGGCACAAGTTTTACTGATGAACGATGTAACTTGTGCCAGGGATATTTTGCATTACAGTAATAATTATTACTTACAGATAACCAGCGATCCGTTATTGGCAATATTGTTTCAGTAGTGAGTAGTGTTCTGCCTGAATACGGTAACGGTAAACCGGACGCCCCGTGACGCCATAATGGATACTGGTGAACAAGATGTGGCAGTTGACCAGCCAGATGAGGTATTTACGGCATGAAACACGCGAGATGTTAACCTCGTTAGCCAGCTCGTCGGTTGAAAACTCATAGTCCTGATGCGCGTCAATCCACTGGCACAGCGTGCGTAACGTCTGCGGCGTTAAGCCTTTTGGCAAGCGACGAGGATCCTGCTCGTTGGAGCTGCTGCCGTGGATTAGCTGATCAAGCTCGGCCTGGTCATAATACTGATGTTTTTCCAGCGCCATTTTCTTTTGCCGCCAGCCGGTGAGCGCCTCTTCAAAGCGGGAAGCCTGGAAGGGTTTGATCAGGTAATCCACAACACCGTAATGCAGCGAATCTTTAATGGTTGCTGCATCGGCAGCGGAAGAGATGACAATCACATCACTTTTGCAACGCGCGTTATGCAGGACAGGCAGTAAATCGAGCCCGTTCTCTTTTTGCATATAGATATCTAGCAATATCAGGTCGATAGGCGTGTCGCTGTTGAAAATAATCTCTTTGGCTTTCTCCAGCGTCGAAGCCGTTCCACAGCATTGAAAGCCCGGGATTTGTGCCACGTATCGGCGATTCAGCTCCGCGACCATTGCGTCGTCATCGATAATTAATACATTGATCATCTGTTCGACCTCTCCCCGTCCCAGGGTATCTGGACAAAAAATTGTGTGAAAATCCCGGGTTCCGATTCCACGGCGATGCTGCCGCCGAGATTTTCTACCTGTTGTTTGACAAGTGCTAAACCGACGCCTCGCTCGCTTCCTTTTGTCGAGACACCTTTGTCAAAAATGTGATCGATTTTGTCGGGTGCGATCCCCGGTCCATCATCGTTAACTTCACAGTGCAGCCAGCCGTGACGGTAGTGCAATGTTACGCTAATTTCGCCACCGGGTTCCGGTCCTAATGCCTCCAGCGCGTTTTCTATCAGATTTCCCAATGTGGTAATCAGCGTCGCGACCTGGTCCTCACTGCCGCTGTCTGGCAGCAGGCTTTCACTGTTTAAAATCAGCGTATGGCCTAAATCGGTCGCGCGGTTAATCTTGCTGATTAAAAAACCAGCGATAACCGGAGATTTGATCTTACCCAGCAGAGAGCCAATCTCTTCCTGATAGTTATTGGCTGTTTTGAGAATGTAATCTTCCAACTGCTTATAACTCTTCAGATGCAATAATCCGAGAATCACATGCAATTTATTCATAAATTCGTGGGATCGTTCACGAAGTGCATCAGCATAGTTGACCAGACCGTCGAGTCGCTGCATCAGTTTACGAACTTCAGTTTTGTCCCTGAAGGTTGAAATGGCACCGATGATAACGCCATTACTGCGCACCGGAACGGTATTGATCAGTAATAGCCGGTCTTTAATCGTAATCTCTTCGTCGCGGCGCGGCGTACCGTCGCGTAACACTTCCGAGACATCTACCACCTGTGACCATGAGTGGCTTAGCGTCGACAGTTTCTCATCGTCCTGCGACTTACGGTAATTCAGCAATTCTTGTGCGGCATCGTTGATCAGCGTGACCTCGCCGCGATCGTCCACGGCAACGACGCCTTCTTTGATGGACTGCAACATAGCCTGGCGTTGCTCAAACAGCGTGGAGATTTCGTAGGGTTCCAGGCCGAAAAGGATTTTTTTCAGTACTTTAACCAGAATGCAGGTGCCAATCAGTCCGACCAGCATGCCAAATAATACCGACCAGATAATGCTCCAGCGACTGTCATTGATCTGTTGGGTCACGCGACTTAACTCAAGGCCGATCGCCACCACGCCAATTTGTTTATGATTTTCATCGTAGATGGGGGTAAATACGCGTAAAGCCTGCGCCAGAAAACCGCGATTGATAGCGACATTTTCTTCGCCATTCAGCGCTTTAAGGATGTCATCACCTTTAAATGGCTGACCAATACGCTGGGCTTCAGGATGCGAGTAGCGAAGACTTTGCATATCGGTAACGACAATAAATAGCAGATCGTTGCGTTTGCGCACGGCTTCCGCGATGGCCTGGATGCCGCTCTCCTGCGGTTTTTTCTGCAAGCCCTGCCGGATTTCCGGCGAGTCGGCGAGGGTACGCGCTACTGCCAGAGCCTTGTTAGCTAGCCCGTCTCGCGTCATATCACTGATTTGCGAGAAGTAAATCAGATGCACCACCAATAGCACCGAGAACAGTACCGCGCTGACCATTAAGATCACTGTGGTACTCAATTTCATCGGACGTTTGCGTAATATGCGGTAGGGCAATGAATGTCTCATCAGCTTCCTTGTGTGACAAATTTCTTAAGCATTATCTCTGATGAGGCGGGTAATTCAAAGGGAGTAAGAATGATTGGCTATATAGGGGAAGAGAGTCTGGCAACGGAAACTGCCAGTGCTGTATGAAGATTCCAGGGCTATGCTTATAGTGAAAACCATACTGATGAGAGAGGGAAGGTCATGGATCAGGCGCTACTGGACGGGGGTTATCGCTGTTATACCGGCGAAAAGATCGATGTCTATTTCAATACTGCGATATGTCAGCATTCTGGCAATTGCGTACGTGGCAACGGCAAGTTATTTAATCTCAAACGAAAGCCGTGGATCATGCCGGATGAAGTCGACGTTGCCACTGTGGTTAAAGTGATTGATACGTGCCCGAGCGGCGCGCTGAAATACCGTCATAAATAAGCGAGGGTAAAATGGAAATACGCGAAGGCCACAATAAATTTTACATTAATGACGAACAGGGCAAGCAAATCGCTGAAATTGTCTTTGTGCCGACCGGAGAGAATTTAGCGATTATCGAACATACCGATGTCGATGAAAGCCTGAAAGGGCAAGGGATTGGTAAACAGCTGGTTGCGAAAGTCGTGGAAAAAATGCGTCGGGAAAAACGAAAAATTATCCCACTATGCCCATTTGCGAAACACGAATTTGATAAAACACGGGAGTATGATGATATTCGCAGTTGATGGGAGAGTACAGAGTCACAATATTTTTCATGCTCTCCGCGGGGGGATGCAGGAGAGTATCTGAAGGGTAGGGGGATGCACAAAGAATGGTCAGAGAGAGCGTTTTTTTGTCCCAAGTCATCCCCTTTACTGAGCAAAAAAAAAAGAATATCTCCTATATGAAAATCATCGATCGGGGTTAATAAGTTTTGCGTCCCCAGAGTGTTCAATATTGATAGGAGTCATATTATGGAAGGTAAAAACAAGTTCAATACTTATGTTGTTTCTTTTGATTATCCATCATCTTATTCCTCAGTGTTCTTAAGGTTAAGATCATTGATGTATGATATGAATTTCTCCTCTATCGTGGCTGATGAATATGGGATACCACGACAATTGAATGAAAATTCCTTCGCAATAACGACATCGTTAGCCGCAAGTGAAATCGAAGATTTAATCAGGCTTAAATGCTTAGACTTACCGGATATTGATTTTGACCTCAACATTATGACCGTTGATGACTATTTCCGTCAGTTTTACAAGTAGCCAGGAAGGATAAGAAGAACATAAAAAATGGCACTATTCTCTAAAATATTAATTTTTTATGTGATTGGTGTGAACATATCCTTTGTCATTATCTGGTTTATCTCACATGAGAAAACACATATTCGTTTACTTAGCGCATTCCTGGTCGGAATAACCTGGCCAATGAGTTTACCTGTGGCATTACTTTTTTCTCTCTTTTAGGAGTTGTAGTTGAGTGGACCCGCTGGTTATCTTGAAACGAAGCGTCTCTCCTCAAAACTGGATTTGCGGAACGACGAACGAAGCAGTCGCCTGACTGCTTCGTTCATTTAAGTGAAATTTATTTCTGTGGGCGCATCGCCGGGAAGAGAATAACGTCGCGAATAGTATGGCTGTTAGTAAACAGCATAATCATTCGGTCGATACCAATACCCAGACCAGCGGTTGGCGGCAGACCATATTCCAGCGCAGTCACGTAATCTTCGTCATAGAACATGGCTTCGTCGTCACCTGCAGCTTTAGCGTTAACCTGTTCCTGGAAACGTTCAGCCTGATCTTCTGCGTCGTTTAATTCGCTAAAACCATTACCAATTTCACGACCACCGATGAAGAATTCAAAACGGTCGGTGATTTCCGGGTTAACATCATTACGGCGCGCCAGCGGGGACACTTCTGCCGGATATTCCGTAATAAAGGTTGGCTGAATCAGATGTGCTTCTGCCACTTCATCAAAGATCTCTGTGACAATACGTCCCAGCCCCCAGCTTTTCTCTACCGTAATTCCGATAGATTCAGCTAATGCTTTAGCAGCATCAAAATTATCCAGGTCGGCCATATCGGTTTCTGGACGATATTTTTTGATTGCTTCGCGCATGGTGAGTTTTTCAAACGGTTTGCCGAAATCAAACACATGCTCGCCATAAGTGACTTTAGTGGTACCCAGTACCTCTTGTGCCAGAGTGCGGAACAGTGATTCCGTCAGTTCAATCAAATCGTGGTAATCCGCATACGCCATGTAGAGTTCCATCATCGTGAACTCAGGATTATGACGAACAGAAATACCTTCATTACGGAAGTTACGGTTGATTTCGAATACCCGTTCAAAACCGCCTACAACCAGACGTTTCAGATACAGCTCCGGCGCGATACGCAGGTACATATCTAAATCCAGAGCGTTATGATGGGTAATAAACGGGCGAGCAGATGCCCCACCTGGAATTACCTGCATCATCGGGGTTTCTACTTCCATAAAGCCGCGCGCGACCATGAACTGACGGATAGCGGCCAGAATTTTTGAACGGACAACAAACGTTTGACGGGATTTATCGTTAGCGATGAGGTCCAGATAACGTTGACGATAACGGACTTCCTGATCCTGTAAGCCATGGAATTTATCCGGCAATGGACGCAGTGCCTTAGTCAGCAGGCGTAACTCAGTACAGTGAATGGAAAGCTCACCCGTTTGCGTCTTAAACAGCGTACCGCGGGCACCGATAATGTCGCCGAGGTCCCATTTTTTAAACTGATCGTTATAAACACCTTCTGGCAGGCTATCTCTTGCAACGTACAGTTGAATACGGCCACCGACATCCTGCAACGTTACAAAGGAGGCTTTCCCCATAATACGACGGGTCATCATTCGGCCAGCAACCGAGACTTCAATGTTTAAGGATTCCAGTTCCTGGTTATCCTTCGCATCAAACTCTTCGTGCAACTGGTCAGAGGTATGGTCGCGGCGAAAATCATTGGGAAACGCCACACCTTGCTGACGTAGTGCCGCCAGTTTTTCGCGGCGATTTCTCAGTTCATCGTTAAAATCAATAGCCTCATTGGCTCCCCGTGTTTCTCGTTCAGACATTTTGGTTCCTCTAAATCCAGCTTTCAATTTAGCGTAGATAAAGAGACAGATCGGTACACTGTATTATCTGCCTCGACTATTAATAACTCAGTTTATCTTATCGAAACTAACGCTTACCTCAAGTTGATATCACTAATAAATAACCATCAAAATGGTTTAAATGACTTATTAATCTCGATTTACTAGTGTGATAAACTGAAAGTTAATTTATTCATAACCAATTGTTTTTACGACAGTTAATCGTTGCTCTCCTGTATCATATTCGTCGGCGTGCTAAACAGAAAACGGGCAGCAAAGGCCAATACCACGATGATCGCGACACAAGCCAACGTCCACTCTCCCATCTGAGAAAAGAATCGCTGGTAAGCGGCAATTGCCATACCGCTAATTTGCGACTCTGCCGTCTGCTGTGCCACGACGCCTGCCAGCCAGTTGGCGACCGCGCCTGTTGCCAGCATATAAATACCGGTTAATACGCCAGACATTTTCAGACGCGTGATTTGCGCAATCGCCACCGGGTCAATAAAGAGTTCAGCAAAGCCCATTAGCGCCAGCCCGGATATCATCACGCCCATTGACGCTTGACCGCCAGCCGCTGCATGTCGGGCATCAAATGCCAGCAACATAAAGCCACAAGCCATCAGCAGTAAGCCAAAGGCAAACTTCAGCCAGACGCGCAATGCTGAATTGCCGCGGCTTTCTGGCGACGCCAGCCAGGCCAGAACAACCCCAGCGAGCATCACCGCAATAGCATTCACCGACTGGAATAGTGCTGTAGGTACTTCAATATTGAATGCCTGACGATTCACAAAGCGATCGATAAACAAGCTGATGGTACTGCCGCCCTGTTGTGCCAGTACCCAGAACAACGTCCCGACAAACATCAACAATACAATTTGCCAAAGAGCACGGCGGTGTTCGGGGAATTTGATCATCATGCGGGCAATGATTTGTGCGGCAATGAGGCAAACGATCGCCAGCAAATATCCGGACCAGTCGTTCTCCAGCAGCAGGGTAAAAAATACTGGGGCTAAACAGAGCATCACCACTAACCAGCTCCATACTGGTAAGGCAAATTTGACGCTAGTGAGCGCTTTTTTATCCATACTACGCGTGGACTGGAAATGACGATGACCACTTAAGAAAATCAACAAACCGATAAACATGCCGCCTCCCGCAAGGGCAAAGCCAACATGCCAACCATACCACTGAGCAGCCAGGCCGCAGGCGATGGGCGCGGCGATAGAACCGATATTGCCCGCAGCATACAGCAGCGAAAAACCGCCATCACGTCGATGATCGTTCTCGTCGTAGAGCTCGCCAAGCAAACAGCTGATGTTTGATTTGAATAAACCGTAGCCACAAATAATGATTGCCAGCGCCAGATACAGGCTAAAGGTTGAATTTGTATCAATGCCCAGCACCACATGGCCAAGGGTCATTAACAGCGCGCCGGCAATCACTGCAGTGCGGTTGCCGAGCAGGCGGTCGGCAAGCCAGCCGCCGAGAATAGGGGTAACGTAAACCAGAGAAGCATATGCGCTGAACAGGCTGATGGCATGGTTATCATCAAAACCAAGCTGATGGGTGAGATAGAGAATGAGTAAGGCACGCATGCCGTAAAAACTGAAGTACTCCCAGATTTGGATCGCCACGATATAGTATATCGCGCGCGGCTGTGAGGGTGTTTTCATGTGTTCTCCTTATGAGCAAAAAAGGGAAGTGGCAAGCCACTTCCCTTGTACGAGCTAATTATTTTTTGCTTTCTTCTTTCAATACCTTAACGGTATAGCGGCCATCAGCCTGACGGTATGCACCGTGAATATCGGTTTCAAAGCCCGGATAGTGAGCGCCGATTTCACACAGCATCTGCAGGAACTCCAGAACCGGACGGCTTTCTTCGGTGATCATTTCACCCGGCATTACCAGAGGAACTCCCGGCGGATACGGAAGGATCATATTGGCGTTAATACGACCTACCATTTCGTCGAGGTAAACTTCTTCGGTCATACCGTGCAGCTCTTTCTGGAACGCAGCATATGGAGTCATTACCATAGTCGGCAGCACTTCAAATGCGCGATACATCAGATCCGGCAGATTGTGGTGAACAATCAGTTTGTGGATATTCTGAGCCAGTTCCTGAATACGCATGTTTTCATAGAATTCAGGATCTTCACGATACAGAGACGGCAGCATGTTTTTCACACGCAGGTTCAGGTCGAACGCACGTTTGAAGTCAGTCAGAGCACGCAGCAGGCTCAGTGCTTTGGTCTTATCGATACCGATGCTGAACAGGAACAGCAGGTTATACGGACCGGTTTTCTCAACAACGATGCCATGTTCGTCGAGGTATTTCGCCACGATGCTGGCCGGAATACCGAAGTCGCTCATGGTGCCGTCTTTTTCCATCCCCGGAGTCAGCAGGGTGACTTTGATCGGGTCAAGATACATGTGCTCGTTATCGATGTTTTTGAAGCCGTGCCAGGTGCTGTCAGAACGCAGCGGCCAGCATTCAGTGGTATCGATATGATCCGGCTGCCATACATCAAAGAACCAGCCATCAGATTCCGTTCTCAGACGTTTGATCTCTTTACGGAATTTGATCGCACGTTCAATGGAACCGTTGATCAGACGTTTACCTGCATTGCCTTTCATCATCGCCGCAGCGGTTTCAGTGGACGCCACGATACCGTAGTGCGGAGAGGTGGTGGTGTGCATCATGTAGGCTTCGTTAAAGGTTTCTTCGTTTACGTCACCTTTAACGTGGATCATGGAAGCCTGAGAGAACGCCGCCAGCAGTTTGTGAGTAGACTGGGTTTCGTAAATCACTTTCCCTTCTACACGGCCACCGCTCATACCGCATTTACCTTCGTAAATCGGTGAGAAGTTGGTGTAAGGCACCCACGCGGAGTCAAAGTGGATGGATTTTACATCCAGTGTTTTCTTGATGAAGTCGGTGTTGTACAGCAGACCATCATAGGTAGAGTTGGTAATTACAGCATGTACCGGCCAGGTTGCGTTTGGTGTTTCTTTCACGCGCTTAGCAATGGTAGCGTGCTGGAATTCACTCTGTGGGATACCACCAAGAATACCGTAAGCGTTACGGGTCGGGCGGAAATAGATTGGCGTAACATCGCTCATCATCATCAGGTGGGTCAGCGATTTGTGGCAGTTACGGTCAATCAGAATGGTGCTGCCTGCCGGAGCAGAGTACATACCAACAATTTTGTTCGCAGTGGAAGTACCGTTGGTCATCATGTAGCTGCGGTCTGCGTTAAAGACGCGAGCGATATACTGTTCTGCTTCTTTGTGTGGACCACTGTGATCCAGCAGAGAACCCAGTTCAGATACTGAAATGGAAATATCAGATTTCATGGTGTTCGGACCAAAGAAATCATAGAACAGGCTACCTACCGGGCTTTTCTGGAATGCAGTACCGCCCATGTGACCAGGAGTACAGAAAGTATATTTACCTTCACGAACATATTTAAACAGTGCTTTAGTCAGCGGAGGCAGAATAGTGTTGATATATTCGTCAGTGGTCTGCTTGATCTTGTTAGCAATATCATCAGCAGCACCCAGCGCATATTCAAAGAAGCTAATCTGTAAACGCAGATCGTTCAGGCTTACATCGAGAGTGGAATACGTATTAGCGAACGCGTACAACGGCAGGTTCTCGTTCATTTTGCTAATTTCTTCGCACAGCTCGAGATTATATTTATCCCAGTCAAAAATAACGCCGCACAGACGCGCATTGTTTTCGATCAGTTTTAATAAGTCGTCACGGTCGTTCGGGTAAACAATCTGGAAGTTCAGACGTTCAAGCGCGCGATGAAGTTCACGGATGGGTTCTTCTTTAAAATAAACCCCCATGTGATTCAATATTGCAATAACGTTCATAGTCATATCTCCAGGTAAAAAAGGCCCCTCCCAACACATGGGACAAAATGAAAGGAGGAGCCTCGGAAAATACTTTTAATTAATGTGCGTTAGACGCTGTGTGGTTATCCATTGAGTGGCTCTGGCGCTCGTGCATTTTGCGAGCGTAGAACATCAGGATAATCAGGCTGACGATGAAGGTACCTGCCAGCTCGAAGGAGCTTGCGCCCATCAGCGCGATGAAGCAGAACACGCAACCCAGTACAGAACAGATCAGGCTGACAAAGTTGCGGATGTTAACGCCTTCAAAACGAATCAGGTCAACGCAAGAGTAGAAGTACGGCAGCATAGTCAGCAGTACTGCGATACCGGTCAGTTCACCGAACAGGTCAGATGCTTTACCACCGGCAGAGTTCATCAGAGTGATGAGGATCATCAGGGCAGTCATTTTCACTGCAGCCAGCAGCAGACCTTTTTTCGGAATACCGTTGCTGTCGACTTCACCATAAACTTTCGGGAAGTTACCGTCGTTAGCGGCACGTACACCTGCCTGGCCTACCAACATCATCCAGGAGCCCAGAGAAGTCAGGCACGCAAAGGCGGTGAATGCAGAAACCAGCGGCGCAGCCCAGTTACCGAGGATAGTTGAAGCACTGATTGCAAACGGAGCACCGGAAGCTGCCATTACAGAAGACGGATACATACCGGAAAGCACCTGAGTCGCAGCGATATAAACAATACCTGCTAAACCAGTACCCAGCATGGTTGCCAGCGGAACGGTACGTTTCGGGTTTTTAACCATACCAGTACTTACAGCTGCGGATTCAACACCCACGAAGGCCCACAGGCAGAGCAGAATACTTTTAATGATCGCATGACCATCGGTGGTATCCGCAGTATTCCAGTTAGCGGCATAAGTTGCAGCATCAAACCAATGCCAGCCAACAATAGCAGTCATCACCACAGGAATAAGAACCAGCACCAGACCAATAGTGGTTAAACGGCTTACCCAGGTACCTCCGAGCATATTTACAAAGGTAAATACCCAGACGATAGCAATACAGGCGATACCCGCCGGAACAGGATCATTTAATACTGGGAAGAAGGTGGAAAGATAAGATACAGCGGTAATACCAATCGCCAGGTTACCAATCCAGTTAGCATGGTAATAAAGAACACCTGTCTGAAAACCAAATGCAGGGGAAATTTCTCCGGCATAAGCAATTGGGCCACCTTGTTGCGGGTTTTTTGTTGCCAGTCGGGCATATACATACGCCAGCGACATTGCACCAATAATAGAGATAATCCAACCCCAGATAGCAATACCACCGATACTTGCTAGGTTCGCAGGTAATAATGCAATACCGCTCCCCATCATATTACCGGCAACAACACCGGTACAGGCAAATAGCCCGATCTTCTTGGCAGAACTCATGCTCTTCTCCTAATTTCATTTTTGAATTTGGAGTCCGGGTCATGATGTATAACTATTTCCTGACCAGACCAAACTGGCGCTAAGAATACTCACGAAAAAAGGATTAATCCTAAAGATTAGGTGAAATAACACAAAAGTTTCTGTAAGTGAGAACTTGAGGTTTTTTATTAACACATCAGGATCGCAAGTTGATATCATGAAAAGATAAACATTTAATGTTTACAATGCGTTGCGTGACATTCTCTGGTTAAGTTTATGTAATAAAAATTATGCGGCAAATAAATTGCCGCAACATATTATACCAACGGGAACATACAAAAACTCAACAACAAATATTCCCGAGCATGAATCAACCCGGGAGTTACTTATTCTGAAGCGAGAAATTTGTCGAGATAAGGTACAACATAAGGAACAGAAGTCTGGAATATACCATTTTCAATCCAGTAAAGGGTGTTTGCCCCTGGGCGTAAATTAAAGGCGGTGAGATATGCATCAGCTGCTTCCCGGTTCATCCCCTTCATTTCATAAACCTTGCCAAGCAACACATAATTTAGCCATGACATTTCAAGATCGATGCCAGTATTTATCGCCTGGTAAGACTCATCTGTTTTACCTTTTACCAGAGCACTGACCGCTTTTATTTGATATATAATGGACAGGTTATTCAATTCCGGCAGTGTAACAATGTTATCTATTTCTGTATTCAGTGCTGCTAATTGTTTTTCATCTAAAGGATGTTGAGAATGGCGCACGATATCAACTAATGCTTTTTCTGCTCTCGCGTAGGTAAATTCTGGGGATGATTGAACAATCTCACCTAATAATTCACTGGCACGATTCAATGATTTATCATCGCCATGCAGTAAATAATCATGAGCCTGATAAAAATTAGTTAATAACGCACCACGATGCGGCAAAATTTGCTGGAGCATCACCTGCATTCGTTGTGGCCACGGTTGGTTTAACGCTTTTGATAAACTCTGGAGTAAATCATTTTGAATCGCCAGCTGATTACCGTTAGTGATGACATAACGTTTATCCAGCATGGTTGAACCATCTGCATTGTCTACCAATTTTACCGACATAAAGCATTGTTGAGCACGGTATTGGCGCTGATTAACAAACGCAATAGATAATGTTTTACCGGAACTGCTCGGTTCATCAATGTTGTAGTTGATTTTGTCATGCACCATAAAGGTGGAGAAGGTGTTAAGTGATGTCGCCACCAAATCACCCACGCCTATCGCGTAAGAGAGCTGATACGGGGAACTCCAGCTGTTACAACTTTTATTTACCATATTAATGTCAATATCGCGTGGATTGAGCAAAATACGCGATTTGCTCATCGGAAGACGTGTATCAAGACTTGAAAACGCTACCAGTGCTACACAGATACCTAACGACAACAGGAAAAAAAACCATACCCAAAAGGTAGTGAATCGTTTGCTTTTAACTGGGGATTGTTCAGGTGGCGTTGCGGTGTTTTGAATGTTAAGACTGTGGGAGGGAGAATCTGTGGCAGGAACCGCCTCTGGTATAGGGGGAGGCGAAGATAGCATTATTTCCTCTCCCTCTTCTTCGCTGTACCAGATAACCGGCACCATTAATTTATAGCCGCGCTTTGGTACAGTAGCGATATAGACAGGACTATCTTCATCATTATCTTTTAATGACTTACGTAGTTCTGAGATACTCTGCGTCACAACGTGATTGGTGACAATACTTCTCTTCCAGACATTATCGATAAGTTCATCCCTGCTAAGTACTTCGCCACTGTGTTGAGCAAAGAAAACCAGAAGATCGATTAATCTCGGCTCAAGGGTAAGTTGACGCCCATTGCGGCTAATTTGGTTTATGGACGGAGTAACAAGCCATTCGCCAACGCGAACTACAGGTTGTTGCATAATAGAAACTCATTCGAAAAGGGAATGATGCAATGATAATTGCCATAACCTATTTTTTCCATCTATAGATGGGTTTATTTACATATTATTGGTGAATGCAAGACGTTATTTTTACCCGCCATAAACTTCTTGATTACATAGTATTACGAAAGGATTTTACTGAGAACCAGAAGTAATTTTCCTTACCATCAAAATTCATCATCTTTGCCAAAGAAAAATGTTCAGAAAATAATCCATGAAAAATTGTCCGGAGCGCTTACTATTTTAATGGATTGTTAGTCTTTGCATGAGCAAGTGGACCGATACATTTCTCTTTGTTCTCATTCAGAAAATCTTATCAGTCGGCGTTTAGACCGATGTTGTGCTTTATGGATGCGTTACGCTCCTGATGACGTCATTTGACGTTCAACAGCATCACGGGGCCGCACGACATTTCACGTCAGTCAGTGCTATCGCTCAGGAACACATTTCCCCGAATTGGGATCTACCCGCAAAATACTGGTGATGTGGGGAGAATCTGGTTGAGTTCGGTAGAATTGATTTGGAGGCAGAACGCTTAAATCGTGGCGTCCTGAAACGAAAAACGGACCTCCGTGGAGGTCCGTTTATATGAATTTGGTGCCCGGACTCGGAATCGAACCAAGGACACGGGGATTTTCAATCCCCTGCTCTACCGACTGAGCTATCCGGGCAACGGGGCGCATTAAACCGTAATCTGCACATCTCGTCAACCTAATTTCAGTAAAAGCGATTCAACTGCTTAAGATTGCGGCAAATCGCTTCTTTTCTGTGTTTCTGTCAGGTCAGTGCACCACCCTGACGGCAGCGGGCGAAGCGCAGGATATCTTCCGCCAGCCGATGTGCGGTGTCGACATCCGCCTGGCTACGATTCACCAGCATTCGGCTTAAACAGCCTTCCAGCACCAGTTCCATCTGCTTTGCTACCATCGCCGGATCGTCAACTTCCAGCGTGGTTAACAGTTCGTGGGTGAAATCGTAGGTCGCGCTTTTTTGCTGATCGGCCAGTTGATGAATAGGGTGGCCAGGATCGGGATAAAACGTACAGGCAGCGATAAACAGACAGCCCGGATAGCGGTTGTTTTTAACGCACTCCGATAACGCCTGATAACGTGCCAGCAGCTTTTGTTCGGCGGTTTGCGTTTCGTCCAGCATCAGCTGACGACGCCAGGCATCTATCTGTTGGCTAAGATAACGCAGCGCATCGTAGAGGATTGCCTCTTTGTCTGGCCAGAAGCGGCGTAGCTCGTCCAGTGGGTAATCCACACGTTCAGCAACCATCTCCAGCGTGGTGTTGGCAATCCCTTGTAATTCTAATAATTTCAGGGCTTCTCCCAGTACATCTTCACGTTGCACGCTATTTTCCTCCGTCTTTCCCACTGCAAGTGTCGTTCACGGTTGGCGATCGCGCAAATGTGCGCTGAAGGTTTCAGCATCCATAAAGCCCGTGACGCGTGCTTGTGGATGCTCCTGGCCTTGTCCGTCAAAAAAGAGAATTGTCGGTAGGCCAAGGACATTAAGATGCTTTAACAGCGCCACATCTTGGGCGTCGTTGGCAGTGACGTTAGCCTGAAGTAAGACCATGTCTGCTAACGCTTTTTGCACCTGCGGGTCGCTGAAGGTGTATTTCTCAAACTCTTTACAGGCGACGCACCAGTCGGCATAGAGATCTAACATCACTGGTTTGCCTTTGGCTTCAACGAGCGCCTGATTTAACTCATCTACCGTTTTGATTTGTGTAAAGTTGAGATGCGTCTGAGTTTGCACGGTATGCGTCGCACCAAATGCCCAATCCTGAAGTGGGCGCACGCTAACCAATGCCGCTGCCAGCAGGATTATTTGCACCACGCGCATCCAGCCGCGTTTGGCCTGTAGGCTGGTGATAAAGGCCCAGCCAAAGAATGCGACACCAAGCGCCGACCACAAGCGTAATCCCCATATATCACCAATCACTCGCTCCAGCAGGAAGACCGGCAGTGCGAGGATCACAAAACCAAACGCGGTTTTGACTTGTTCCATCCACGGGCCGCTTTTCGGCAGCAGGCGGTTACCAAAGACGGTTATTAGCATCAGCGGCAGGCCCATGCCCAACGCATAGAGATAAAGCGTGCCGCCCCCCAGCCACATGTTCCCGCTTTGGGCGATATACAACAGAATCGCGCTAAGCGGTGCGGTGGTGCATGGTGAACAGATCAGTCCGGCAATCGCTCCCATAACAAACACACCGCCAGGTGAGCCGCCCTGTTGGCGATTGCTCATCAGCGTGAGGCGCGTTTGCAGCGAAGAGGGGAGTTGCAGGGTAAACAAGCCAAACATTGACATCGCCAGCAAGGTAAAGACGATAGCGAGGCCAATGAGCACGTATGGGTGCTGTAGCGCCGCCTGGAACTGTAACCCTGCGGCGGCAACTACCAGACCCAGCGCCGTGTAAGTCAGTGCCATCCCCTGCACATAAATAAAGGTCAGCAACAATGCTCTGGCAGTGGAGAGCCGCTGTTTACCGCCCAGCACGATACCAGAAATCAGAGGGTACATTGGCAGCACGCATGGCGTAAAGGCGATACCAATACCGATCAACAACGCCCAGAGCGCGGAAAAGGGCAATTGCGCGGTGTGCTGCTCTTGCTGCGGAACAGACACAGGCTGTGACGCTGCGTTGTTGGCGACCACTTCGCTTAACGGAACGGTTTTGGTTTCTGGCGGATAACAGAAACCGGCATCAGCACAGCCCTGGTAGGTGACAGTTAACGTCGCTCCCGCACTCGCCTGGTTGATGGTTACGGGAAGCGTCAGCCGATCGCGGTAAATCTCGCTTTTGCCGTAAAACTCATCTTCATGCCAGACGCCTTGTGGCAGCTGCACGTCGGCAATTTTCGCGTGTTCCGGCGTAATGCGGATCTGTTTACGGTAGAGGTAGTAACCGTCTTTGATCTGCCAGGTCAGATTAAGGTCATGTTGCTTTTGCTGAAAATCAAAAGCAAAGGCTTGATCCGCGGGGACAAATTGTGAACGTCCCGGCGCGTCGAATAATCCGGCAAAAACGGAAGTGCTGCAAAGTAGCAGGATCAGCGTAAAGATGCGTTGAGCCATGAGAGGTAATCTGTGTCTCCGTGTGTAACAGGTAAAACCAGAAGTTCCGGGGTTTGATATGGATGATGAGACTTCAGGCATTCCAGCAGTGCCTGCTGGTGAGATACGGTAGTTTTTAAAATCATCTGCACTTCGTATTCTTGCTCCAGCTTACCTTCCCAGTAATAGAGAGAGGTAGCGCCGGGGATCAAGGTCGCGCAGGCCGCCAGTTTTTCCGCCAGCACTTTGGCGGCTAAATCCTGGGCTGTCGCTTCATCCGGTGCGGTACATAGCACCACGACAGACGCGGTATTCGAACTTTTTTCATCAAGCATAAACACCTCGCAAGAACAGATGGAACCGCAAGAGAGAGGTCACTATACAACGGACGGGGGAAGGATGTTAGTCGGCGGGAAAGAAAGCGGGGCGTGAACGCCCCGCGATTGATCATTACAGCATGAAGCTACCCAGCACGAAGCCGAAGCAAACGGCCAGGGCAACACCCAGAGTACCCGGGATGAAGAACGGATGGTTGAAGACGAATTTACCGATACGGGTAGTACCCGTGTCATCCATCTGTACCGCAGCAACCAGCGTCGGGTAGGTCGGCAGAATGAACAGACCAGACACCGCAGCGAAAGAAGCAACAGCGGTCAGCGGAGAAACGTTCAGTGCCAGAGCCATCGGCATCAGTGCTTTTGCGGTTGCAGCCTGAGAGTACAGCAGAGCAGAAGCAAAGAAGAAGATGACGGCCAGCAGCCACGGATGACCCTGAATCACTTCACCAGCGGTATCTTTGATCCAGTCGATGTTGTTGGAAACGAAAGTATCGCCCAGCCACGCAACACCCAGGATACAAATACAGGCGCTCATACCTGCTTTGAAGGTGCTGGAGTTGAGGATGTTGTCGGTATCGACTTTACAGATAACGGTGGTCAGAGTTGCAACGCTGAGCATGATGATCAGGATTGCGTTGGTGGTGTTCATCAGCGGTTTTTCAACCAGACCCATGCTTGGGCTGTTGATGATTGCATAGATAACCACGCCAACTACGCCCAGCAGGAACAGCCAGACGGACGTTTTTGCACCGGATTTGATTTCAATCTGCTTTTCACCGCGCAGTTCAACCAGGCCCTCTTCCAGACGCTTGCGATAAATCGGATCGTCAGAGAGTTTGGAGTTGAACAGCATAGTGACCAGGAAGGACATCACCAGAACCGCCAGCAGGGTGGACGGGATGACCACGGAGAGCAGATGGAGGTAGCTGATGCCATGACCTTCCATCACGGAAGACATGTAAACCACTGCTGCTGAGATTGGCGATGCGGTGATCGCAATCTGCGCGGATACCACTGCAGTAGACAGCGGACGGCAAGGTTTAACGCCTTGTTCCTTCGCAACTTCAGCGATAACTGGCAGTGTCGCCAGAGAGATGTTGCCAGTACCAGCAAAGATAGTCAGGAAATAGGTCACGATCGGTGCGAGGATCGTGATGTATTTCGGGTTACGGCGCAGCAGCTTTTCTGTCTGATGAACCAGATAGTCCAGACCGCCAGCAACCTGCATGGCAGAAATAGCGGCGATAACCGCCATGATAATGGAAATGACATCGAACGGGATGTTACCGGGTTTAACGCCAATAGCGGCAAGAACCAGCACCCCCAATCCGCCTGCAAAACCAATACCTATTCCCCCCAATCTGGCGCCCAAGAAGATCGCCAGCAAAACTATGATGAGTTCTACAACTAGCATATTAGCCTTCCTTGTTTTTTAACAAGTTGATATTAGATTGTTATTTTTAAGTTACTGCTCACAAGAAAAAAGGCACGTCATCTGACGTGCCTTCTTTATTTGTACTACCCTGTACGATTACTGTTCGCTTTCATCAGTATAGCGTTTTGCTTTGTAAGCCGGGTGCATCAGATTCTGTACGGAGAAAATATCGTCAAGTTCCGCTTCAGTCAACAGACCGCGTTCCAGAACGACTTCACGTACACTCTTACCGGTTTCGGCACAGATTTTACCCACGATGTCACCGTTGTGGTGACCGATGAACGGGTTCAGGTAAGTAACGATACCGATAGAGTTGTAAACGTAACCTTCGCACACTTCTTTGTTAGCAGTGATGCCGTTAATGCATTTTTCCAGCAGGTTGTAGCAAGCGTTGGTCAGAATGTGAACGGATTCAAACATGGCCTGGCCAATGACCGGCTCCATAACGTTCAACTGCAGCTGACCTGCTTCTGCTGCCATGGTAACAGTGGTGTCGTTACCGATGACTTTGAAGCATACCTGGTTAACCACTTCCGGAACAACCGGGTTTACTTTAGCTGGCATGATGGAAGAGCCCGCCTGCAGTTCCGGCAGGTTGATCTCGTTCAGGCCGGCACGTGGGCCAGAAGAGAGCAAGCGCAGGTCGTTACAGATTTTGGACATCTTCACAGCCAGGCGTTTCAGCGCGCCGTGAACCATAACATAAGCGCCGCAGTCAGAGGTCGCTTCGATCAGGTCTTCAGCCGGTACGCATGGGAAGCCAGTGACTTCAGCCAGTTTTTTCACTGCCAGCGGAGAGTACTCTTTCGGCGTGTTCAGACCAGTACCGATTGCTGTTGCGCCAAGGTTAACTTCCAGCAGCAGTTCAGCGGTACGTTGGATGTTTTTAACTTCTTCTTTCAGCAGGATGCTGAAAGCGCGGAATTCCTGGCCGAGGGTCATCGGTACTGCGTCCTGCAGCTGTGTACGACCCATTTTCAGGATGTCCTGGAATTCGACAGCTTTACGTTCAAAGCCTTCACGCAGTTGGTTAATCGCATCTACCAGCTTAATCAGGGAAGAGTAAACTGCGATACGGAAACCGGTCGGGTAGGCGTCGTTAGTGGACTGACATTTGTTAACATGGTCGTTCGGGTTCAGGTACTGATATTCACCTTTCTGGTGACCCATCAGTTCCAGACCGATATTGGCCAGCACTTCGTTGGTGTTCATGTTTACGGAAGTACCTGCGCCGCCCTGGTAGACGTCTACCGGGAACTGATCCATGCATTTTCCGTTGTTCAGGACTTCATCACATGCGGCAATGATGGCATTCGCTACACTTTTAGGAATGGTTTGCAGCTCTTTGTTTGCCATAGCTGCGGCTTTTTTAACCATTACCATACCGCGAACAAATTCAGGAATATCACTGATTTTGTTGTTGCTGATATAGAAGTTTTCAATCGCTCTCAGAGTGTGAACACCATAGTAGGCATCAGCTGGAACTTCCCTGGTACCCAACAGATCTTCTTCGATACGAATGTTGTTTGACATGTGAACCTTCTTTTTCAAGCTGCCAATGATTTGCTTTAAACACACAGAATATATGTGGTTTCGAATGTTTTTCGACCGACGATTATCCCCTGCATCGACCGAATACCCGAGATCATATGCTGCTTGAGGATTTCTACCGTAATCTGGATCACTTTAAGTGTCGGTTTTTACCCCTTAATTATTAATTTGTGAAATAGATCACCGCTTTGGGATTACTACCAAAAATAGTTGCGCAAACATCTTGAAATTTTGCTAATGACCACAATATAAGCTAAACGCGATTCGCAACCCATTCAGGTAGCCGGGGTTAACCGGCTGCTATTACAGGAGAAACCTTTGCGCTGGTTACCTTTTATTGCCATTTTCCTTTATGTCTATATTGAGATTTCAATCTTTATTCAGGTTGCCCATGTATTGGGGGTATTGCTGACCCTCGTGCTGGTTATATTCACGTCAGTTATCGGTATGTCACTGGTACGCAACCAGGGCTTTAAGAATTTCGTGCTGATGCAGCAAAAAATGGCGGCGGGTGAAAACCCAGCGGCGGAGATGATTAAAAGTGTTTCGCTGATCATTGCCGGTTTGCTGCTTTTATTACCGGGCTTTTTTACCGACTTCCTCGGTCTTCTACTTTTATTGCCGCCGGTGCAAAAGCATCTGACAGTGAAGTTGATGCCACATTTGCGCTTTTCTCGCATGCCAGGCGGCGGTTTTAGCGCCGGGACCGGTGGCGGTAATACTTTTGATGGTGAGTACCAGAGAAAGGATGATGACCGCGACCGCCTTGATCATAAAGACGATCGCCAGGATTAATGTCGAAACGCCGGATTATGTGGTTATGCCATTTTCCGGCGTTTTTCGTTTTGGCAGAAACAGCCATAACCCCGCCAGCATGATCAGCGCATAGAGACTTTTCCAGCCGACCATTGCCAGTAACAGAACGCATAACAGCCCGCCAACCACCGCCAGTAGTCGATAACGTCCTTGCAATAATTTACAACCTGCCAGCATGCATAACAGATAAATCATAATAAAGATGCCATTGGCATAAATAATAAGAGCGTCCAGATTGATCTCTAAAGCATGAATCACCAACGTGCTCACCACGCAGCAGCCGAGCACCGCATTGAGGGCATTATTCGGGATATGACGAGAAGAGAGGCGTGCCAGGTAGTGGTCAGGATTATGTTGCGCCTGCGACCAGACCAGGCGGGCGAAGCTCTGTATATAAATGTTGAGACTGGCAAAGCAGGCCAGATAGCCAATCACGCAGGCAATCCATAACGCTCCTACACCGAACAGTTGCACTACAATTTTTGGAAGCGATGCTGCCGCGGCCATTTGTTCACCATAGGCGTCGAAGTGTAAGACGACTACCGTACAGCCCCAGTAGACTAATCCTGCCAGCAGCAGACCAATCATCAAAGCACGAGGAAAATCACGCTCTGGATTTTTAAATTCCGAGGCAAGATGGGCAAATGCCTCCAGACCGACAAAGCACCAGAACATCACTGATAACGCAGCAAATAACCCGGTAAGTTCGATATTACCAGGTGCAGGGAAGGGGATATTCGCAGGTTTGATATCGCCCGCCCACCAGATAGCGACAATCAGCGCGACGATAAGTCCGGCAATAACTGTTTGTAGATTAGCACTGGAACTGGCACCGCGAGTACCGATATACCACACCAGCGCCAGCGTACCGAGTTCTGCCAACAACAGTTGCCAGCTATGCCAGCCAAACATTGCCTGGCCGAACCCGGCGGCAATTTGTAGCGCGGCAGGCAAACCCACGGGAATGACCGATAAAAACAACCAGCCGGTGACTCGCTCAAGCCGCGAACCAAACGCCATACCGACGAAGTGCGCGACACCGCCTGCGCTGGGATAGTGGCGACCCAGAATCGCAAACACAATCGCAATCGGGAACACTAAGATAATCAAAACGGGCCACGCCCACAGGCTGTTATTGCCCGCTACCAGCGCAGCTAACGCAGGAACGGCAAACACGCCAGTGCCTAATAATGACGTCGATAGCAGGCCAATGCCCTGGGCCAGCCCCAGTTCTTGTTTGAGTCCACTCATGGGTTGATGTCCGATTGCGCCCAAATTATGGGCAACTGCGTAGATTTTCGATGGTAGCACAATCAGATTCGCTTATGACGGTGATGAAGAAATTGCGATGAAATGTGAGGTGAATCAGGGTTTTCACCCGATTTTGTGCTGATCAGAATTTTTTTTCTTTTTCCCCCTTGAAGGGGCGAAGCCTCATCCCCATTTCTCTGGTCACCAGCCGGGAAACCACGTAAGCTCCGGCGTCACCCATAACAGATACGGACTTTCTCAAAGGAGAGTTATCAATGAATATTCGTCCATTGCATGATCGCGTGATCGTCAAGCGTAAAGAAGTTGAAACTAAATCTGCTGGCGGCATCGTTCTGACCGGCTCTGCAGCGGCTAAATCCACCCGCGGCGAAGTGCTGGCTGTCGGCAATGGCCGTATCCTTGAAAATGGCGAAGTGAAGCCGCTGGATGTGAAAGTTGGCGACATCGTTATTTTCAACGATGGCTACGGTGTGAAATCTGAGAAGATCGACAATGAAGAAGTGTTGATCATGTCCGAAAGCGACATTCTGGCAATTGTTGAAGCGTAATCCGCGCACGACACTGAACATACGAATTTAAGGAATAAAGATAATGGCAGCTAAAGACGTAAAATTCGGTAACGACGCTCGTGTGAAAATGCTGCGCGGCGTAAACGTACTGGCAGATGCAGTGAAAGTTACCCTCGGTCCGAAAGGCCGTAACGTAGTTCTGGATAAATCTTTCGGTGCACCGACCATCACCAAAGATGGTGTTTCCGTTGCTCGTGAAATCGAACTGGAAGACAAGTTCGAAAATATGGGGGCGCAGATGGTGAAAGAAGTTGCCTCTAAAGCGAACGACGCTGCAGGCGACGGTACCACCACTGCAACCGTATTGGCTCAGGCTATCATCACTGAAGGTCTGAAAGCTGTTGCTGCGGGCATGAACCCGATGGACCTGAAACGTGGTATCGACAAAGCTGTTACCGCTGCAGTTGAAGAACTGAAAGCGCTGTCCGTACCGTGCTCTGACTCTAAAGCGATTGCTCAGGTTGGTACCATCTCCGCTAACTCCGACGAAACCGTAGGTAAACTGATCGCTGAAGCGATGGACAAAGTCGGTAAAGAAGGTGTTATCACCGTTGAAGACGGTACCGGTCTGCAGGACGAACTGGACGTGGTTGAAGGTATGCAGTTCGACCGTGGCTACCTGTCTCCTTACTTCATCAACAAGCCGGAAACTGGCGCAGTAGAACTGGAAAGCCCGTTCATCCTGCTGGCTGACAAGAAAATCTCCAACATCCGCGAAATGCTGCCGGTTCTGGAAGCTGTTGCCAAAGCAGGCAAACCGCTGCTGATCATCGCTGAAGATGTTGAAGGCGAAGCGCTGGCAACTCTGGTTGTTAACACCATGCGTGGCATCGTGAAAGTTGCTGCGGTTAAAGCTCCGGGCTTCGGCGATCGTCGTAAAGCTATGCTGCAGGATATCGCAACCCTGACTGGCGGTACCGTAATCTCTGAAGAGATCGGTATGGAGCTGGAAAAAGCAACCCTGGAAGACCTGGGTCAGGCTAAACGTGTTGTGATCAACAAAGACACTACCACCATCATCGATGGCGTGGGTGAAGAAGCTGCAATCCAGGGCCGTGTTGCTCAGATCCGTCAGCAGATTGAAGAAGCAACTTCTGACTACGACCGTGAAAAACTGCAGGAGCGCGTAGCGAAACTGGCAGGCGGCGTTGCAGTTATCAAAGTAGGTGCTGCTACCGAAGTTGAAATGAAAGAGAAAAAAGCACGCGTTGAAGATGCCCTGCACGCGACCCGTGCTGCGGTAGAAGAAGGCGTGGTTGCTGGTGGTGGTGTTGCGCTGATCCGCGTAGCGTCTAAACTGGCTGACCTGCGTGGTCAGAACGAAGACCAGAACGTGGGTATCAAAGTTGCACTGCGTGCAATGGAAGCTCCGCTGCGTCAGATCGTCCTGAACTGCGGCGAAGAACCGTCTGTTGTTGCTAACACCGTTAAAGGCGGCGACGGCAACTACGGTTACAACGCAGCAACCGAAGAATACGGCAACATGATCGACATGGGTATCCTGGATCCAACTAAAGTAACCCGTTCTGCTCTGCAGTACGCGGCTTCTGTGGCTGGCCTGATGATCACCACCGAGTGCATGGTTACCGACCTGCCGAAAAACGATGCAGCTGACTTAGGCGCTGCTGGCGGTATGGGCGGCATGGGTGGCATGGGCGGCATGATGTAATTGCCCTGCACCTCGCAGAAATAAACAAACCCCCGGGCAGAAATGTCTGGGGGTTTTTCTTTTAGTCATCTTTTTAGTATAAGATTCACACACAGACGCGAGTGGCGTCCAGCTCATTGATTATGGGGAATAACATGCACGTAAAATACTTAGCAGGGATTGTCGGTGCCGCGCTACTGATGGCGGGTTGTAGCTCCAGCAACGAATTGAGTGCTGCCGGTCAGAGTGTACGCATTGTGGACGAGCAGCCAGGTGCAGAGTGTCAGCTGATTGGTACTGCGACAGGTAAGCAAAGCAACTGGCTTTCCGGGCAACACGGAGAAGAAGGCGGTTCTATGCGCGGCGCAGCAAACGATCTGCGCAACCAGGCGGCTGCAATGGGCGGTAACGTGATTTATGGCATCAGCAGCCCGTCGCAGGGAATGTTGTCCAGTTTTGTCCCGACGGATAGCCAGATTATCGGTCAGGTTTATAAGTGCCCGAACTGATGTGATCCAGAGGCTGGATACTTCCAGCCTCGTAGTAAAACAGATGGGATTATTTCGCCTGCGGTGCCGTTTTGCTGGTGGATTGAACACGTAAGTGATGCAGCGCGCGTAAGCATTGATCCTGGGTTAGCGGTTGGGCGTTATTTGCCGCTACGGTGCGAACATAGACCTGACATGGTACACCCGCGAGTTTTTTCAGTCGTGGGCTGAAATCAAGCATTCGGCGAGTGATCGCCTCCACTTCTTTACCCGGCGTTGCTTCACGCGTTTTCACCACTGCGCCGCTAAATTGTTCTTTGCCACTTTCATCTTTAAAGCGGTAAAGCACCGCCAGATAATGGTTGAACAAGTTATGTTTCCATTCCGGTTGGGAATAGGTGTCATATTCCAGATTGCCATTGTCCTGGCAGTCAACGTCGTATAACGGCAGGAAATCTAACAGTGAGGTAATACGTAATGCCAGTTCACGCATTTCCGCATTATTAATTGCATGAATGATTGCTCGCGCCAGCATTTCAATCTGCAATTCATTGATGACTAACTCACATTTGCTACCGTCATGTAGCGTTAATACGAAGGTAAGATTTTCACCCTCATTATCGGTAAGTTCCAGCGTGTTAACCCGACGATTAATATCGGCATTTTTAAGCTCATCAACCAGAATTTCTGGGATATTTTCTGCCATTTTCTTAATGACTTTATCGCGAGCTTGCTCATACTGAAGGCGTGCAGCAGCATCCAGTTTATGCTTTTGATGCAAACGGCTTTCCAGCGCAATCAGAAGGTCGCGCAGTTCCATGACAGACAGAAACAACAACGATTCTTTATTGCGAGGCTCTTTAATTTTCAGCGCCAGTGCAATGAAATTATTACTCTTGCGAATAACACCGGTATTAACACCCTTGATGCTTATGGCCATGTAGGTTCTCCCTAACCATTTCTCAATTAAATAATTAATTTTAGTTTATAAGCCAGATAAATGGGCTTGGTAGTAATAGTTGTTAAAATAACATAAATAGCCGTACTCACTCTATATAAACAGAAAAGAAAGGTTAATTATTGGTGTTGATTATATAAAGAGTAACAACAGCAATGTATATGAATAATTAAAGGTTATGCAACGTGCAAAGATTAAACTTCCCTGTTTAATCAGTTACTGCTGGCGTAGCTGGAGATCCAGCGGCGTTTTGCTGGGTTCGCCGCCAATTTCTCGCGCCAGTTTAGGCACCAGATATCCCGACACCAGTGTCAGCAACTCACGCATAATCTGCCGTGCTTCGTCATCACTCACCATAAAATGCGCCGCGCCCTGTACTTTATCGAGCACATGCAGGTAATACGGCATCACGCCCGCATCGAACAATGCATTACTCAGGTTTGCCAGCGTTTGCGCGTTATCGTTCACACCACGTAACAGAACGCTCTGGTTCAGCAAAGTAACGCCCACCCGGCGCAACTTAGCCATCGCCTGACGGAATGTTTCATCTACCTCATTGGCATGGTTGATGTGATTCACCAGCAAGATTTGCAGCGTAGAATGAGAAAAGCGTTCAACCAGCGCATCTGTGATGCGTGCCGGGATCACAATCGGCAGACGGCTGTGAATCCGCAGACGTTTGATATGCGGGATGGCTTCCAGTTGTGTGAGCAACCAGTCCAGCTCGTGATCTTTCGCCATCAGCGGATCGCCGCCGGAGAAAATCATCTCGTCCAGTTCCGGATGCGCAGCAACATACTCAAGTGCAGTTTGCCAGTTACGCTTGTTGCCCTGATTTTCGGCATAGGGGAAGTGGCGACGGAAGCAATAGCGGCAATTTACCGCGCAGCCGCCTTTGACCAGCAAAAGCGCCCGGTTGTGGTATTTATGCAACAAACCAGGCACTACGCTGTGCTGTTCTTCCAGCGGGTCGGTGGAGAATCCGGGCGCGACGACAAACTCATCTTGCGAGGTAATTACCTGACGCAAAAGCGGATCGTTCGGATTGCCTTTCTCCATGCGATCGATAAATGAGCGGGGCACACGCAGGGCAAACAGCTTTTTGGCGCTGCGTCCGGCCAACAGTTTTTCGTCCGCGTCTATATTCAAAAGACGCAGAAGTTCATCAGGATCGGTCACAACATCGGCAAGTTGCGTTAACCAATCTTCTCTGGATGGGGTATTTAGGGTTACAATATGCGCCATTTTGTGGCTTAGCTACCAATTAACAAATTTCAGAGGGCCTTATGGCAACGTACTATAGCAACGATTTTCGTGCTGGTCTTAAAATCATGTTAGACGGCGAACCTTACGCGGTTGAAGCGAGTGAATTCGTAAAACCGGGTAAAGGCCAGGCATTTGCTCGCGTTAAACTGCGTCGTCTGCTGACCGGTACTCGCGTAGAAAAAACCTTCAAATCTACTGATTCCGCTGAAGGCGCTGATGTTGTCGATATGAACCTGACTTACCTGTACAACGACGGTGAGTTCTGGCACTTCATGAACAACGAAACTTTCGAGCAGCTGTCTGCTGACGCAAAAGCAATTGGCGACAACGCGAAATGGCTGCTTGATCAGGCAGAGTGTATCGTAACTCTGTGGAATGGTCAGCCGATCTCCGTTACTCCGCCGAACTTCGTTGAACTGGAAATCGTTGATACCGATCCGGGCCTGAAAGGTGATACCGCAGGTACTGGCGGCAAACCAGCTACCCTGTCTACTGGCGCTGTGGTTAAAGTTCCGCTGTTCGTGCAGATCGGCGAAGTCATCAAAGTGGATACCCGCTCTGGTGAATACGTCTCTCGCGTGAAGTAATGCGGTTGTGGTGCGGCCTGCAGGCTGCACCATCACTTATTCAGGTCAGAGATGATGAAACGCCTTATCGTTCTTGTTTTGCTTGCCAGTGCGCTGCTCACGGGCTGTAACACCGCTCGCGGTTTTGGTGAAGACATTAAACATCTGGTGATGCTGCCAACTTACTGATTTAGTGTATGATGGTGTTTTTGAGGTGCTCCAGTGGCTTCTGTTTCTATCAGCTGTCCCTCCTGTTCAGCTACTGACGGAGTGGTGCGTAACGGCAAAAGCACCGCCGGACATCAGCGCTATCTCTGCTCTCATTGCCGTAAAACATGGCAACTGCAGTTCACTTACACCGCTTCTCAACCCGGTACGCACCAGAAAATCATTGATATGGCCATGAATGGCGTTGGATGCCGGGCAACCGCCCGCATTATGGGCGTTGGCCTCAACACGATTTTCCGCCATTTAAAAAACTCAGGCCGCAGTCGGTAACCTCGCGCATACAGCCGGGCAGTGACGTCATCGTCTGCGCGGAAATGGACGAACAGTGGGGCTATGTCGGGGCTAAATCGCGCC